>CAWCWQ010000232.1:0-35199 GCA_963799145.1 uncultured Acidobacteriaceae bacterium | reverse complement strand
ATGTATTGCTGGAGTAGAGTGGCGGGCGGCCCGGGGTGTGGGGCGTTCGCCGTGGAGGAGGGGGTTCAAACGGAGCGACGGATGACGGTTTTGGGGGAGTTCCTGCGTTGAGTGAACGGATCCGTGAAGGGTGAGAGCGTGTGGGTGGGGAGCAGGCAGCGGTTCCGGCGGATCCGTGGGGAGCGGTCGTTGGCCGCGCCGGAGCGGATGGGCGGCGGCCGGCATGGCGACCGGCCGACGACGCGTTCGCGGACGCTGGGTCCGTTGTATGTCGAGCTGAGCCGGGCGCTGGCGGGGAGCTGGGGGCTGGTGCTGGTGTGCTGGCGATCCTGTCGGTGGGCACGCTGTTGAAGTTGATGCCGCCGGCGGCCACGAAGATTGCGATCGACAACGTGTTGCTGGGGTGGTCGATGCCGGGGTCCGATGCTGGCTGGGGTGCCGGTGCCGGCCGAGCCTCGTGCCCGGCTGATCGCGCTGGTGGTCGTCGTCTTCGTCGTCTCGGTGATCGGCACGGCGATCGGTTTTGCGGAGCCGATGGCTGGCGACGCGGACCACCAAGCGCGTGCAGGTCGCGGTGCGGACGAAGGTCTTCGAGCACGCGATGCGGCTGCCGCTGCACCGGGTCTACCAGCTCAAGTCCGGCGGGGCGTCGAGCCTGCTCCGCGAGGACGCCGGCGGCGTCGGCGAGCTGATCTTCAGCATGCTCTACAACCCCTGGCGGGCCGTCGTGCAGCTCGTCGGCGGCCTGGTCGTGCTGGCCTGGGTCGACTGGCGGTTGCTGCTCGGCGCGCTGCTTGCTGGTGCCGGCGGCGTCTACGATTCGGACCTGGCCTGGAACCGCCGCATCCGCCCGTCTTCCGCGACGTCCGCAAGCAGCGCCAGGAGATCGACAGCGAGCACGACCGAGGTCTTCGGCGGCATGCGCGTGTCCGCGCCTTCGGCCGCCAGCGGAGCGAGGCGGCGCGGTTCGTCGGGGCAGAACCACTTCATGGCCCGGCAGGAGCTCTACGCCTGGTGGCTGGTCGCGGCTGATCGAGCTGCTCTGGGACTTGCTGCTTGCCGCTGGCCTCGGGCGCGCTTGTTGCTCTACGGCGGGCTCCAGGTCCATCGACGGGCCGCTCTCGCTCGGCGACCTGATGATGTTCCTGGTCTACCTGGCCATGCTGCTGGAGCCGTGGCCGTGCTGGCCACCAGCGTCACCCAGCTTCAGAACAACCTCGCGGGCTTCGACCGCGTGCTCGACCTGCTGGCCGAGCCGCGCGAGATGGCCGAGCCACCGGCGGCACCCGTGGCGAGAGCAAGGCGTGACCGCCGGCCGGATCACGCCTCGACGACGTCGCGCTTCGCCTATCCCGGCACCGACGCGCCGGTGCTCCGCGACATCGACCTCGACGTCGAGCCCGGCGAGACGATCGCCCTGGTGGGCCGCAGCGGCTGCGGGCAAGACGACGCTCTGCAACCTGATCGCCCGGTTCTACGACCCGACCGCGGGCGCGATCGCGGCTCGACGGCGTCGACCTCCGCGACATCGACGTCGAGAGCTACCGCCGGCTGCTGGGCATCGTCGAGCAGGACGTCTTCCTGTTCGACGGCACGATCGCCGAGAACATCGCCTACGGCGACCGCTGGGCCTCGCCGGAGCGGATCGCGGACGCCGCCGCGGCTCGCCAACGCCGACGAGTTCATCGAGCGCGCTGCCCGACGGCTACGACACCCTGATCGGCGAGCGCGGCGTGCGGCTCAGCGGCGGCCAGCGGCAGCGGCTGGCGATCGCCCGCGCCGTGCTGGCCGACCCGCGGATCTTCATCCTCGACGAGGCCACCAGCAACCTCGACACCGAGAGCGAACGCCTGATCCAGCAGAGCCTCGCCGAGCTGCTCCGCGGCCGGACCTCGTTCGTGATCGCGCACCGGCCAGCACGATCCGGCACGCCGACCGGATCCTGGTGCTGGAGGCGGGCCGGATCGTCGAGGAGGGTGACACGAGAGCTGATGGAGGCAGACGGTGCGTATCGCGAAATGGTCTCACTTCAGCGTGCGCACGCATCGATTTGAAGTAGATGAAATCAAAGTCATGGATCCAGACAGTACAAACTGGCGCGGTCCGTATTACCCGGAGCCCAGGTCAGGTGGCCGGTGGCGATTGGCCATTCGGGGCAGGGGGGGCTCGGCTTGCCCCTGCTGGCGGGGTGGTTCAGGGTCGGGTGGCTTTGGGGATGAGGTTGGCTATGAGGGCGAAGAGGCGGTTCCATTCGACGGGTCTGCTCAGGTAGGCATCGCAGCCGGACTGGAGCAGGCTTCGCGGTCGTCCTCGGTGGCGTGCGCGGTCAGGGCGATGATGGGGGTGGGTATGCCGCTTTCGCGGAGCTGTGCGGTTTCGTAGCCATCGAGCACGGGCATTTGCATGTCGAGCAGAATGACATCGAAGGGGTAGGCCGCGGTGGTGTGCGTTCAGGGCCAGGTCGAGGGCGGTGCGGCCATTGTCGGCGACCTCGACGTTGGCACCGGCGAGTCGCAGCCGCATGGCGATGACTGGCTGGTTGGCCGGGTGGTCCTCGGCCAGGAGGATGTGGCCGGCCAGTGGAAGGTCGGTGCTCTCCGAGCTAGCCGGAGGTGCTGGGGTGGGTTCGGCTCGGTTGGAGGGAGGCGGCCTGGTTCGCGGATGGGCTCGATGGGCAGGTGGAGCGTGAACGTGCTGCCCTGGCCCGGGCGAGACTCCAGCTCCAGCCGGCCGCCGAGCTGTTCTCCGGCCAGGCGGCGACTGATGGCCAGGCCCAGGCCGGTCCCCGACCGCGTCAGTCTCTCACAATGAATCGGATGATAGAACGGCTCAAACAGATGTTCACGTTCCGCTTCGGAGATGCCTGGAACCGTGTCGGTGACGCGGAAGGTCAGCTCGGATTTGCCCTGATCGCTCGAGCCCTCCAGGTCCAGGTGGACGCCGCCCGTCTGGGTGTAGTTGATGGCGTTGCCCAGCAGGTTGAAGAGGATCTGGCGGAGCCGGGAGCGCATCGATGGCGATCTCCGCGGGAACCTCGCCCGCCTGGTGGTATTCGAGCGAGAGTCCTTTCGTCTCGGCCGGTTTGCGCATGGAGCGGATCAGGCCGGTCGTCAGGTCGACCACGGAGCAAGCCCGGGCTTGATCGCAGCCGGCCGGCATCGATGACCGAAAGGTCGAGGATGTCGTCGATGAGCGAGAGCAGATGCTGGCCGCTCTGACGGATCATTCTCAGGTCTTCCATGCGTTCACTGGTGCCGGGGTCGATGTAGGGGTCGAGCATCATCCAGGTCGGCCGAGGCCGAGGATGGTGGTGAGCGGGTGTGCGGAGCTCGACGGCCGACGATGGCGAGGATTTGCTCTGGCGGTGGCGGCCTCCGCGGCTTCCTTTTCCACGGCGAGCTGCTGAAGCCGCTCCTCGTTGGTCACGTCGCGACCGACGGCGTAGATCCGATCGTCAACCACGGAGGCGTTCCAGGAGATCCAACGGTAGGAGCCATCGGAGTGTCGCAGACGGTGGCGGAAACCGGAGGCTTCCCCCTTCGCCAGCCGTTCCAACGCCTCGTGCGAGCGAACGAGATCGTCGGGGTGAATGAGGTCGAAAGGAGGGGTGGCCAGAAGCTGGTCGGTCTCTCGGTCGAGCACGCCTTTCCAGGCCGCGTTGAGCTTGACGAAGTGTGTTCCCCATCCCGTTCCAGAATGGCGAACAGGGCGGGGAGAGTCGGAAGTACCGCTCCAGCCCCTCGAAGCGCGCTGGATTCGCGGACGTCTCGCACCGTGGCAAGGCCGAGCGGTTCGGGCCGTGTATGAATCCGACTAACCGACACGCTCACGGGAATGGGCGAGCCGCTCTTGACCTTGAGAAAGACCACTCACGCGAGTGAAAGAAGCCGGTCTTCTGGTAGGCCGCCATGAGTCGATCGAGGCCGCCGTTCTCCTCGCTGGAGAGCAGCTCCCACACCTTGAAGGTCTTCGTCTCCCGGCGGCGAGAGCCGGGTCAGGCGGAGGGCGACGGGGTTGATGTCGACGAGGTGGTGGTCGCGGGGTCGAACAGGAACAGGGCGTTGTTCGACTCCCGGAACAGGCCTCTCGCGATCTTCCTCTTGCTGGAGGCGATCCATCAATGTACCTCGTCGGTCCGAGTGGGTGCCGTGGGCGACACCAGATCGTTCACCGACCGGAAGATTGGAAGCCGATTGTGGGCTGATGGTCGGTGGCTGGCCGACACGTGCGTTCCACCTGGGAAATAGCGTTGCGGTCGCTGGCCCAATCGCCTCCTCGGACCGGGTGCGATCCCACTCCGGCCGGGGGGCAGTCGTCCTGGCACCACTCCGCGACGTTGCCTCGCATGTCGAACAGGCCGATCGAACTCGCGCGTCGGGTGGCGATCGGATGCGGCGAGCCCTCGGAATTCTCCGCGTACCAGGCGATGGAGCCGACCAGGCCGGGGTCGTCCTGGAGCGATTGCTGAAACGCCGAGATGATCGGCAATTTGCCACTCGGCCTCGGTCCCAACCCGGTAAGGCACTTTCTCGCTGGCTCAGCCAGGCAGAGAACGCCGTGGTGTCGTTCCAGCTCACCTCGACAACGGGGCAGTTATCAGCGAGTGCGTTGGCGGTCCTGGGCCGGGGCCAGCTTGCGGCCGGGGCGTCGTCACGGGCTGCGCCCGCTCCGGCCGTTCTGCGCTCGGCGTCGGTGACGAAGTGCGTCTCCTCGACGAACTCGGCGAAAGGCCCAGACGGGGACCTCGCAGGCGGAAACGTAAAAGACGCCGGGGTTCGACAGCCCGGTCGAACGCATCCAGGCCTCGTCCGGGCAGTGCGGGACGAGTATCACGTCAGGCCGGGAGCGATGCGTCCGATTCCACGTGGCAGGTACTCACCCGTGCCGAAAATCTCCCTGTGGTGCCTTCCGAATTTCTCCCAGGGCCGCCGGTGCTGCGGCTGCTGCTGGAGACAGCGGCGTGGAGGCCCGCTTGGCGATCGCCTCTTGGTGGAGGAACTGAGAGAGTTGGCTTCGGTGAACAGTGCCGCGCGAGCCTGGCGATGGTGCACGAGCGCCTGGTTTGGGGGCTCGCCGAGGTCCCCGCCAGATCCGGTGCGCCTTCTCCCTCGACCTCCTTCTTGAGTTGCTCGGCGAGCGGGCCATGTCCCAGGAGCTTGTCGACGGCTTCGATCCAATCGGTCTTCTCGGTGCCGACGGGTCGCCCATGTTCGTTCCAGAGCCGAAACGCGCGTAGCTCGATCGCACCTTGAATGAAGTCGGCGATGGGGTCGTGGTTCCAGTTTGGTGCGGCGGCGGCGGGACGGCGGGGGGCTTGATGTTGGGCACGGCGGGTGGGTTCGGGCGGGGCGGCCGGCTGCCCCTGTTGCCGCCGCGGGAAGGTCGCGAGAGCGACGAGGAACAGGCCCAGCGCCAGGGTCACGCCTCCCACGGCGGCGAACCAGGGCCGGAGGTTACGCCGGGTGGTGCGGCCCATGCATTCGTCGAGAGCCGCCGAGAACGCGGCGAGTGTTGGGTAGCGGTTGTCTGGGTCTTCGTCAGAGGGCGCGGCTGGAGGACGGCGTCGATCGCCGGGCTGAGTGCTCGATTGAGTGTCGACGGGGGTGTGAGTACCCCGAGGGCCGCGTGCCCGGTGAGCATTTCGTACGCCAGTGCGGCCAGGGATACTGACCGCCGCGTTCATCCACTGGCAGGCCATACTGCTGCTCGGGCGAGGCGTACCCTGGCGTCCCGATTCCTATTCCGTGCGCCGGTCGGCCGCGCAATCTGTCGGCTGATTCGACAGGGCTATTTCTGAAGTCGGCCACCTTGGGGTGCTGGTCGGTCAGCATCAACACGTTTTCGGGTTTCAGATCGCGGTGTAAGATCCCCTGGGCGTGCAGGGCCTCCAGCGCCGTCCTCGGACTCGGCCCAGGATCGCACGTGCCCGAGCGACCTCCATGGGTACTCCGGGCCTCATCAGTTTTCGCAGGTCTCCACCCGCGACGTACTCCATGACCAGGTACGGGCGTCCATCGGTCGTGCCGAAGTCGAACGCCGTGAGCACATGCGGGTGGTTCAGGTGGGCCGACGGTTTCCGGCCCTTGCGCCGGAAGCGCAGCAGTCGGGCCTCGGCATCGCCTCCCGGATCGAGCTTCAGTCGTTTGATGGCCACCAGCCGACCCAGGGTGAGCTGGCTGGCGACGAAGACCTCGCCCATGGCAACTCAACCCCTTTGTCCGCAAAAAGATGTTGCAATGTATACGCATATTATGGTAGATATTTATATCTACCATAGAGACACGATCTAGCTAATTGAACCCCGGAAGTCTGCCCCCTTCCCTGGGGCGGCCCAAGTCGCGCCGCATGAGCTGGTCCTCCCATGTCTGGGCTTCCAGACATGGGAGACTACGATCCTTAAGCGGACCTAATGCGCCCAATCAACTGAGGAACAATTGAGTCTCGTTCCGCCCCGAAAGCCGCTTTTTGCAGATGATTACCCGCCTCTGATGCACACTGCCAATAGAGCGAAATTCTCGATCCCTCTGGAGAGCCGCGCCATGCGAACCGTCAGAAACATCACCGTAGCCGTCGAACCCGAGCTCTACCGCCAGACACGAAGAATTGCCGCCGACTACGACACCACCGTAACCGACATGGTGAGGTTTCTGCTCCTGACTCTGCCCGAAGCGGTGAAGGCCGCGCGCTATCCCGGCGGCCGGCCGCAATTTGGCTTGGCCGCCGCCAGCGCTGCCCGCGCCGCTGCCTCGGCACCCCCCGCAGCCACGTCCCAGACCACCCCCCCACCCCCCCCGGAAAAAAGCGAAATTCCGCTCTGTACGCCTGTAAATGCCAGCCAACCCGATTCCCTTCAGCAACTTGCAAGACAGCAACCGGCGCCCGTACAGGATAAGCATTCCAGTATAACCACCCTGAAAGCCATCATTTCAAAGGCTTTACGAGCCATTCCGCAGAATGCGATTTCAACCGCTGTACGCCAGTAAAACCCGCGCCGGAATACGCAGAAATCTAATAAAATCAATACCTAAGGCGGACCACTCGAAGTATGGCCTATACGACTCAATTCCTGTTATCGGCCCTGGCGGCGGCGCAGTTTCCCGCGCCGGACGCGCCGGAGATCGCCTTTCTGGGCCGGTCGAACGTGGGCAAGTCGAGCTTGCTGAACGCGCTGGTGGGCGAAAAGGCCGCAAAAGTCTCGCAGACGCCGGGACGCACGCGGGCCATCAACTTCTTTGCTCTCAATGACCAGAGCCAGCGGCGCAAGCTGATCTTCGCCGACCTGCCCGGCTACGGCTACGCCAAGATTTCAAAGTCGATTTCGGCGGGCTGGCCGGAGTTCATCGAGCCTTACCTGGCGATTCGCTCGAAGCTCAAGCTCTGTGTATGCCTGGTGGACTCGAATGTTCCCCCGCAGGAGAGCGACCGGCAGTTGATCGGCTGGCTCCGGGCCGCGGAGCGCGACTTTACCGTGGCGGCTACCAAGATCGATCGTCTCAGCGGCAACCAGCGCACCCGCAACCTGCTGGCCTTGAAGACGGGTCTCGAATTGGACGAGGTGCTGCCCGTCTCCGCCAAGACCGGCTACGGCCTCAAGGAATTGTGGGCGCGGATTGAGACCGCGGGCGGTCAACAGGAATGACGCTACGAGGCCTGCTGCGAGCTTGCGGCGGACACAGCCGGTGCAGCTTGGAATCCCCCTGGCCGCTGAGGCGAACCTCCACCGGAACGGCGATCTCACCGTTCGCCACCTGCTCCTTGACTCGTTCCAGGAACTGACGGGCCGCCTGGTTCCGGCACCGCAGCAATCGGACCCCTTGCGCCAGGCGGCCAAGATAGCGCGGAGCCACACGGAGCCAGCGGTGCGCCGATCGAGTCTCCAGGTTCGGGGACGAGCCCAGGCATTGATCCGCCACGGCATCCAGGCGCGGCAGCCACCGGGCCGGCGCATCGGCCACACTCCACATCAGCACCGTCTGGCCCGTTTTTGCCGCTACAGGTTCGATCTGCCGCGCGCCCACCTCAAGGAAGGCTTCGAACCGGGGCGCATCCAGGGCGCCCGGCGGCAGCAAATCGGGCAGCACGCCGCGCACCATCATCTCGTGCTCAACCTGTTCCGGCGCCAAGCCAACGCACACCGCGACAGGCGCGCGCTTTCGAATCTCATTCTTCAGAATGCGCAAGGCCTCGTCGAGCGAGGTAACCAGGAAGTCGATCACGCCATCGCGCATGGCTTGCTTCGCGGTGGCCAGGTCAGCCGACGCCGTCAGCGTCGCGGCGCCGGCAATGTTGGCCGCCACCACGAGAGCGCTGCCCACGCCGTCGAGATCCCCGGCATAGAAGAGCTTGCCCCCCAGCCCGCGTTCTTGGTCCAGAAAGGAGTTCTTACTCGCAGTCCGTATCAGACCCGCATGGACCCAATCGACGGTAGCGGCAAACGAGCGTAAGAGGTTGGCGTCCATGGACATAGTGAGACCTCCAACGAGCGGGTACAGAGCTGATTCCGAGCTTCAACGTCCCATCCGTAGCGATCCGGACCAGTGCAACGGGAAGAAAACGATCTGCGGCATGGCTTTGCAGGGGAAGCCGCAGGGTCATGCTTCAACATCTCAGAAGTGCCCACTTTGTTAATGTGCAAAAATGAACACTTCCTGGCCTTTTTTTGACGTTCCAGCCTGTGCGAGGTTTGCAGTTTTCGCCGGGTTTCGCCGGAAGACCCGCGCCGGCGCCGCGCGGAACCTGAATCGGCGCTCACAGCCGCCATCGTCACGTCGTGGAATCGCCGCACCCGGTGGATGGAGTCGAATTAGCGCGGGCCGATGAGAGCTGACCTCATGGGAAGAATCTCTCAGCGGTCCAGCTTGCGCCTCCGCCATCGGTTGAACCTAATCGCTGAATTGTTCCAGCGGATTCCGCTTCCTTACGAAGAAGACAAACTCGCCGGGCTTGGCGACGACTTGAAGCTTGTCGGAGACTTTCTTGCCGCCGCAGCCATTGGGGGCTACCACCCCCAGCGCAAGGATGTCGGGTACCTTGTACCACCGATCCCGGGATGCATCCTGGTCCGATGCTGCCCGATCCTTGCTGGCATCGCAATTGACATAGAAGGAGATGGTGTTTTCGTAAGTAGCGCGAACTGAAACCACCGTGGCGCTGTCGGGCACGGTCAACTTGCCGGTACCGTCCTGATTCGCCGTTACCCAATCGGCGTGGATCGTCTGTTCGTTATTGACGCGAACCAGGAAGCTTGCGTTCGTAATGAGTTTTCCGGATCTGCTGTCGAGCATACGGAGGGTGATGGTCTTCTGAGCTTGCGCGTAGATTGAATAGAAAAATGCCGCTGCGCACAACAAGATCGATAGCGCCTTATGAGTCGGTCGAACCATGATTGCCTCTTTGCTTACCAGGTGGAATACGGTTGCCCGTCCGAGCCAGTCTCCTCAGAGCCGGAGTGGACGTCGTCGATGCCTGGGTCGGTCTGGTCAAGCGAGTGCAAAGCGTCGCTTGTGGTCGTCACCCAGGTGCTGGCGCTCTTGGTCATTGGATCTTCCGGGATGACCTTGAGGTAGCCATCTTGAACCAGATCGTCCAGCGCCTGGGGCGCCTTCTGCTTGTCCATCGTATAGGAGTCTATAGCCGCCCGCAGAACGTGCAAATCTTCCTTGAGCACCGCCTCCCGGGCATGCTGGAGGGCGCTGATATAGCTGGGCACGGCAACCAAGGCCAGCACACCGATGATGGCCATCACAATCATCAGTTCGACCAGCGTAAAGCCCACGTCTTGTTTGCGAATCCCGCGCACTGGATCCTCCGCTACAAAGGACTTTCCGCACTATGAAGGCCTCAACGGACTGGCTTCAGCCCGTCCACTCAGACCAGACTTCGATTGCAGTCTTTAGCCGCCGAGAGCAATTCAATCGTCCGATGGAAATTCCCCTAGGGGGCCAAACCCCGCGTTGACTTCTGCCTACCAATGTACGGGTTTGACCCCGCCCCGTTCAACCAATTGCCGTTCCGGCTCCGCTTCACCAGGTGGAGTAGGCGGTGCCGTCCAACCCAACGCCCAGGGACTTGGAATACACGTCGTAAACATTCTGCCCGCCAAAGGAGTCCGATGTCGGATCGTCCTGCATGGAGCGCAACCCCCACTCGGCCTTCCCGGTCATGGGGTCTACCGGAATACGGCGCAGAAACCTAACCTTCTTACCCTGCACATCTTCGCCGTTCACCAGCGTCTCCAGGTCGGGCGGATAGTTCTGGCTATCCACCTTGGTCATAAAGGCGTGCCTGTCGGCTGCGTCCTTGTAGCTGTCGATGGCGTCGCGCATCTCCCATAGATCGCGGCGCAACTGCCGCTCGTTTTGGCGCTTTACCTCGAAGCGGGCAATGGGAACTGCCGCCGAAGCGAGAATGGAGAGAACCGCCACGGTCACAATCAACTCGACCAGCGTTAGGCCTTGCTCCCCCTGGCGATCGATTCGAATTGGCGAAACCTGTCTCATGGAAGTCAACCCTCGCCCGTTCAATGTCCTACTTGATTTGGATGCCGATCCGCGCCCCTTGGATTGGAGATTGTTGCTGAGCGCTGTTCACTGTGGCCGCGCGCGTCATGGCGACCACGCTTTCTCCCACCGCCTTGGCCTCAAAGGTGAGGACGCAAACCACACCCGCGCCTGTCACCCCGGCCGCCCCCGGCGGTCGAGCGGCATTGACGGAGATAGAGCCCGGCCCGTCGTCGCGGTGGACCAGCGCCACTGCCTGGCCATCGCGGCCCAGCAGGTCGCCCGTGGTTACGCTGACCAGCGAAAGTTGCGCCGGATCGTACTTGATCTGCATGGGGACCGAAGAAATATCGGTTCCCCCGGTGAGTACGATCGGCAGCTGGAAGGTGGAACCCTTTGTCACCGGACCCGCCAGGGGAGTGAACATCAAGCTCATGGCGCCTGCCGCCTGCGGGCCGGGCGGATGGCCGGCAACCGCCGCTGTCGCGGTCTGCCCATTGGCGTCGGCGGATGCGCCAAGTTGCGCCAGCGCCGCCGGGGCTGCCGCCATCGCGCTTTGACCGGGAACCGTTCCAAAACTCGGCCGGGCGGGAGCGGGTCCGCGGGCAGGAGCGCCGACATTGGGCGCCGCGGCCGGGGCCGGATTCGCAGCCGGCGAGCTGCTGACTTCGCTCCGGACCCTTCCCGCGGAACGTGGCGCAGATCGATCGACTGGCCGACGCCGGTATCGATGGCGCGCAGATTCATCCTGTCGAGCGATTGCGTCCGCACGACATGCGGCACGACCAGAAATACCAAGTCGTCGTCCGTAATGGTGCGATCCTTCGACCCGAAGAGGTACTTGAGGATGGGAATCGAACTCAGCCCCGGAATGCCGGTCCAGCTCGTCTGGTCCTGCTTGTCCTGGATGCCGCCCAGGATGCTGGCCTCGCCCTCGCGCAGCCGGATTACCTGGTCCACCACGCGCTGGCTCAGGATCGGTTCGGTCACCTGACTGATGGTTACAGATCCGCTCTGCGATGTGACTTCGATCTTGATCTTCAACGTCACATCGTGGTCGTAGTGGACCGTCGGCGTCATCTCGACGTTTACGCCCACGTCGGTGTACGTGAACTGCGTATTCACCAGCGAGCTGATCCCTCCCAAGGCTCCCGTTCCCACGCCGCCTCCCCCATAGGAGCCGGTGGCGATCGGGATCTTCGAGCCCACCTTGAATATCGCTTTCTGCCCGTCGGTGGCCCGGATGCGGGGATTCTGAAGTATCTTGGTACTCGAATCGGAGAGCAGCAGGTTGGCCGTGGCCGATCCGACACTTACGGCAAAGTCCGTCGCCTTGAGATGGGCCAGATTGTAGAGTGTCAGCCCGCTCGCCGTGGAGGGGCATGTGACGGTGGCGCTGGGAGTGCAGGTCGAGGTGCTGGACGAGGATGGCGGCGTCAGCGCAACGCCCACGCTGCTGGGCCAGGAGATTCCCAGGGTCCGCTCAAAGTTCTTGCTCACCTCGAGAACGGCAATGTCCACCACCACCTCGGCGCGCGCCTTGTCCAGATCGTCGATCAACTTCTGCGCCAGCAGCAGTTCGTCGGGCGTGCCCCGCACCACGATGGCGTTCTGGCTGGCCACGGCGGACATCTTGAGGGTTTGGTTGGTGCCTACTAGAATGTTGCGGATGGCGGTTTGCACGTCGGTCAAATCGTTAGGCTGCCAGGCGTTGGCCAAATAGAACGTCTGCACAGCTTCCTCGTCCAGATCGGTACGCTTGGCGCGGGTGTTCTGGGCTACGAAGATGGTATTCGCGGTCACCGGGCGCCAGAATGTGTTGGAGATGGTGCCCACGATGCGCAACGCGTCCAGCAGCGACACGTTGTTCAGGTCCACCTGAATGCGCTTCGACGCATACTCCGGGTCGAAGAGAATATTCACGCCGGCGGCCTTTCCCACCGCCTGATAAATCACCTTGGCGTCTTCGGTCATGTGCAGGGTGAGCGGCTCATTGGTCAGCGGCCTGAGCTCAGGCGGCGCGCCCATTGAGTCCAGCTCTTCTTTCGTTCCAGTCTCCTGGGGAAGGCCAATCTCGGCCTGCGGCGCAGCCTCGCCGTGCTTCTGGCGCAATTTGGCAATCTCCTGTTGAGCGGCCTCGTTTCCGGGGTCGATCTCGCCGGCGTGCAAGAACTCGACGAGCGCGCCCTGCTCGTCGCCGGCGTCCAGCAGCCTGCGGCCCTTGCTAAGGTGCATCGACGAGTCCGTAACCCGCACCCGGGAGAGGGCGGTGCGGAAGCGCAGATCCTTGGGATCCTTGGCGTAGGCCCTTTGATAGCTGTCGAATGCGGCGTCGTAGTCCTCGCGCGCCTCGGCGCTTTCGCCGGCCTTGAAGTAGGAGTTGGCCGACTGCGCGCGCAGCGGTGCGCGCGAGATGCAGAAGACGGCCAAAACAGCCAAGAGCGAAAACCAGGCTGCGGCTCCCGGGAAAGCGGATCTCGCCGGTATGGATCGCGATGCGAGAACGGACCCAGATGCAGCCCTTGCGACAGCGAGGCTTTTCATCGTACTCCCATGCGTCTTGGCCGGCCCGCAATCCACGGCGAGCGCTTGCGGGCTGCCTTGGCCGCCCCCGACGCAAATGCTGACCCAACTTCCGTTGCGGTTCCTTGCGGAATCCCAAACGTGGTTCTCATTGGCGATTCTTCTCATCCATCGATGCCCCATTCTAACAAAGCCCCTTCGGAGCATGGCTGAAAGCCGCGCCAATGCTAGGATGAAGAATCGAGGATGCTTCCCAATGGCCCGCCAAACCAGCCATGTCATCGTCCAGCCGGACGCCGCTGGCCCTAAAAAAACGCCCAGGCCGCGCGACCCCGTGGCCAGCGGCGAGCGGGACGCCGCGCATAATCGCGCCGCCAGCCATAACTACTTCCTGCTGGAGAAGTTCGAGGCGGGCGTCAGCCTGCGCGGCACCGAGGTCAAGTCCATCCGCGAGGGCAAGGCCAACCTCAAGGACTCCTACGGCCTCATCCAGAACGGCGAGGCGTTTCTGCTCAACCTGCATATCGGTCCGTACTCCCACGGCAACATGGCCAACCACGACGCCACTCGCACCCGCAAGCTGCTCCTGCACCGCGAAGAGGTGCGCAAGCTACTCTCCAAGACGCAGATCAAGGGCCACACGCTCATCCCCACCCGCCTCTACTTCCGCAACGGACGGGTCAAATGCGAGTTGGCCGTGGCCAAGGGCAAGCAGGACTGGGACAAGCGCGAGACCGAGCGCAGCCGCGAAGCCGACCGCGAAGCCCGCGCCGCCGTCAACGCCAGCAAACACCGCGGGGGACGCTGACGTTGGAGTTCGCCCCCGCGTTCTTACCTTAGCCAGGAGGTGTCCGTCACCCGGCTCCCTGGCAGGTTTGGCGGGGTAGGCGTGTTCGGCGGATTGAGAGTAGGATGATTGGTATGACAATTCAAGCGACAACTCGCAAGATAAAGAAAAGCTTCACTCTGACGCCGGAGTCGGTGGCCTTCCTGGGCGAGACCCGACGGCGGCGCCAGGCGGGATCGGACTCCGAGGCGCTGGATTCGCTGCTACGCGAACTGATGCTCGAAGCCAAGCGGCAGGGGCTTGAGGCCGCTACCAGGGAATACTACGACACGGCTTCAGACCAAGAGCTCGCTGAACAGCGGGAGTGGGCCGAGCTAACCGCGCCCGGCATGTGGATGGGAATCCCCGAATGAGCGCGCAGGCCGTGCGTTCCCCTCTGCGCGGAGAGATATGGTGGGCGCATTTTCACACCGACCCGCCGGGCAAGAACCGGCCCGCGGTGATTGTGTCAACAAATGGGCGCAACTCGCATCCTCGCGCCGATACCGTGCTGGCAATTCCGCTTTCGACCTCGGTCCACAAGCTGGGCCCCTGGCACCTGCTCTTGCTCGCGGGCGAGACCGGCCTTCGCGAGGACAGCATAGCCTGGGCAGAGAATGTCGGTGTGGTAGCGAAGGATCAGCTGATAGAGCCGGTCGCCGGCCATCGGCCCCTGACTAACGCGCAGATTTGCCGGCTGGCCGGCCTCGTGCGGCTGGCGATGGGATGCGTGGCATGATTAGGCGATTCCTGCGCGCATTATGGACAGGTTTGGACTCCAGAACTATCATTTGGCGTTGAGAATTAGTCGAGGACAAGATGGCGGACACATTCAGAGATCGCATTTTCGGCGTTTTGAAAGCAAATCCAGAGCAGCGATACAAAGCTTTAGAGATTGCTCAGCTGGTTTTTAAGCAGTACCCGCAGGAATGCGCGGAGAAGCGGGCCAAGAGCAAGCAGAAGTTCGAAACGGACACTGACTTCATATGGCAGCTCGCCGCGGAGGTCAGCTCTAACCGGGAAGATCTTCAGGAGAAGCACCCTGAGATCCAGACAACGGAGGGGCGGCCAAGAAGGTATTACTACACCGAAAAGCAGGAACTCGTAGAAGGGGAAACTGCTGGAGTTGCAGAAGCAGGTCCATCGTCGAATGGGAAGGAACCCAAGAAGCACGAGTCTGATCTCTACCAAGTTCTTTACCTGTATTTGAAATCCGAGGATCCCGCCGTATACACAAGAAGAATCGACGAAAAGAAGTCCTCGAACAAGCAGGGAAAAAGCGGTAACCACTGGCTCCATCCAGACCTAGGTCTCTGACCGCATGAAGTTGTACCAACTCTGGGTGCCCCAGGTCCCGATTTTGGGACCTGGGATAGCTTGAACTCGAGGTACGAAATCATCTGGTCACAGACCTAGTTGGCCTTGAGGTTCTCGATAGCTCTTGGAAATCGGAGGTACGCGAATGTGCAAAGGTCTTGAACGGCGAAAGAGCGAAGTTGTGGTCGTTCGAGGTCAAGCTGCAGGTCGAGCGCTGGAACCTGCGTGAGTGCTTTTTTCAGGCTGTCTCAAATTCATCCTGGGCGCACTACGGATACCTCGCCGCCGGGGAGTTTGAGGATAAGACACTCAAGGAGTTGCGCATGCTATCGGCCGCGCATGGCATCGGGATCATTCAACTGGATGCCGACGTTCCCTCAGACAGCCAGATACTGATCCCCGCTCGCGAGCGCGCTGAAGTGGACTGGGACGCGGCCAATCGTCTAGCGGTGGAAAATCCCGACTTTCATCATTTTCTCAAACTAGTAAAGCAGTTTCACCAAATAGGAGAAGTAAAGGTCTCGGATTGGCCCGAACCGCAATCTGGGCAGAAGAAATAACTGTACTGTTTTTCCCCTCCTCACTGCCCCAGCGCCAGCGAAGGATCGGCGGAGAGTTCCGGCGGGGCGAAGTCGCCTGCTTGGAGGCGCGGCCAGGCGGCGGCGGCGATCATAGCGGCGTTGTCGGTGGAGAGAGCGAGCGTGGGGAAAGCTACGCGGACGCCGCGGCGGGCGGCTTCGGCGGTGAAGCGCTGGCGGAGTTCGCGGTTGGCGGCGACGCCTCCGGTGATCAAAATGCGGCGCGAGCTCAGGGATTCGGCGGCGGCGAAGGTCTTCTTCATCAGGTCGCCCACCACGGCGTGCTGGAAGCTGGCGATTAGGTCGAGGGTCTGGGGGTCGCAGGTTGCGAGCGCGGCTTCGAGGGTGGGGCGAGCGGGCGCGCCGGAGCCGGTAAAGAGCGCATCGCGGCGAGCTTCGGCCTCGGGCCGCAGGTTGTGGAGTTCGACATAGCGCAACACGGCCGTCTTGATGCCCGAGAACGAGAAGAGAAACCGGGGATCGAGGTTAGCGATGGGGGCGGTACGGGCGGCCTTGGTGCGCGGGGGATTGCCGCCCAGGTGGGCCTTGGGCTTGATCTGCGAGAAGGAGAACGGCACGGCGAGCGGGTTGCCATGGAGGGCGAGGGCGTCGATCCACGGACCGCCGGGATAGCCGAGGCCGAGCAGCTTGGCTACCTTGTCGAAGGCCTCGCCGGCGGCATCGTCGAGCGTGCGGCCGATGAGCGAATAGTTCCACGAATTGTCGGCGGGCCGGGCCAGATAGAGGTGGGTGTGCCCGCCGGAGACGACCAGGGCCAATGCGGGCTCAGAGTCCGGGGAAGGTTGCCCGTCAGGCAAGGAGCGCTCATTCAACAGGACGGCGTGGATGTGGCCTTCGAGGTGGTTGACGGCGATGAGCGGCAGATTCTGCGCGAAGGCCAAAGCCTTGGCGTAGGTGATGCCCACCAGCAGCGCTCCGGCGAGCCCTGGGCCGCTGGTGACGGCGATGGCGTCGAGGTCGGCGAGGGTGACGTTGGCCTGGGCCAGCGCGGCGCGGACGACAGGAACGATGGCGCGAAGATGCTCGCGGCTGGCCAGCTCCGGCACGACGCCGCCGTAGCGGGCGTGGGTGGCGATCTGCGAGGCCACGACCGACGAGAGCGTGCGCGCGCCGCGCTCGACGATGGCCGCCGCGGTCTCGTCGCACGAGGATTCGATGCCGAGAATCAGGCCGCGTCCACTCATCCTTATAGTTTAGCGGCCTCGATTCTTGGGCATGAGACGGATTACTCTCAAACAAGGCCATGTTGCCCACGACGCGCCAATTCGATGCGGCATTGCAGGTATTGGCGGAGCTGCGGGCGGCGCGGTACGAGGCGTACCTGGCCGGCGGCTGCGTGCGCGACCTGCTGCTGGGCCGCGAGCCGAAAGACTACGATGTGGCCACCTCTGCCACGCCGGATGTGGTGCTGGGGCTCTTCCCGCGCACCTTTGCCGTGGGGGCGCACTTTGGCGTGGTGCTGGTTGCGGATGGCGATGAGGAAGGCTACGTGACGACCGAGGTGGCGACCTTCCGGTCGGATGGGGCGTATTCCGATGGGCGGCATCCGGATGCGGTGCGGTATACGAAGAGCGCCGAAGAGGATGTGCGGCGGCGGGACTTCACGATCAATGGGCTGCTGCTGGGTACCGACCGGCTTTTCCCTCAGGGGGCGGAATCGACCACCCACCCTAGCCACAAAGACAAGAACGTGGCGAGGGTGGGGCACCCAGCGCTTGAGGCGCCAGACGTACGGGCTGAAGCCCGTACCCTTCAGGGCGCGGCCGCTGACAATCTGGGAAGCGCGGACGATCTGCGCGCGGCTGTGATCGACCATGTGGGCGGGCTGGCGGACCTCGATGCGGGCGTAGTGCGAGCGATCGGGCGGCCGGAGGCGCGCTTTGAGGAGGATCGTCTGCGGATGCTGCGGGGGGTGCGGTTTGCCGCGCGCTTCGGCTTTGAAATTGAGGCGGGAACGGCTGCCGCCATGCGCCGCCTGGCCGCGAAGATCAAGGCAGTGAGCCGGGAGCGGGTGCGCGACGAGCTGACCAAGATGCTAACCGAGGGGCGGGCGCGGCGGGCGTTCGAGCTGCTGGACGAGACCGGGCTGCTGGCCGAGGTACTTCCCGAGATCGCGCGGATGAAGGGAGTGGAGCAGCCGCCGCAGTTTCATCCCGAGGGCGATGTGTGGGCGCACACGCTGGGGCTGCTGGACCAACTGGAGGCCGGTTGCCCGCTGACCTTGGCGTGGGGGGCGCTGCTGCACGATGTGGGCAAGCCGCCGACCTTCCGGCGGGCGCCAGACCGGATCCGGTTCGACGGGCACGTGGAGGTGGGCGTGGCCATGGGCGCGGAGATTTGCAGGCGTTTCCGCTTTTCGAACGATGAGACGCGGCAGATCCTCTCGCTGATCGAGAACCACATGCGCTTTGCCGATGCTGTGCGGATGAAGGCTTCGACGCTGAAGCGGTTTTTCCAGCTGGAGAACTTTGAGGAGCATCTGGCCCTGCACCGGATGGATTGCCTGGCCGGGGGCCGGGAATCTTGAGCACTGGGAGTTTGTGCGCGAGCGATACGAGTCGATGCCGGAGGAGACGGTGCGCCCGCGCCCGCTGATTACCGGCCGGGAGCTGATTGCGGCGGGGTACGAGCCGGGAGCACGATTCAAGGAGATGCTGCGCGCGGTCGAAGACGCGCAACTGGAGGGGACGATCGGGACCGCGGATGAGGCGATGAGCCTGGTAAGAGGGCGGTTTCCTCTGGTGTGACTTGGTTCGTCACGCGGCGATGGGCTTCCGGCGGTCAGTCTCCGCGCGCGGTGGCCACGATGGCGATTCCCGCTTCATCGGCGCGCCTGACTAGAGCCTCGCGGTCGAAGAGCAGCGTGCGACCGGCCTCGACGGAGAGGCAGCTTGCGTTAGCGCGGATCATCGTTTCGACCGTGACGGCGCCGATGACCGGCACGTCGAAGCGCAAATCCTGCTGGGGCTTGGCCACCTTCACCACGGTCAACCGCCGTTCGAGTGTGGAAGCATCGTCGTCCAGTGTGCGCATCAGCGCGGCGGCGCGCTCGATGGCCGCGTCCGTGCCCTCCATGGCCTCGACGGCGACGCAGGCCTGCGCGGCCACCACCACCGTCTGGCCAATATCGAAGCCGGCAACGGCGCGCGCCACTCCCAGGCCGTACTCGATGTTCCTGCGCTCCTCGCCGTCCGGAGCGCGCGCGGTGAGGACGCCCTCCCGGGCCAGCAGCGGCTCAAGAAAGGCCGTGGAACCGATCAGCTCAATGCCCTCGTCGCCCAGCACCTTGGCCACGGCGCCCAGCAGCATATCCGTGTTGCGCGAGCGCAGATTCAGCAGCAGCTTGGCCAGCCGCCAGTCGGGACGGATGCTGGAGAATATCTGCTTGTGCTTCACTTGGCCAGCCATCACGGCCTTGGAGACGCCCTCCTTGCGGAAGAGCTCGATGAGCCGCGACAACTCGCCCAGCGAGAGCCACTCGACGGTAATGCGCTCGTCGGCGGCCGCGCGCCGGTCAATCTCCGGGTCGGTCTCCTCGCGAATGGCCGCAACCACCACGGCCAGCCCCTGCGCCCGCGCCGCGTCGAGCAGCAGGAACGGAAAACGGCCGTTGCCGGCAATGAGGCCGAGCTTCATGGCTACTTGATCACCCCGCGCTCGCTGCGTTCGAGGAAGGCGGCCAGCAGCGCCACGTCCTCGCCTTCGAGTTGCTTGATCTTCTCCAGCGCCTGCGAGGTATTCATCTTGGCGGCCAGCAGTAGGCGGAAGGCCTTTTGCAGCCGCTGCAAGCGCTCCCGTGAGAAGCCGCGCCGCGCCAGGCCGATCTTGTTGATGCCGAAGGCCTTGTTCTCGCGCCGCGACGAGGTGAGCGAGAAGGGAAGCACGTCCTGAGTGACGATCGTTCCCCCGCCGATGAAGGCGTACGTGCCCACCGTGCAGTGCTGATGGACTGGGCTGAATGCGCCCACCGTGGCGTAGTCCTCGATGACGACGTGGCCGGCGAGGGTGGCGGCGTTGGCCAGAATGCAGTGGCTGCCCACCTGGCTGTCGTGGCCGATGTGCGCGCTGGCCATCAGCAGGCAGTCGGAGCCGATGCGCGTGACGCCGCCGCCACCCGCCGTGCCCCGGCTTACGGTGACGCACTCGCGGATGGTGTTATCGTCGCCGAGAACGGTCTCAGTAGCTTCGCCGCGGTACTTCAGATCCTGCGGCGCCATGCCGATGGCGCAGAAGGGATAGAACGTATTGCGCGCGCCGATGCGGGCGCGCCCGTCGAGCACGACGTGGGAGATAAGGTTGCAATCCTCGCCCAGCGCGACCTCGGGGCCGATGGTGCAAAAGGGGCCGACGGCGCAGGAATCCGGAACCACGGCTCCGGCGGCAACCACGGCGCTGGGATGGATGCTCACTCCGCGGTCTCGGGCTGCGCTTCGGCGGCCGGCGCTGCCTCTGGAACCGTCGGCTGAGGCTCTGTAGCGGCTGGACGGGGTTCGCGGCTTCGTGGCACAACTTGGCAAGTGAGCACGGCCTGGCAGGTCAGCTTGCCGTCCACGTAAGCCTTGCCCTCGATGCGGCCGACACGCGTCTTCATCGAGAGAACGTCCACCTCGATGCGCAACTGGTCGCCGGGCGTAACCGGGCGGCGGAACTTGGCCGTCTCGATGCGGGTGAAGACCACCAGCTTTTTGTCGCGGTCGTGGATTTCGGCCATCATGATGATGGCGCCGGCCTGGGCCATGGCCTCGACCACTAGCACGCCGGGCATGATGGGATAGCCGGGGAAGTGACCCTGAAAGAAGGGCTCGTTCATGGTCACGTTCTTGATGGCCACCAGGCGCTTGGCGCGCTCGAACTCGACGACTCTATCGATCAGCAGAAATGGGTAGCGATGGGGAAGGAACCCCATGATCTCCTGGATGTCTAACGTCATTCTCCGGCTCCAAAGAGCGGGCGGGTCCGCCTCGCGCTCATCTGGATTATAAACAGCCTGTGGCGGCACTATCCCGGGCCGCTCCTATCCGACTGCATAGAGCCGATGGGTGTGGAACAGGTTGCCGTTCTCCGCGAAGCCCAAGTCGCGCATCCGGCGCGGCCACTCGCGCTGGAAGACCGTGAACTCGTCTGCGGGAAGCGGCCGCTGGAAGAGATGTCCCTGGCCGCTCTCGCAGCCGATCTCCCGCAGAGCCTTAAGCTCGCCGATTTCCTCGATCCCCTCAGCTACGGTGCGCAGTTTCAATTGCCGGCCCATGGCGACTATCGTCCGGCACAGCGCGATCATGTCCTGTGACCGGTCCACGCCGCGGATGAAGCACTGGTCGATCTTGATGGTGTCGAGGCGCAACTTCTTGAGCACGTTGAATCCTGTGTAGCGAGTGCCAAAATCGTCGATAGCGACGCGCACGCCGATGGACCTCAACTGCCGTACCCGCGCCCTGAATAGATCTTCGTCCTCGAAGGCCAGCGATTCGGTCATCTCCAGTTCCAATTGCGTGGGGGCGATTGGAATCTCCGCCATGATGCTGCGCACGGTACGGACAAAGTCACCCTCGCGCACATTGGCGGCGGAAGCATTCACCGCGATAATAGGCAAGGCGAGGCCGAGACTGCGCCAGCGCCGCGCCTGTTCGAGGGCCGTCCTGAGATTGAAGTCGAAGATGCCGTGAATCAGGTCCGAGCGCTCGGCCACGGGAATGAACTCGCTGGGAGCGACTGCCCCCAACTCAGCGTGGTTCCAGCGCATCAGCACCTCGGCCGCGACCACTTCTCCCGTTACCAGATTCACCTTCGGCTGGTAGAACATGCGGAACTGGTTCCGTTCGAGTCCCTTGCTCATCTCCACTTCCAACAGATGGTCGCGCATGATCTGTCTGTTCATCCGGGTGTGGAAGGCGACCACGTTCCGGCTCTTGACGTAGCTGGCGCGATCCGCCGCCAGGACGGCAAACCGCACCAGATCCTCGGCCGACCTGGTGTCGGAGGGGAAGAATGCCACGCCTGCCGCCACCTCCAGTCTCGACTCTGAACCACTTCGCAGTTGCGGCGTGAGGGCATCCACAATTCCCTGGATGCGAATCCGGCTGATCTTGTTGAATTTGGAGGCTGCCATGGCCACCAGGAAGCTGCTTTCACCTACGCGGCCCAAGAGCGCATCGGCATCCGCGACCGAGCGTAGTGTCTCCGCAATGCGGGCTGCCAGCGCTTCCGCGCCCTTCCAACCCAACAGGGAATACTCCCTGCGCAGGCTTACCAGGTCAATCCATATCAGGGCAACCTCTTGCTCTGCGGTACTGCTCCTCAACAACGCCACAAGAGCGTCCTGAAAGGCCTGGTGGCTCAACAGGCCTGCTTGACGGTCAATGCGCTGGCTGTGCGACTGGCTTTCCGGGGCCGGATTCTCGACGGCATCGGGACGGAGGAGACCTTCCAGCCTCTCTACCCCATCCGCCTCCCGAAGTAGGTATGTTCCGTCACCGGTCACTGGTTCTCCTGCGACACTCAAAATATCGAATCGAAGGTAATCGCACCTGGTGACTTACTTGCCGAACAAGAGACACCGAGTGCCGGGCCCATGTGTCCAAAGAACCCAGAGATTCCTATGGCGGCCGCCAAAGGGCGCCATCTTGTTTGTACTCGCCCGAAACAACTGTTCGCAAGAGGACAATCGATATTGACCTACAACTTCGGTGCAAGCAAGATAGCAGCTTTGGTCCGTTTACTCTAACACGTTGGGTACCTTTCGGCAGGAAGAATAGTACCCATTATGCTTGGCTCGCGCAGGCGTCCGCCGTCCATCCGCAACTTATGCCGGGAATAACTCAGCCCTACGTGTCTCTTGCAAAACTCCATTGAGACCGCAAGAAAGTGTCAGGGCACGACTTCAGTCGTGCCAAAGGAGAAGCAAAACCCTGTAGGGCTTTAGCCCCTGCGGTTTTGTTTTCAATAACCTGCAATTCCGCAGCGGCTGAAGCCGGCGCCTCGATTGGCCATTTGCGGCACGACTGAAGTCGCGCCCTGACACAAACCATGACCTGAAGGCAATTCTGGAACAGCCTCTTACTTCTTGATGCGGCGCTCGGCTGCCTCCGCGCTCCAGAAATCGGGCGGCAACTGCTGGTTATAGGTCACGTGAACCAGGAAGTACTGGTGGACAATCTCGTCGTTCTTGAAGCGCGTAATAGTAAACGGAGTGGGAATGCCGTCGAAGGTGTGGTAGTCGTCGTACTCCTCGGCGTCGAGGTTCTTGTCTTTGAAAACCGGGTCGCGCCACTCGAAGGTGCGGCGCAACGGCAGGTGGGTCTGCACGTCCATCTGGATGGTCACCGCTTCGTTCTGGGCAGAAATGAGAGTCACCTGATCGGCCAGATGCCGCTCGGCCAGCCGCTGGCCCTCGTAGACCAGGATGGTCTTGGGATCGTTGAGCCAGGTCTTCACCACCGTCTCGATGGAGTGGTCGCGGCGGCGCAGGTAGTCGTCAACCTGCTCCTGGGGCAGCGCTTTCTTGCCGCGATAGGTGACCTCCCAGCCCTCGCGGCCCACATAGAACTGAACCACATCGCGGTGCTTGGTGTACTCGATGCGGTCCTTGTCAGGCCAGGTGTGAAAATCCCAGTAATCGGTGGTGCCTTCGCCCGGGGCGCCATGATCGAAACCGGCCACGTGCCCTTGGCGCATCTGATTCTTCATGTTGAGCCAGGCTGGGCCGCCCATGGCCTGCACCATGGCGTCCAGGGCCGCGCGCGCCCGCTGGGCGTTCTTCGCGCCGGCCTTGTCCGCGGCCTGCGTCCATGCGGTTGGCGGCGCACCAAACATGAGCGCCAAAACGACAACTGGCAACATTCCCCGCATCGATCTTCCCCTCCAACCATTGGACGCGCTTCGCCGCCCGGCGCCGCGCTCCTACGGCTCACGCTACCGCAGGGAGCCGGTCCGCGGCAAGCCAATGCGAAGGAAGCGGTTGTTCCGGAATGCAACATGGATAGCGGCTTTGCGCCAGACGAGGCCGGCCACCGGGAAATCCCGACCGCGCATCAAATAGCGCGGAGAAGCCGCGCCGGAAGGAAGATGATCGCGCTCACCAGCTCCAGCACGCCGCCCACGGCGATCCCAACCAGGCGAAACGGAAGCAGCAGCAGCCACACAATGGGATACAGAATCAGCGCGATGAGCGCCAGCGGCCAGCACAGCACAAAAAGGATGCACCACAAAAGAAACTTCACCATGGCTTCAGCGCCTCAGCGCGCGGGCTTGCGCCCGGAGGAATTCATCTGATGATACGACTGCGAGGCAGGCAGCGGTTCCCCCTGCGGTGCGCTTCATCTCCCGTTTCCTATGCGCGTCTTGCTCACGCTCCACTTTGCTTGGCCTTGGCGCGGGCCGCGAGCAGCTTCTTGCGCTCGCGGATCAGCCGCGCGCGCTCCTTCTCCGGCAGGGCCAGCACGGCTTTGGTGCGCTTGGGCAGCTTCTCGTAGATGAGGCCGTGGGCCAGGCGCAGCTCCTCTTCCACCTGCCGCGGCCGGAGGGCGTCCCAGCGTTCCATGGCGACCCAGTGAGCCTTGGCCAGGTGGGGCGCGGCAGTGATTCCGTCGTTCTCCAGCAGCTCGTAAAAGCGCTCCGCTCCGCAGTGGAACCACAAGACGCCGCGGCCCGTGCCGTCGACGTCGGTCATGGCGAACATCTTGCCGCCGATCTCGCGATCGCCCGCCCAATAGACCAGGTGATGGCCCCAGTTGAGCGTCTCCGCGGCGTGCGGAAGCGCCAGGCAGATCTCGCGGATGCGCTCGTTGTCCATGGAGAGAGTGTAGGACGATTGAAGCCAAAGAGGGAAGAGGGTTTTGCGCTGCTCCAGGGAGCCGCTTGCAAAATTGCTTTCAGGCCATGGATTGTGTCAGGGCACGACCTGGTACCCTCTGTGTGTCGTGCCGCAAATGGCCATCTTAGACTCCGGCTTTAGCCGCTGCGCAGTTGCAAATTACTGAAAACAAATCTACAGGGGCTAAAGCCCTCCATGATTTTTGTTGCTCTTCCGGCACGACCGAGGTCGTGCCCTGACACTTCTTGCAGTCCCAATGGAATTCTGCAAGAGGCTCCGGGGACGATAGATAGCCTCTAAGCGGCCCGTTGAAGAGTACCACTGTGCAATGTGGAAAGCGAACTGATGGCCCCCAGCGCCGCAGGGCTGCGAATCCCGCTGGAGCCGACGGCGGAATGCTTTAGAATTCACGTAGCCCTTACAACCGGTTGCCCTCGGGTCGAGACCGTGTGAACACCTACTCGAATTTCGCGCACAGGGTTCGCCGCGGAATTGCCGCCCTAGCAAGAAACAGAGATGCAAGTTCAGCAAGAAAGGCAATCTTAAGAGTTGTGCGATCCCATCCTAGCCGCAAAAACAAAGGCGCGGCGAGGGTGGGGCACCCAGAGTTTCATCCCTCGCGGGTCGGCGAAGCCGGTGGGGGACCAAGAAGGAACGACAATGAAATACGCCGGGTTGCTGGTGATGCCAGCCGGATTCTTTCTCTCGATAGCCGCGATTGTCTTGTTCCCCGCGTCCCCATCGCGGGCGGCATTCGTGGTCTGCGGCCTAGCCGTCGAAGCGCTTGGACTCGGGGTCGCCGTTCGCGGCCACATGCAAGCACGAGGAGAAAGCCGCCCATGACTCCTGCCGCTCCCGCCATGACTGAAGCCGCCTTTGCCCTGGCCCTCGCGCTCCTGATGCTCGCCCCGCTGGCCATTGCCGGCGTTGCCCTCATCAATACCGGACTCGGCCGCTCCCGCTCCGCCGCCCAGGCTCTGCTCGGCAATCTGGCGATTGTGGCCGCTGCCGCCGTCGTCTTCGCTTTGGTAGGCGCAACCGTTGCGGGCACTCTGCCAGGAGCCTCCGGCGGCGCGGGCTTTACCTTTTATGCGGCCGGAAAGCCATGGAACTGGCTAGGCGCCGGTCCATTTCTGCTTGGCGGCCTCTCGGCTGCGCCCGCTCAGTCCCAACTGGCGCTGCTCTTCGAATACCTGGCCGTTTCCTTTGCCGCCCTCATCCCCTGGGGTTCGGGAGCCGATCGCTTCCGCCTGACCGCGGGCTGCGCCGCCGCCGCGGTGCTGGCCGCTCTTGTCTTTCCGCTTCTTGCGCACTGGGTGTGGGCCGGCGGATGGCTCTCGCAGCTCGGCGCCAACTTCTCGCTTGGCGCGGGGTTTCTCGATCCCGGCGGCGCGGCCACCGTCCACGTTCTCGGCGGCCTTAGCGCTCTTGCCGTCATCTGGATCGCCGGGCCCCGCAAAGGCAAGTTTCCAAAAGAAGGCCTGGCCACCGCACTGCCCGGCCACAACGCCGTCTATATCCTCTTCGGGTGCATGATATCGCTGGTCGGCTGGCTCGCTTGGAACCTGGCCGGCGCGCTCATCTGGCTCCATGCCCCCCTCTCCGCTCTTCCCGTCACCGCCGTCAACACGCTGCTCTCCGCCTCGGCCGCCCTCGCCGCGACCTTCGCCGTAACTCGCATCCGCTTTGGCAAGCCCGACGCCAGCCTCTGCGCAAACGCATGGCTTGCCGGGCTCGTCGCCTCCAGCGCCTGCGCGGCCCTGGTCACGCCCGGCCAGTCGCTCGCCGTCGGTCTTATCGCCGGCATAGTCACCCCGCTCCTGGTCGAGGTGCTCGAACTGGCAGTCTCCATCGACGATCCCTCCGGCGCCATCACCGTTCACGCCGCAGGAGGCCTCTTGGGCCTTTTTGCGGCCGGCCTCTTCGCCTCCCAGCCCGGCCAGCTTGTGGCCCAGCTCGTCGGCATCGCCACGCTGCTGGGCCTGGTGCTGCCGCTCGTCTACCTGCTCTTCTGGCTGCTCAACCGGGTGCTTCCGTTCCGCGTGGACCCCGACGGCGAACGCATCGGCATGGACCTGCACGAACTGGGCGGCGGCGCGTATCCCGAATTCGTCATCCACCGCGACGAGTCGTACCGGTAAGTTGCAAGCCGACCGCACGATAAGGACCGCCTACGCTGCCTGCCATTGCGTAATCGGCAGGGTTGCGCCTTTGTCCGTTCGCATCTTCTTGCCCAGAGGTGTGATTCCTCTATCGTCCGCATTCGTGTAAGCTGTCGCAAGGACCAATACCGCATGGGATTCGCATGGGATTTTTGAGCCACCTCTTTTACCCGTGGGGCTTTTTGCTCCAGGGACTGGCAATCGTCCACTTCATCCGCCGCCGGCCGGATACGTACTGGCTATATATCATCCTCTTTCTAGGCCCCGTCGGCGCCGCCGCCTACATCTTTGTCGAGGTGCTCCCCGACCTTGGACTTCTGCGCGAGTCCTTCAAGGTCTTTCCCCGCCGCAAGCGCATCGGCGCGCTTGAGCTTGCGATCCGGGACAATCCCTCGGCCGGCAACTGGGAGGAACTCGGCGACCTGTATATGGACGACGGCAAGCTCCAGCAGGCCGAGATCCGCCTACGAGAAGGCCATCGCCGCCCGCTCCACCACCACCGACACCTTTTACCGGCGCGGCGTCTGCGCCCTCTTGCTGGGCGATGCCGCTGCCGCCTTGCCCGACCTTGAGAAGGTGGTCGCCAAAGATCCCAACCACGACTTTCGGCGCGCCTCTGGATTGCTGGCCCAGGCTTACGCCCGGACCGGACAAAAAGAAAAGGCCGAGGCAATCTTTCGCGAAGTCACGACCACCTCAACCTTGTCGGAGACTTATCTGAACTTCGCCGATCTGCTGGCCTCCGAGGGGCGCAACGCCGAAGCCCGCGATTGGGCCAGGAAGGTGCTGGACAAGGAGCCCACGATGCCGGGCTACCTGCGCCGCCGTGAGCGCCCCTGGTTTCGCCGTGCGAGGAAGACGCTCAAGCAGTTGCCGGCCCGGTGACCCCTCACCGCCGCGCCAGCAGCAGCATCAGCGCAAACAGCACGAGCGGAATCAGCGCCAACCCCGCGTAGAGCACCAGCTTGCGCGCCGCCGGCAGCCGCAGACCTCCCAGCGACACTCCCCGCTCACGCTCGTCAACGCCCACCTGTTCCGGATGTTCCAACTCCCAGGCCATTTCGCTGGCCGTTGCGTAGCGGTGGCGCGGCTCCCGCTCCAGCGCGCGGTTCAGGATCTCCTGCAACTGAAGCGAAATCTCCGGCCTCAGCTTGCGCGCCGGCCTGGGGTCGTGGAGCACACGCTCGTTCATTACCGCCAGTGGATTCGGCCCGGCGAAGGGCGTCTCGCCGGTCAGCATCTCATAAAGCATCACGCCCAACGAGTAGATATCGCTCCGCTGGTCGCCGCGCTGCCCCTTCACCTGCTCCGGTGAGATATAGTCCGGCGTGCCCATCGTCGCGGACATATTTACGAACGTCAGCCGCCGCGCGTCTTCTTTCATCGCGATCCCGAAGTCGATCAGCTTGATGCGGTCTTCGCCGTCCACCATTATGTTTTCCGGCTTCAGGTCGCGATGCACCACGCCGCGCTTGTGCATATAGTCCATCGCATCGCAAATTCCCAGCGCGATCTTCACGGCCCGGCCCACCGGCAAACTGTGCTCCCGATCTAGGCCCTGCTCGTTCAGGATCGACCGCAGCAGCTTGCCTTCGACCCACTCGATCACCATGTAGACCCGGCTGCGCTCCTCGCCGTCGTAGGTCTTCACTACCCCGGGGTGGTCCAGCTCCTGGCCGATCCGCTCCTCCCGCTTGAACCGCTCCAGCAGAACCGGATCGGCCTCCAGCTCCTCATGAGGAACCTTGATAGCGACCTGCCGCCCATCGCGCAGATCGGTAGCTCTGTACAGCGTCGACATGCCGCTGCGCGCAACCATCGCATCCAGACGGTAGTGGTCCAGTGTCTCTCCAATTTCAGGCGTCGTCATCAGTTCATACAGCATAACAATCCGATCCTTGCACGCGAACCGTAAGAAATCTCTCAAGAAAAGCAAAGGGAAACACGTTGAACGCGCGGCAGGATCTTCGCGACCTTTCGGCTGCGGCTTTGTCGGGGAATCGCTTCAAGCGCTGCGCGCTGCCAATCGCGGTTTGTTTACCAGCTCGACGCGCTCATGGCTCCTTGCCCACAATGCATGCCTCAGCCGGAATATAGTTGTGATTGGATTTCGCGATGTTCAGCTTCATTCGATCGCTCGCCGTCTGCGCTCTTGTTGCCTGGCCAGTGCCGTTCGCCTGGGCGGCATCGACGCAGTCCCCTCGCTCCGCCGACTTCAAAGCCGGCCGGCCCGGCCCGAGCCCCCGCAAGAGACGGGTTTCCTGAATCGCAGGATCGAGCTGCACGGCGTTTCTTACCGTTTCCAGGTCTACCTGCCTGAAGAATGGCGCCGGGACGACCGCAAGCAATGGCCCATCGTCCTCTTTCTGCACGGCCGCGGAGAGCGCGGCTCCGAAGGCATGTGGCAAACCCAGATCGGCCTTCCCCAGGCGGTGCGCGACCACCCGGAGCGCTGGCCCTTCATCATCGTCATGCCGCAGTGCCCGCTGCCCGCTTACTGGACCGACCCGGAGATGCTGGCGATGGCCATGGCCGCGCTCGACCGGGAGACGGCGGAGTTCCATGGCGACCCGGAGCGCACCTATCTTACCGGCCTCTCGATGGGCGGATATGGCGCCTGGGAGCTGGCGCGCCTCCACCCCCAGCGCTGGGCGGCAGTGGCCATTGCCGCCAGCGGCATCTTCTGGAGCTATGCGCCGGAGCGCTGGCAGGAGGTTTCAACCCTACCCGCCGAGTACGCCCGCGCGCTTGGCCGTACTCCTGTCTGGCTCTTTCACGGCGCCGACGACACCCTGGTGCCGCCGCGTGAAAGCGAACTGATGTTCGAGGCTTTCAAGGCGGCCGGCGGGCGCATCCGGCTGTGGATCTACCAGGGACTCAAGCACGACTGCTGGACCCGCGCCTACAACGAGCCGGAACTGCCGCGCTGGCTGCTTGCGCACCGCGGCGCGCCCTTGCCCGATTCCCGTGCGGAGAACTCTACGCCCGCAAAGGCGATTCCGGAGTTGCCTCCCGTGGCGGAGCGCCTGGTCATTCCATTCCACCCCCCGGCCCTCAAGCTGGCCCCGCCGCTGCTTGACAGCCTGGTTGGAGAGTACTGCGACTCGAAGGGCCACGTGGTGGTAGCGGTCTTCCGCCAGGGCGATCTACTTTACGAGAAGAACCTGCAAGGCGAAATCGCGGAGCTTGCTGCAGCGTCCCCATCCACCTTCTTTTACCTGAACGGTTCCGCCACTACCCGGCTCACCTTCGAGCGCGATGCGAAAGGCCGCGTCACCGCCCTCGTCCTCCGCGACGACCGCCACGAGGAGCGATGGGAGAGGCGGCTTCAGTCCGCCAGCCGGTAGGCCTGAACCCTGACCCCTGATTTCTGTTCCTTGGAACTCACCGCGCTGCCGCGGCGTAGTGATCTTTGTACAGCTCGAGAAGGAGGCGTCATGTTTTGCAGCGGATGCGGTCATGCTTTGGCGCCGGGAGAGGGGTTTTGCCCCCAGTGCGGCCGTCCGGCCACGCCAGCGGTTCCCCCCGTGCCTGGGCTTCAAATCCAACTGGATAGCTACGCCAGCAGAGTGAGGGTGCTCGGCATCTTCTGGATGGCCTACGCGGCCTTGTCGCTGGCCTTCGGAGCGGTCGGCTTGGGCTTTGCCAATGCGTTCATGATGGGGCGCTTCGGTCCCTGGATGAATGGGCCATGGGCGCGCTGGCCGCAGCCTTTCCTGTGGTTTGGACCGGCAATGCTGCATTTTGCCTGGATGTTCGTTCTGGTTCGTGCCGGGCTGGCGCTGGCGGCCGGATGGGGCCTGATGGAGCGCGCCCAGTGGGGTCGCGTCGTGGCGATCGTAGCCGTCTTCTTCAATCTGTTTCATCTCTTTCCATTCGGAGCCGTCCTGGGCGTCTGGACCCTCGTCCTCTTGCTCGGCTACCGCAATTCCACGCTCTACGACCAGCTTTGAAGCAGCTTTTAGCTTTTAGCCATTAGCTATCGGATTTCAGCCCCTCGCTACTAGCCGGCCGGAAACAGAAACGGCCAGAATGACTTTCTTCCATCGCCCGGCGTTTGCGCGCGGAAGAAGCGCCCACTGCAAGCTGAACACTGGAAGCTGCTTCAACTACAATTTGAACCATGAGTTTCCCCGAAAACCGGATGCGCCGCCTCCGGCGCAACGAATCTCTTCGCGCCCTAGTGCGCGAAACCACACTGGAGCCCGGCGACCTGATCTATCCCCTCTTTCTCTGCCCCGGCGAAGGAGTGCGCCGCGAGGTCGGCTCCATGCCCGGCGTTTTCAACCTCTCCATCGACGAAGCGGTGCGCGAAGCTGAGGAAGCCGCCCGCCTCGGCCTTGGCGGACTGCTCCTCTTCGGCCTGCCCGAAGCTAAGGACGAGCAAGGCTCCGGCGCCTGGGACGACGATGGCATCGTGCAGCGGGGACTGCGCGCCCTCAAGGAATCGCCCGCCGCAAAGAAGCTGGTTCTCATCGCCGACGTCTGCCTCTGCGAGTACACCAGCCACGGCCATTGCGGCGTGGTGGTCGAAACTCGCGACGGCTTCGAGGTCGCGAACGACCCCACCCTCGACCTGCTCGCCCAGACCGCCGCCTCGCTTGCCCGCGCCGGTGCAGATATCGTGGCTCCCAGCGACATGATGGACGGCCGCGTCGGTGCCATCCGCGGCGCCCTCGACGACGAGGGCTGCGAGGATATCCCCATCCTCAGCTACGCGTCCAAGTTCGCGTCTGCTTTCTACGGACCCTTCCGCGAGGCCGCTGATTCCGCTCCGCACTTCGGCGACCGCAAAAGCTATCAGATGGACGGCGCAAACCTGCGCGAGGCCCTGCGCGAGATCGATCTCGACCTGGAAGAAGGCGCGGACATGATCCTGATGAAGCCCGCCATGCCTTACCTCGACGTGATCCGCGCCGCCCGCGAGAGCTTCGATGTGCCCATCGGCGCCTACCAAGTCTCCGGCGAATACTCCATGCTCCAGGCAGCCTGTCAGAAAGGTTGGCTGGACCACGATCGCGCCATTCTGGAATCGCTGGTGAGCATCCGCCGCGCCGGCGCAGGCTTCATCGTGACGTATTTCGCCAAGGAAGCCGCCAAGCTGCTCGGTTAACCGCTGAGTTAAACCATCCGGAATCATCGATATGGAGTAGTCTCGGCAGCATCTTCCGGGCCGGCGGGAACGATTCTACCGACTTTACCAACTTATAACTTCCATAAACCATAACAAGATAAACATCATCGTATGCGCATCCGGTATCAAGCCTCAACCGAGACCATGGCAACACCTTCCTGGCACAATTGTATAGATTTTTTCGCTATCTATATTCTCAATCTCATATATCTTGCTAAACTTTCTATATGGACGCGCGAATCAACCCCTTCGCTCCAGGAGCAGGCTCTCCGCCGCCTGAACTCGCAGGCCGCGGCCCGATCCTCGATCACGCCGCCATCGCCCTCGACCGGTTGCGCAACGGACTGCACGCCAAAAGCATGATCCTGGTCGGCCTTCGAGGCGTCGGTAAGACCGTTGTGCTCAACAGGATCCACATGCTTGCCGAGGAAGCCGGCTACCAGGCGGCCTTCATTGAGGCGCACGAGGGAAAGACGCTCGCCGAGTTGCTGCTGCCCGCGCTCCGGCACGTTCTTTACGCCCTGAACCTGAGGGAGAACGTCAGCGACAAAACCAGGAGAGCGCTGCGCGTGCTGCGCAGCTTCCTCGGCTCGCTGGGACTCAAGGCGAAGGCTTCGCTCGGTGAGATGGAGTTGGAGCTGGCCATCGACCCGGAGACCGGCTCGGCGGATAGCGGCGACTTCGAGGCCGACCTCTCCGAGCTTCTGCAAGCCGTGGGAGAGGCGGCGGCGGACCGAAAGCGCGCCATAGCCCTATGCATCGACGAGATCCAGTACCTGCACGAGAAGGAGTTTGGCGCGCTGATCATGGCCTTGCACCGCGTCTCGCAACGCCGCCTTCCTCTGGCTCTGATCGGCGCGGGGCTTCCCCAGGTTCGCGGGCTGGCCGGCCGCTCGAAATCGTACGCGGAACGTCTCTTCGAGTACCCGGAGATCGGCCCCCTGCAACCCTCCGAAGCGACCGAGGCATTGCAGATTCCGGTCCGCAATCAGGGCGCAGAGTTCTCGCGCGAAGCCCTTGCCGAGGTTATAGAGATCACAAAGGGCTACCCCTATTTCCTTCAGCAGTGGGGCTATGAAGCCTGGAATACCTCCGCCGGCCCCGCCATCGAGATTGCCGACATTCACCGGGCCACGAAGCTCGCCATCCGGCGGCTTGACCAGAGCTTCTTCCGGGTACGCTTCGACCGCCTCACACCCAAGGAGAAGGACTACCTCCGCGCCCTGGCCGGGATGGGCCCCGCGCCTCACCGCTCCGGAGAGATTGCCGCCCGCCTTGGCGTCAAGATTCAATCGGTGGCCCCCGTCCGCGATGCGCTCATCCGCAAAGGAATGATCTTCAGCCCGGTCTACGGAGAGACCGCCTTCACCGTGCCGCTCTTCGACGAGTTCATGCATCGGGTCATGCCTTCGGCATAGGCCACAGGACGAATCGCCATCTACCCCGAAGGAATGCCAGCAGGTCCGCATTCACCTCGTCGGCGAATGTCGAGCACAGCCCAAGATCGCCGGTTGGGTTGAGGAAGATTCGAGGAAGCTGACGGCCTGCGGATGGGCGCCCGGAAAACCGCCCCCCCGGGCGGGATCTGGGCCGGCCCGCGGTTTTGAATTGACCAAGAAATAAACACCGATACGCGCAACTTTCCGAAAGTCGAAGTGTTACTGCGTGTGATGGCCGGTAAAGACTCGTTGCGCTGTTCCTGCTAAATCGAGCGCCCAGCCATCCCGCACCGGTTATTTCTGCCTATAGTTCCGCCCGAACGCGCCCAGTGGCATTTTGCCGAGGTTCTCTCACAGGCCGCCGGAAGGCGTGCAGGCTGGTTCTGCGCGCGTCCCCGGCGGTAAAGAGTTCGGGAGATGCCGCTGTTCGAGAGGCCGTGCGTTGGCCTGCTCGGCGTTCGATGACCAAAACAGATGAACGGGCTCAAGAGCAGAGAGAGGTGTAACCGCTATGGATTCCAGGACGCTAGTCAAATCCTTGCCAATCGCATTTGTTTCGTTGACGGCAGCCGCATTGCTGATCGCCGGCTGCACGAGCGCATTAACCAACTCAACCGGCGCCACTATGACGGCCACCGAGACAGGCCCGGCGTTTGTTGTCGGCACCGACGCTCCGATGGCCAGCGTAGTTTCGTTTACGGTTCCAGTGGAGAGCATCAACGCCGTCACTTCCAGCGGAACCAGCGTACCGCTGCTCAGCGGTACGCCCACGGTGGATTTTGCCCGCTTCAACGGGCTGCAAACCCTGCTGGACATGAACGATGTTCCAGTCGGGACTTATGACAGCATCTCGATCACGCTGGGCGCCGCAACCATCGGGTACCTGAACGCGCCCGTCAGCGGCGCTCCGACGATCCAGACGGAGACCGCGACCTATCCCGCTAGCTCATCGACGTACACGTATACGGCTCAATTGGCTTCGCCGCTTGTGGTTACGCAGGCGGGGACGCCGGTTGGCTTGCGCGTGGACTTCGACCTCCGCAAGTCCATCCTGGTGGACGGGAGCGGCAACATCACGGGAGCGGTTTCGCCCACATTCAACATCAACGCGGTTGGGACGGGCGATGCCGGAGGATACATCGACACGCTGGAGGCGGCCGTGGTGAGCGTAAACACCACTGCGCAATCCTTCGTTGCGCAGGGACCGCACGGCCGCCAGTTCACCGTAAATGTGAACGGGGCTACGGAGTGGGAGAACGGCGAGAGCCTCACCGCATTGACGGCGAGCAGCATTGTGGAGGTCTCCGGCACGCTGGATAAGGCCGACGCAACGCTGGATGCCGACGATGTGGCGATCCTCTCGCAAAATGGCTTCTTTGCGGGCGGGCAGGTGACTTACGTTCAGCCCTCTACTGGGCCGGCCACGACCTTCGACCTGTATGTGCGCGGCCTGTTGCCAACCACAACGGGAATTACACTCGGTCAGATCGCGCAGGTGAATCTGACCGGCAGCGAGAAATTCTTCATCTACCAGTGGCGGAATCCGCTGACGGAGTTCCTCTTCAACTCCAGCCAACTGCTGCCGGGCCAGCACGTATCGGTGGGTGGACCGGCGACCGGCGCGGCCAACCCGCAGGCGGTGACGGTGAACCGGGTGGTGCTGCGCCACTGGGGCTTCAACGGCAAGGTGGTCGCGGGCAGCGTGAGCACGGCAGCAGACACCTTCCAAATGCAAATCAATGGCTTTGCCGGATTGCTGGTGCCACAGAAGGTGACGGTGTATAACGCAAACCCAACCGAGTTCCGGGGCGGCTTGAACAGCTTAAGCGGCTTGACCGGCGGCGAAAGTGTGCGCGTGGTCGGCCTGCTTCTGAAGGATCCTACCTCGGGC
>CAWCWQ010000231.1:0-21612 GCA_963799145.1 uncultured Acidobacteriaceae bacterium | reverse complement strand
AAGACCCGAGAGGCCCGGATGAAAGCTCCTTGCCGTTGGAATGGCTGAATGTTGCCTTCTCAGGATCGTGTGCAAATCACTCCCTGCTCTCGTTCCCCTACACTGATTCATGTCTCCCATGCCCGCCTTTTGCGAAGTCGCGCTGCCCGTTCCGCTGGATCGCACCTTCACCTATGCGGTGCGCGAGGACCAGCTTCCAAAACGGGGCGCGCGGGTGATTGCGCCCTTCCGCAACGAGAAGCTGATCGGCGTGGTGACCGCAGTAGACGTTACGGCCCCGGCGGACTTCGAGGTCCGCTATCTGGAGGCGGTCCTTGACGACGAACCGCTCTTGAGCGATGAATTGCTCAAGCTGGCCGAGTGGATGGCGCAGTACTACCTGGCGCCGCTGGGCGAGGTGCTGCGGGGAATGTTGCCGCTGATGGCCGAGGTGCGGCGCACCGTCTACTACCGCATCACCGACCTGGGGCGCGACGTGCTGGCGAGGAGCCTTGAGGATGTCGATCGGCTCCCCGAAAGACCTGCCTCAGGGGCTAAAGCCCACCATGATTTTGATGCATTTTCGGCACGACTGAAGTCGTGCCCTGATACAGTGCATCCCTTTGGTTCAGAACATCCTTTTGATTTAGAACATCCTTTTGATTTAGAACAGCTTTCTGATACAGAACAACCTTCTGATACAGAACAACCTTCTGATACAGAACAACCTTCTGATACAGAACAACCTTCTGATACAGAACATCCTTTTGATTTAGAACAGCTTTCTGATACAGAACAACCTTCTGATACAGAACATCCTTTTGATTTAGAACAGCTTTCTGATACAGAACAACCTTCTGATACAGAACAACCTTCCGACACAAATCGTCCTTCCGATGCAAGGCTGCATTTTTCTACAACATCAAAAAACCGGTCGAGACGAAAGGGGAAACTTAGTGCCGAGGAGCAGGACCTGGAGCATCGCGTCCTGAGCCGCCTGGCCGCTGGCCAACCGGTCAAGGTCTCCACGCTGCGCACCGCAACCGCAGCCACGCTTCCAGTGCTCGCCGGCCTGGTTCGCAAAAAGTGGATTGCCCGCGAGACGGCGGCGGCCGAGCGCGATGCGCGCCGCGTGGAGCGCTTCGCCGTGCTCATCCCGGAGGCGCGGCTGCCCGCGCTGACCGCAAAGCAGCAGGCCATCCTGGCCGAGCTGGCGGCCTGCGGCAACGAGCTGCCGCTGGCCGAACTGCGCCGCAAGGATCTACCCTCCTCCACGCTGCAAACGCTCGTCCGCCGCGGCTTGGTCCGCATTGACGAGCGGCCGGCGGCCTTTCGGCTTGGCGGCATTCAGCCAACCGCCGCGCCCTTCCGGCTCAACGAATCGCAGACCGATGCGCTGGCCAGCCTGGCCACAGCTCTTGGCGGATTCCATCCCTTCCTGCTGCACGGAGTTACAGGGTCGGGCAAGACGGCGGTTTATCTGGCCGCCATGCAGCGCGCACTGGACCGCGGGTTGTCGTCGATCCTGCTGGTTCCCGAGATTGGCCTGACTCCGCAGACGGCCAGGCCTGCTCGACGCCGCCTTCGGGCAGCGGGTCGCGCTGCTGCACTCCGCGCTGACGCCGGAGGAGCGCAGTGAGCAGTGGCGGCGAATCAAGCGGGGCGAAGCGCCCATTGTCGTGGGCACGCGCTCGGCTATCTTCGCCCCCGCGCCCAACCTGGGATTGATTCTGGTGGACGAAGAGCACGACCAGAGTTACAAGCAGGAGGAGACGCCCCGCTACAACGCCCGCGATGTGGCCGTGATGCGCGCCAAGCTGGAGGGAGCCGTCGTGGTGCTGGGCTCGGCCACGCCGTCGCTGGAGAGCTGGCAGAACTCGGTTCTGGGCAAGTACGCCCGCATCGAGATGCGCGACCGCGTGATGGACCGCCCGCTGCCCCTCGTGGAGCTAATCGATATGCGGCGCGAGTTCCAGGAGACGGGCCGGGAGCAGCTCTTTTCGCGGGCGCTTGTTGACCAGACCCGAGAGGCGCTCGACCGCGGCGAGCAGGCCCTCATCCTGCTCAACCGCCGGGGCTACTCCTTCGCCGTCATCTGCCGGGCCTGCGGCGAAAAGCTCGAATGCCAGAACTGCGCCATCTCGCTTACCCACCACAAGCCCCCGGGCGACGATGCCGGAGTGGCTCGCGCCGGGCAGCGCCTCGAATGCCACTACTGCGGTTTCAGCCGCAGCGTTCCCGCCCGATGCCCCAAGTGCGACAGCGAGCACCTCTATTACCTTGGCGCCGGATCGGAACAGGGCGAGGAGAGGCTGGCGGAGATCTTTCCCGCCGCGCGTATCGGCCGCATGGATCGCGATACGGTGCGCGGGCGCTACGATCTGGAACGGCTGCTCGCCCGCCTCCACTCCGGCGAGATCAACCTGCTGGTGGGTACGCAGATGATCGCCAAGGGCCACGACATCCACGGCGTAACGCTGGTGGGCGTGGTGGGCTGCGACCACGCCCTCTCCATGCCCGACTTCCGCGCCGCCGAGCGCGTCTTCCAGTTGATGACTCAGGTCTCAGGGCGAGCTGGGCGGGGAGAGCTACCGGGGCGCGTGGTGGTGCAGACCTACTATCCGGACCACTATGCGATCGTGGCCGCAAGCACCCATAATTACGCGAGCTTTGTAGAGCGCGAATTGAAATACCGCCGCTGGATGCATTACCCGCCCTTCGGCGTGCTCGCCAACGTCCTCGTTCAGTCGCAAAAGCTGGAAGAAGCGGCCGGATGGTCGTCTATCCTCGGCAAGTACCTCGTCCAAAACCAGAACGGCGGAGCCGTGCGCGTGCTTGGGCCCTGCACCGCGCCTATCGCCCGCATCAAGGGCGTCTACCGCTTCCACATGATCCTCAAAGCCGCCTCGCGCAAGGCGCTGAACACAGCGCTGCGCGGAATGCTGGCCCATGCCGATGCGGCGAGGATTCCGCGCCGGAATCTGATTGTGGATGTGGATGCGCTGCGGCTGATGTGAGAATGTGGATGGGGTAGGAATGCTGATTCCCGTTAGGAGAAACGATATGCGCATGCACAACCCGCCACAACCCGGCAAAGTGCTTCGGGAATTTCTAGGCGACGCAGACCTAGCCACTGCCGCCAAGCATTTGAAGGTCTCCCGCGCAACGCTTTCCCGCATCCTCAATGGCAAGGCCGGCATATCGGCCGATATGTCGCTGCGCCTTTCCGCCGCATTCGGCACCCACGCTGAAATCTGGTATGAGTTGCAGGCTGATTACGATATGTGGCAGGCATCGCAAAGGAAGCAGCCAAAGATTGAGCCGTTCAATTGGGCTGCGCAGGAGCGAAAACTGGTGTGCGGCCGTGAATCCCACCCATCGCAAAATACACGACGGATGGGCATCCGGCCGCTGTTTTCCGTCTTCGGCCTTCAGCTTCAGTTGGTGACAATTTGTCACCAACTGACTTCCCTCCTCTGAATCCGCTTCACATCGCGGTGAAATTGGCTTGAATAGCTCGGGGACCGCATCAGATTCCCAGTTCATTGAAGAGGTCGGCGGCATCCTTGGCCCGATGGACTTCTACACCCTGGGCGGTCTTGCGCATGGTCTCTCGCGTGAGCTTGTTGGGCTTCAAGTCGAAGGGCAGAGCGTTCTCCTTGGCGACACGGGTCAGCACGATGCGCATCACGTCGGAGACCGTAAGACCCATCTCTTCGAGTACGGCGGTAGCCTTCTCTTTCACGTCAACGCTGATTCGGGAGCGGACAACGGCATTTGTAGCCATGCTTATATTGTAGCCCAATTGAGCCACAATATGCGATGAGTTTCATCGCCGCGCACGTCTCTATTTGGCGGGCGCACCGGTCTTGAGCGTATGCAGTTCCTTGCCCGGCTTGAAGCGCACCGCCTTGCCGGGGGTGATGCTGACCTCGGTGCCGGTGCGGGGATTCCGGCCGATTCCAGTTTTGCGGGCGCGGACGCTGAAGACGCCAAATCCGCGCAGTTCGATGCGCTCTCCGGCGGTGAGAGCCTCTTTCAGGCCCTCAAAAACCGTATCCACCGCGGCTTCTGCCTTGGTGCGCGGCAGGCCTGTGCGCTCGATTACATGATGGACGATGTCCTGCTTAATCAATGGGGTATCCTCGTAGGCACGACTTCATTGACTGTACTACGCCCTGCCGGAGCCATGCCACAAATTTTAATGCGAATGTGAAAGGACGGCAATCGCAGCGCGCAACTCTCCCTTCGAGAAACGCGCCGCAAGCAGGCAATTGCACATCCTTGGAGCTCCCCCTCAAACGCAGGGGCCAAATTCTCGCCGTTTCCCCTTATGAATTCCAAATATCTTTGGTAATATCATTCAGATAAGTTTTCAGACAGAACAACCCGTTCTTTCTCCGGAGAGGAAAATTGATTCCGGAACGGGCGTAGTTTGTCGGTTCAGAGTGACTGTTGGATGCGGGAACAGGCCATCAGGCATCGGATGATCGAGCCCTCGGCGAGAAGCAAGTCCATGACGGATTTATCTCATATGGGCAGTCCTCCTATGGCGATGACCTCCGCGTCTCCGGCGAGTTCAAGATCTTTGCAAATGTGAACAGCGCCATCATCGATTCAACAGTCCCTGACGAGCGCCCTTTTGCCGCCTTCCAGGCTGATTTGGTAGTTCTGCGTTCGGATTCGTTTGCGTTGGCGCGATCCATTTGATACTTTCGTAAACCCAGGATGTACTGACGATCTGCGTTGGAAAGTCAACCTATGCGCGTTGCGAAATCACTGTGAGCGCAACGCCATTCGAGCCGGAATTGAAGGGATTCGCGACGTTCGAGATCTCGAATGCCCTCCGCTGCCGGCCAGGGCTTACACCAACGACGGGCTGTGCCAGATTCCGGTTTTCCGCTCCGATGAAGCCTGCGGGATCGGCGATGTCGATCGCAAGGGCGAATGCCAGAAGTAGCAAGGGATTGTGCTTCCCACACTCTAGGGACTTGCCAGCTCTCCTGCGGGCCTGGTTTGACGAGTGGCATGAGGTATGTGCGGCAAGAAGGGCGACAGACTCCCGTTCACCGCACTTGGCTCAGCTTGCCCTGCTGATAGGTAGGAGAGCAAGATGTCGTCGATTCGCAACGCTGAACCAATCCATGTCGGCCTGGTCTCCGATGAGCCCATCCGGCTTGAGGGGCTCGCCAGCGTCTTCGAGCAACCTTCCGGGCAAGCAAGCCCCCCTCTGCTTCCGATTTCAGGGAGCATCGACGAGTTGCTGGCCCGCTCGACGCTTGAGTATCTGGTTGTGGACCTTCATTCTTCCCCCGGCGGGTTGGAGATGCTGGAGCCCATCCGCCGCAGGCGTCCCTCTCTCAAGCTGATTGTGATCGGCCCGGAGGGCAACGACGAACTGGTCCTGGATTCGATCGTTGCCGGGGCCAGGGCCTACCTGGAGTCGAACCGCCGGCCCGGAGACGGTGCGGACGGCCATCGAGGTGGTCACCGGGGGCTCCATCTGGGCGCCGCGGCGACTGCTCTCGAAGCTCATCGACCGCCTGCTCAAGGTGCCCGATTCAAGCCTGACCAACGGCGCGCCTCACCTGACCGACCGCGAGCGCCAGGTGCTGGACTTGATTCTCCAGGCACGCTCCAATCGGGAGATTGCCCGTCATTTGGGCATCGAGGAGCGCACCGTGAAGGCCCATGTAGGCCGCCTGTTGCGCAAGGCCGGCGCCGACAACCGCATCGAGCTCACGATGCGCATGATCAACCGCGCACAGTCGCAGAGCGCCTCGAGCGGCGAGCGCCGCCATGCTCACGCGACCCACCCGTCCCAGCATTCGGTTAAGAATCAGTGAAATCCAGCGGTGACTAATGGGCGTGCTCCTTCGGTAATCTTGCTTTGTGTGCGCGGTTTTCCACAAACTGGGTTACAGAAACAGCGCAGATCTGGGGAAAGGAGTTCCCTGGCGGCATGTCATCCATGGTGCCTGGGAACTCCTCTTTTTTTGTCTTTTCGCGGCTCGCGCCGATGAATCGTTCCGCACTCGAGAGGCTCGCGAACCCGTTATCAATCTATAAATACTATGGTTACCTTGGGCCCTAGTCCTTCTGTACTCTTGAGAAGTGAGCAATATTGACCACACATAGAGGACTTGTTTTCCACAGAATGATTTACAGAAACAACGCAGATCTGGGGAAAGGAGTTCCCTGGCAGCATGTCATCCATGGTGCCTGGGAACTCCTCTTTTTTTGTTTTTTCGAGGGCTGGCGCTGGAGAATCGCTCTGCGGTCGAGGAACTCCGCGGACCCATTTATCAATTGATAAATTCGCCGGGTTACTTTTAGCCATCCTCCTTCCGTAATCTACGCAGTGGTCAATATTGACCACACTTAGAGGACTCGTTTTCCACAGAATGGTTTACAGAAACAACGCAGATCTGGGGAAAGGAGTTCCCGGGCGGCATGTTTCCCATGGCGCCCGGGAACTCCTCTTTTTTTACTCTTTCGGCGCTCGCCGGGAAAAACCGATCTGCTTTGCCTCTTTCAGCCTTCCCTGACCTCCATTCATGCATCCAAGCAGAAAGAGCCGGCTGTTCGCGGCGGAGGCGTTTGTATCTGCACGTCAAGCCGCCGATGCTGTAACCTGTTTCAGGGCGCCCCGCCCAAAGGGCGGTCTGGTATTGCAAGCATGCGAGCAGACCGTTTCTGCATCCGACCCCCACGGCGCTGGAATGCGCCCCTCAATTGAAGACTCAATCCTCCGCGCCGCCAGCGGCAGCGGAGTGGAAAGGACACGGATTATGAAGAAGTTGATTGCTTCCGTCTGCCTCAGTTTCCTGCTCCCCTGCGCCGCCCATGCCGGCTCCACGCGCGCGGATTTGCAGGCCCGCATCGACCAGGCCAAGCTGGTTCTGGACCACATCATGGCCGCCCAGGACGCCACCATCCCCATGAACATCCTGCAGCAGGCGACTTGCGTTGGCGTGGTTCCCGGAATGCTCAAGGGAGCCTTCATTGGCGGTGTTCAATACGGCCAAGGCGTGGTCACTTGCCGCACCGGCCAAGGCTGGAGCGCGCCGGTCTTCATCCGCATGGCCGGCGGGTCTTTTGGATTTCAGATCGGCGGCCAGTCCACCGACCTGCTGCTGGTTGCGGTCAACGACCGCGGCTTTCAGGATCTGCTGAAGAACAAGTTCAAGATCGGCGGGGATGCCTCAGCGGCGGCCGGCCCGGTGGGTCGCAGCGGCCAGGCCGCCACCGACTGGAAGATGAACGCCGAGCTGCTGAGCTACTCGCGCAGCAAGGGGCTGTTTGCCGGCATCGATCTTGACGGCACCAGTGTAAGCCAGAACTCGGACGACACCGAGTTGTACTACGGCCAGCCGCACAGCTTCGAAGCGATTCTCAAAGGCAGCGTCGAGGTTCCCGAGGGAGCGGTTCCCTTTGTGCGCGGCGTGGCGCAGTACTTCATCCAGGCCAAAAACCGCAAGTAGGGCGACCGCATCGGAAGTCGGCTCCTTGTCGCCGCGAAGGAGCGTCGGCGGCAACCGGCGCCCCTGCATTCCGCTGCCGGGATCTAGCGAGGCCATATTTGCGGGCCGCTGGTCAGTAGTAGTGGTAGAAGACAGCCGCAATCATGGCCAGGTTGCAGGCGGCATGGGCGGCAATCGCGGCAAAGAGGGAGCCGGCGCGCAAACGGCAGAGCGTGAAGACCACGCTGACGCCACCCAGCAGGATCACCATGAGCGCAGCAGAGACAATGCGGAGATGGAAGCCCGCGGCGTCGCGCCAGAGGCCATGAACGTGAAGGTGGATCAGGCCGAAGGCGAGGGAGTTGACGACGGTGGCGAGGACGGCGTTCCAGCGGAGCGTGAAGGTCTCTTGAATGAGGCCGCGGAAGAGAATCTCTTCGCCTACGGGGGTGAAGACAATGGCCGGCAGCGCAATGACGGAGAAGAGAGCGCCGCGCGGAACGACGGCGCGGAGCTGGTCGATGTTGAAGCTGTTGCGGATGCTGATGCACCAGTTGTCTGGTGAGTTGCCGTAGAGAGCCATGCCGATGGCAAAGACGGCCAAGCCGCAAGCTGCTCCCGCGAGCGAGCTGAGAACCAATGCAGAGGCAGTGTTGCCCTGCCCGGAAAGCCCAATCCTGCGCCAGCCCGCCGGCGTGAGCAGGATGAACGGCAGAGCCCACATGGCCAGGCAATGAAGCGGAAACAGGATGCTGGCCCAAGGGGGGCCGAAGACCGAATAGAAGCGCGCGGCGGCCAGAACGGCCAGCACCGCCAACGAGGCGATCCATGGCGCGCCCAGGATTCGGCTCCAGATGGGGCGAAGAAAGCCGGATGATACCAAAGCATCGGAGTTCATGGGGGAACTCTCCTGAGGTAAGAACTCTTTGCGAGGCAATAATCCGCCCAGAGAGCAAGAGAGTCTGTGAGCTGAGTCACTGCGTGCTGCGCGCGGGACGCCGGGCTGGAGGCCTCGGGGCGCTCCGGCCGTTCTCAGCCTGGCAAACAACCGCGATCTGCCGCAGCCTTCTCCAAAAGAATAGACTGATCTTTGCCTCGAACGATGCGGGAAGACTCCATGCGGGAGAATATCGAGTATTGGCTGGTGGTTGCCGTAGCGCGCGCCCTGGGGCTCATGCCGCGCGGCGTGGCCCGCCTGCTCTCCGGCGGAATAGCCTTCGCCGTCTACTGGCTGTTTGGCCGACTGCGGCGGGTGGGCCGGCGCAACCTGGACATGGCTTTCCCGGAGCATTCGTCCAGAACGAGAAGAGCGGAGCTCCGTGCCGTCTACCGCCATCTCGGCTGGCAGCTTGTTGAATTCTGCCGCATGGCGCGCTACACCCCTGAGAACACCAGCGGCTGGATGCGCACCGAGGGCCTTGATCACTACCTGGCCGCCCAGGCCCGCGGCAAAGGCGTGCTCATCGTCACCGGCCATCTCGGCGCTTGGGAGCTCTCCAGTTTCTACCATTCGCTGATGGGTCATCCCATGAGCATGGTTATCCGCCCCCTCGACAATCGCCGCCTCGACAACTTCGTCAACGGCATCCGCTGCCTGCACGGCAATCGGGTCATCGACAAGGACGACTTTGGCCGCGGCTTGCTGCTCGCCATGCGCGCCGGGCAAACCGTCGGCATCCTCATGGACACCAACATGACCCCGCCCCAGGGCGCGTTCGTCAAGTTCTTTGGCGTGGAGGCCTGCACCGGGACCGGCCTGGCCCACATCGCTCGCAAGACCGGCGCGGCCGTGCTGGCGGGCTTCATGCTCTGGGAGGCTGCCGAGCGCAGATACGTTCTTCACTTCGGCTCTGAGATCGAGATTCCCCACACTGCCGATGCAGCCGCCGACATCCTCGCCGGAACCCAGCTTTGCACGTCTGCTATCGAATCCTGGATTCGGCGCTATCCTGACCAGTGGCTATGGATTCACCGGCGCTGGAAGACGCGGCCGGCGGGTGAGCCGGGGCTGTATTAGGGATGCTCCCGGCGCACCGAGCCTTGAATGGTCAACACTCAGCGGAGTGAGAGACGTGGAATGTTTTGTATCAGGGCATGACTTTAGTCGTGCCGAATAGGCAGCAGAATCAATGTGGGCTTTAGCCCCTGCGGGAAACGCCCATGACAGCCATGATTCTCAGGGGAGATGATCATGAAACTCGGCGAATTGATAGAAAAGCTGGGCGGAAAGCTGGTTCAAGGATCGCCGCAGCTTGAGATCGAGTATGTGAGTTCCTACGAGCAAGCCGATGCCGACAGTCTTGTCTTTGCCGATGCCGCGGCCGCCGTAGCCGAGGCGCTCTCAAGCGGCGCAGGCGCTGTTGTTCTCAGTCCCGGTTCGGTGGCCTCTTATCCGGAGGGGATTAATGTCTTAGAGGCCGATCAGCCGCGTCTCTGGTTTGCCCGCGCCGCCAAACTGCTAAGCCCTTTTATATCCGGGAGGGGCGTGCATCCCACCGCCGTGGTGTCTCGAACTGCTGAGTTGGGTGAGGGTGTGACAATCGGTCCGATGGCTGTCGTAGGCGAGGATGTGTGGATCGGAGCAGGTTCGCACATTCGCGCAGGCGTTGTCCTCGGCACAGCCGTCTCGATGGGAAAGGACTGCCAGATCTACCCCCGTGCAGTTCTGTATGGTGGAACCACCCTCGGCGATCGCGTCATCGTCCACGCTGGTGTAGTCCTCGGCGCGGACGGCTTCGGTTACGTCCGTGACTCCTCCACCGGCGCGTACACCCAGTTCCCGCAACAGGGCACTTTGGTGATCGAGGACGACGTGGAGATCGGCGCCAACACCACCATCGACCGTGGGGCACTCGCTGAGACTCGTATCCGACGGGGAACGAAGATCGACAACCTGGTCCACATCGGCCACAACTGCGATATCGGCGAGGATGTGATCCTGGTGGCCTTGACTGGCATCTCCGGCTCCTGCACGGTGGGCAAGGGCGCGGTCATCGCCGGCCAAGTGGGACTCGGCGACCACGCCCACGTCGGCCCGGGCGTGATTCTTGGCGGACAAGCAGGCGTTTTGAGCGGCAAGACCGTCACCAACGAGGGCCTGAGGCCGGGAACCGTGTTGTGGGGTACGCCTGCGCGCCCGCTCAAGCAGGTTCTGCGCGAGCAAGCCACGCTGGCGCGGCTGGCCAGACGCAGCGTAAAGACCCCACTCAAAGATATCGAATAGACGGGAGGTCTCCCATGATCAAACACGCAATTCCCCTGCTGCACGTCTCGAATACAGCCGCGGCCAAGGATTTCTATTGCACCCGCCTCGGCTTCCACTTGGAATATGCCCACGGCTCCAATGGCGGAGATGGCGACCCCTGCTATATGAGCCTCTCCCGTGACGGTGTCTGGATTGTCCTCTCCTCCTTCAGCGGCGACGGCGTTGCCGGCGGCGTAGTGAATCTTCTCGTCGACGATGTGGATGCTCTATACGCGGAATTCGCCGCCGCCGGGGTTCCCATCGACCTTCCGCCCACCGATCAAACGTGGGGCACACGCGAGATGTATGTCAAGGATGCGGACCGCAACTGCCTCCGTTTCCAGCAGTAGGCCGAACGCGTTGTAGGACCGCGCCGATGGCCAACATCGCCGTAGGCGGCAGCAACCGAGGCGCGGGCAAGACTGCGCCGATCTGCGGCCTTGTTGTCTGGCCACGGGAGTTCCTCAACCTCTCAGCCGGTAGGCCGGCCCATACGGCGCGGCAAACCGCCGCTCCCAGGCGCCGTTCTTCTTGAGTTTCCCGGTCCAGTAGAACTGCGCTATGGGCAGCTTGAATGCCAGCGCAAGAAGCGCCGCGGCCGACGCGGAAAGCCGCTCATTGCCGGCAACCGCCTTCAGCTCCGCCGCGCCGAATTTGCCGTCGCGCGCGAGCTGTTCGCCGAGGGCCCGCAGTTGCGCCCATAGCTTCTTGTTCGCCTCGTCCGGCATCATTTGCAGCGCCTCTCCGCCGCCGCGCACAATAGTGCCTGCGTACGGCGAACCCAAACGCAGCGCCAGCTTCTCCAGGTAGCGTTCCAGCGGGCGCGAATGCAGCGCCTCAGGGAATCCGGACTGCACCAGAAATCCGAGCGTAGGATTTACGCAGCCGGCCCGCGCCGCTCGAACGCGCGGTGCGAGCGCTTCAATGTACGCCTTCACCAGCGCCGGCATCGAGTCGGTATAGAGCGGCATTCCCAGCAGCGCCACATCGGCCTCGGCAAAGGCCTCGACCGCCCGATCGAAGCCGGCCCGCCGCGCCAGATGCAGAATCTCGGGCGCTCTTCCGTCCCCCCGTTCCCAGCCCTGGGCCACGCGCGAGAGCATCTTCATCGAATTCGAGCGTTCGCCCCTCGGCGACCCGTTAAGCAGCAGCAGCGATTTCATCGGCTACCTCCTCGGCGGAACGGCTGGCGACCGCGGCGAAGACCAGGCGCGACTTCAAGTTGCGCGCCATCCGCCCCCACATCGCCGTCGTAATCTCGATGTCCTCGGCATCGGTGTCTTCCCCCGCGCCCAGCAGCAAACCGAACTCCGGGTAGCTCGCGTAGCGGGCGCGGTGGTGCATCTCGCCGCCTTCGATGACCAAGTACGGATGCACCAGCGGGATCATCTGGTCGGCTGCGCGCTTGAGCAGCGCGCTTGTATAGCCCATGATGACCGGCGAGGCCAACACCAGCAATTCAGCGCCGATAGCGGCCCGGCACACCGTCGCGCTGTCGTCGCGCTTGACGCACTCGCCCGGCGTCTTCACCCAGCAGCCCCAGCAGCCTGAACAGCCTTTCAAATCGAGCTCGCGTAGCTCGATGGTGGTCACGGAGTGGCCAGAGGCAGCCAGCCGCTGGGCTACCTTGTGGAGAAAGTTGTCGAATCCCGAGAGCGAATCGGGCTCACCGTTCAGAATTGTGATGCGCATGAAAGCTTCCCTTCTGTTCAAGGAGCCTATTCTACGACGTAGAAGCTGCCCTTACTCTTGATTCTACACAGTAGAATCCAATTGTCAATTAGTGGCGGGATCATTACTTCCGAAACGGATTCCTGCGGATTATCTCCTTTCCCTATAGGTACTTCCGCCTCTTGGGCGGTAGAATAAGCATGTTAGGGAACATACGGTCCGGAGCGGCCGAAAGGAGCTCGAACCCGTGTTTGAACGCAAGAAACCGGCTCAAGCCGCCCGGCTTGGCCGAAATCCCGCCCCGCGCCTCAAGCGCCGCGAAGGCCCCGGAACGCCGCTCAAGCGCGAACAGATTGTCCGGACGGCGCTGGAGCTTGTGGACCGCGAGGGGCTGAAGGCTCTCTCCATGCGCAGGCTCGGCGCGGAGCTCGGCGCGGACCCGATGGCGGTCTACTATCACATCCCCAACAAGCAGGCGCTGCTGGACGCCATCGTCGAAGCAGTGATGGCGGGCATCGACCTTTCCGTCGACAATCCGGCAGCACCGCCGGTAGAGCGCATTCTGCGCGCGGCGCACGCCTACCTGGACGCCATGATGGCCCACGTGAACGCGCTGCCGATCGTGCTGGCGCACGGTCCGTCCACTCCAGCCGCGCTGCGACCGGTCGAACTGCTGATAGGCATCTTGCGGGATGCCGGCCTGCCGCCCGCCGAGGCGTTGGCGGGCATGAACACGATCGCAGCCGCAGTGCGCGGCGTGGTGGGAATGATGGCATCCGGCCCCGCCAAGCGGCCCTCCCCGGAGCAGCTCGAAGCCATGGCCCGGAGCTTTCCGTCCAACGAGTTTCCCTGCCTTAACGAAGCAATGGGATACATCGGCGACTCTCTCGGGCGCGGCTTCGACTTCGGCATCGGCGCCCTGGCCCGCGGCCTGCTGGCCGAGGCGCGCGGTGGGACAAGCGAGTAGAGGCGAAGGCTGAGGATTCCGACCTCAATCGAAATGCAAATGGACCGGGGGGAAGCTGTCCGGCCGACCGGACCAAATCGCCGGCCCCCGATTCCTGCTCTAGAACGGCTTTTCGGTCAGGAACGGCTCCGGCTTCAGTGAGCCGTCGCGCTGCTTCACCAGCATCTGCACCTTGCCCTCGGCGGCGTCCAGCTCCTGCTTGCAGGCGGCCGACAGGCCTACGCCCTCCTCGAAGAGCTTGAGCGACTCATCGAGCGCCAGGTCGCCCTTTTCCAGTTGATCGACGATGGTTTCCAGCTTCTTGAGCGATTCTTCAAACGAGGGCATGGCGGTTACTCCCTGGAAGGCGTTGCGGCGGGCGGCAGCGCGCCCGCGATCACCTCGGCGGCGACCTCGAAGCGGCCGAAGGGTGCGCCGACCTGCACGCCCTGGACCAGCGGGCGCACCGCCTCCAGCATCTCCTGCGCAATCATGATGCCTTCGCGGCGGGCGGCTTCCGGCGTATCGGCCTGCGCCATGCGCAGCATGATCTCCTCGGGCATGGAGACGCGCAGATCGTTCTTCATGAACTCGGCGTTGCGCAGGCTGGTGAGCGGCCAGATGCCGGCGATCACCGGGATGCGGTGGCCTTCGATGCGCTTCAGGAAGCTCTCCAGCAGGCGCAGGTCGAAGACCGGCTGGGTGATGGCGTACTCGGCGCCGGCCTCCACCTTGTAGGCAAAGCGGCGCAGTTCCTGCTCGATGTCCGGCACGCCGGGATTGGCGGCCACGCCGATGGTGAAGTTGGTGCTGGCGCCGATGGAGTTGGCGCCGATGTCGAGGCCGTGGTTCAGGCGCTGGACGATGTTGACCAGACCGATGGAGTCCACGTCAAAGACTGCGGTGGCGTCAGGATAGTTGCCCAGCTTGGGCGGGTCGCCGGTGACGCAGAGGATGTTGTGCAGGCCGATGGACGAAGCGCCCAGCAGGTCCGACTGGATGGAGAGAAGATTGCGGTCGCGGCAGGTGTAATGGAGAATCGTCTCAATGCCGGTGTGCTGCTGAATCTGGATGCAGAGGCTCTGCGCGCTCATGCGGGCCGAGGCGCGCGGCGAGTCGGGCACGTTGATGGCGTGGACGCCCAGTTGGGCCAGCAGCCGCGCGCCCTCGATCTCCTTCGAGCAGTCGATGCCGCGGGGCGGAACGATCTCGACCAGGGTGACGAAGCTGCCCTCGGCAATCAGCGCCCCGATGCGGGAGCGGCTGCCAGAGGCGCCGGCGGCGTCTCGGTGCTCAGCGCCGGAGCCGCGCCGGAGCTCTCGACGCGGGCTCTGCGCATCGATGGCCCGCATGGCCGAGCGCATGGCGCGGATGTGGTTGGGCGTGGTGCCGCAGCAGCCGCCCACAATCTGCACCCCGGCGGCGATGGCCTTGCGGGCAAAGCTGGCCATGTACTCCGGCGAGCAGAGATAGATGTTGCGGCCCTCGACGGCGCGCGGCATGCCGGCGTTGGGCATGGCGGCCAGGGGCAGCGTGGTGGCGCGGCGCATGGCCTCGATGGCCGTCAGCACCGTGGTCGGGCCGGTGGAGCAGTTCACGCCGATGGCGTCGGCGCCCCACTCGGTCAGCAGCGCCGCGGCCTGCTCGGGCGAGGAGCCGTCCAGGCAGTTGCCCTCGTCGTCCACCGTCACCATCACCAGCACCGGCAGATCGGGCGCGACCTCGCGGGCCGCGGCCAGCGCCTCGCGGGCCTCGTTCAGCGCGGGCATGGTTTCCATGATCAGCAGGTCCACGCCGGCCTTCGGCCAGCGCGCTGAATCTGCTCGGCAAAGGCCGCGCGGGCCTCGTCCAGGCCGGTCTTGCCCAGCGGCTCCAGGCGCACGCCCAGCGGGCCCACGGAGCCGGCAACCCAGGCCTCGCCGGCCTGCTTTTCTTTCAGATGCTCCACGGCCTGGCGGGCCAGGCGCACGCCCGGCGGCATTGATCTCGGCCACTTTGCCGGCCAGTCCATGGCGGGCCAGCCGGAAGCGGTTGGCGCCAAAGGTGTTGGTTTCAAGAATCTCCGCGCCGGCCTGCAGGTACTCCTCGTGGATCGACAGGATCAGCCCGGGGTCGGAGAGATTCAGCTCGTCGTAGCAGCGGTTGATGAAGATGCCGCGGGCATAGAGGACGGTGCCCATGGCGCCGTCGGCGAGCACGGGGCGGTTGGCGAAGATGTCGGCGAACTGCGGCATTCTGTTGCCATGCTAAGCCACGCGGGCCAGCCGCGCCAATCGGCCGGCCTGCTTTGTTATACTTCGGGAGTCATAAGCTTGGCATTGCACCGGTTCTCGGACGTAGGATTTCTGCGATCTGCCTGTTGCTCCGGCAGCCGCCGTTCATCCGTTCACGACCGCGGCCGCCGCGGCATCAATCCGCGGCGACATCCGCGCATTCGGTCGAGGTAAGGGATTTTGAAGAAGAGAAGTCTTTGGATGAGCGCCGCGGCGGCCCTGGTGGTTGCAGCCGCGCTGGCAGGTTGTGGCACCACCACCTATTTTGCGGGCCGGACGCTGCCGCCCAGCGGGTTGACCAATCGCGTCCTGATCGCAATCCAGAACCCCAGCGCCTTCACCAAGGGCGCGCTGCGAGATCGTGGATGCCTATCTACGACATCCGCAGCGGATATAACGGCAAGCCCGGCAGGCTTCTCCATCTCCGGTTATGCCGGCGCGCTGCCGATCACCATCCAGAACATGCCGGAAGAGCAGTTGGGCGCGGTCTACGGCTCCGGCGACGGCAGCTTGTCTCGATCAACTATGCCACGGAGAGCCAATGGCAGCGCACTAGGTCGGCCTGAACGGCCTTCTTCCAGCATCTTTATCACCCGCAATCAGGCCTACGTCTTCGCCGCCAGCCAGGCCTCCCACGTGTTGACCGTGGTTGACCGGACCAACGGCAGCTCGCTATCCCTTCAGCCTTCCCGGCGTCTACCGCGTCAGCGTGAACCCCGGCGGCTCGATGGCCCTGGCCTTTGTCCAGAACTCGAACTTACGTCTACTATCCGCGCAACTCACCGCCGCCCAGACGCATTGCCTACTCCGGCGGCCCCACCACCTGGCCCAAGGCCGCGGTGGACTGCGAGCCGCAGAATGCGCCGGGCTGGTGCCTCTTCCAGGCGCAGAGCCCAGACAATGTGGACGCTACCGGCAACTACTACGGCGCTCCGCTGGTCTTTGACCGGCCGATCAAGGCTGTCTTCTCCGCCGACGGCGGAACCGCCTACGTGCTCAACTGCGGCCCGGAGTGCGGCGGGGCCAAGGCCTCGATCGCGCCGCTGCCGGTTGGCCCGATGATCTTCCTCATCGGTCAGCAGTCGGGGTTGCTGCCCTGCAACGCCGCCCCTTGCGCCAACCCGAAGACAGTCGCCATGACCGCCATTCCCATTCCCGGCGGCGCCAGCAACGCGCTTGTCGATTCTTCCACCATGTATGTAGTGGGCCAGAAGCTTCAGCAGGTGGCCGGCCAGACTCTTTTTGCAGGGAAACTGACGGTCGTGAATCTCCTGACCAACACCGCATCCGGCGCTGTCTCGATCAGCGATGGAGCCCCCGGCGCCGTCAGCCGCATGTTGCTGGCCGACGACAATACGCTGTGGATCGGCATGACCAAGTGCACCAACGGCGTGCGCGCCGCCACCGGCCAGTCCTACGGCTGCCTGACGATGTTCAACACCGCCAAGAACGCGGTGACCTTGCTCGAGCCGTATATCGGCGATGCGACCGGCATCGCGGCGGTGACCGGCCTGCACAAGATCTACACGGCGGAGGGCGGGCAGGTGTACATCTACTCCACCGTGGACGGCTCTTCGATCGACAACCAGTACGTCACGGTCACCGGCACGGCCTACGACGTGGCCTACATGGACGCGACTTCCGACAGCAACAACACCGTTTACTAGGCCCCGACCTATGCCCGCCCAGGTTGCCGATTCCTACGCGGCCGACGTCCTCGCCATTGCCGCCCATCGCGACGACGTCGAGCAGACCTGCGGCGGAACCCTGCTGCGGATGGCCTCACGCGGCCTGCGCACCGCCATCCTGGACCTGACCCAGGGCGAGGCCGGAACCCGCGGCACGGCAGAGGCGCGCGCCGAAGAGGCCGCGCAAGCCGCGCGCTTGTTGGGCGTTGGCTGGCGTCAGGCCCTCGACCTGCCCGATGGCGCGATCGAAAACACCCTCGAAAACCGCCTCAAGATCGTTCGCGTCCTGCGATTGCTCCGCCCCCGCGTGGTCATCCTGCCTTACTGGCAGGCACGCCACCCGGACCACGCCATCACCGCAACCCTGGGCTATGAAGCCTGCTTCCTCTCCGGCCTCGCCAAGGCGCCTGCGGTGCGGCCAGCGGCGCCTGCGGCTCTCACCGAGGATGAGTCTGCTGCAATAGGTTCTCCCCATCGCCCCTTCAAGATCGTCTACGCCAGCCTTTACGCCGACGTGCGCCCCAGCTTCATCGTCGATATCTCGCCGTTCATCGAGCAGCGCCACGCGGCGCTGATGGCATACCGCTCCCAGTACGCCAACCAGCCCGCCGGCAATGCCCTATTTGTCCCCGAAGAGGAGATTCGCGAACGCACTTTTGCCGAGGCTCGCCACTATGGCTTGCTGGCCGGCGTGCGCTACGGCGAACCCTTCGTGCAAAAGGAAGTCGGCCTGGTCGACGACCTGACCCTGCTGCCTGTTCAGTCGCTCTGAGACCCCGCCTTGAAAGTGCTTCCTATGGTTTCGGAAACGGAGGCCGGGATTCGAACGGCCGATTGGCGGATACGCGGGAAGCTATCTGGCCTGGGCTGGCCGGGCCTTCAGCCTGGCGGCTATTCGATAATGGATCGATGCCAGGGCAAGCAATCCGGTGCCGAACAAGAACAGAGACCCGGGTTCCGGGGCTGGCGTCAGGCCGTCTTGAGCAGGCCCGTTGTTACCATCGATGACCGGATTGTTGGAGTAATAGTTACGATTGTCGGCAAAATAGAAGTAACCATCGCCCGGCGCGCCGCTGCCGAAACTGCCAGAGAAGAGATTGAGATCGTAGCCGTTGCTGAAAGCAATCAAGATGCCCCCATAGTCCAGAATCGCATTCTCCGTGTTTCCGGGGTACAGCAGGTTATCCCAGAGAAACCCGTAGTTGGATGTAAGGTTGTAGGCGCTGGCCCCGTCGCTGGCGGGCGCGGTTGGGGTGGCTGAGAAGGTTTCAGAAGGGCCGTTCGCAATGTCGAAGCTTCCGGAAACAAATGTGACAATATAAGCGTTAGTATCGACCAAGGAGCCGGAGCCTGGAACGCTTACAGTTCCATTGCCGGTAGTGAGAGTTAAATCGGCGCTGAAATTCACGCCCACAATTTGGTAATTGAATGAATCTGCCCGCGCGGCTGGAACGATCGCAAGGGCCGCTGCCAAAGCGAATACAGCCAACCATAACTTCTTCATCTCTCGCCCCCGGTCCCGCGGTCTCGAACAACCGCTTTGCTCAAGTCGATCGCAGAGATTTGCGCAATGCCCCAAATCCCGGTCTCAATGCGAAAACTCTCAATCGCGAATGCGCGGGCTCATTCACTAAGCGCGCGCAGGCGGCACGGCGCAATTGCGGCGACGTATCTTCATGGTCTTGAATCGACTGGCACTATGACAATACCTTTTTCGTGCCATGACTAAGTGGTGCATCGGTAACAGCCGGATTAGTTACTCGTTCCAGAATGAGATAGCCGGCTCGGTTACCGTCAGGCACCGGACGGGTAGGTCCATCTCCAAGCTATGCTATCCCGGAAAATCCGGCAGGGGGCCGCCGGCATCTTCCGGAAGCGGCGGCTGCCCGTGCTGGGGTGGTCTCCGGCAGATGGCAAATGGCGGTCTTTAACCGGCCATCCCTTTAAGTGTCCCCGAGATTTTCAGGCTTTCCATGGATGGGGCAGGTTAGAATGGTTTTGTCTTGTGCTTCCATGCCTCATGGCAATTGCAAGCGGAGGGTAATTGTGACGACGCAGACGTGGGATCCCCTCGCCTATGGGAAGAACGGCAAGTTTGTGCATGGATTGGCTAGCGGAGTGCTCGAATGGCTGGCAGCCAAGCCCGGCGAGCGCATCCTGGACCTGGGCTGCGGGGACGGCCAGTTGACCCAGCGGATTGCGGCCAGCGGCGCAACGGTTGTGGGCGTCGACACATCGCCGGAGATGGTGGCCGCGGCGCGCACGCTTGGCATTATGGCCCTGGAAGCCAGCGCCGAGTCGCTGCCCTTCTCCGACCACGCTTTCGACGCCGCATTCTCCAATGCCGCACTGCACTGGGTCCGCAATCAGGACACCATGCTGGCCGAAGTACGCCGTGTTCTGAAGCCGGGCGGGCGCTTTGTGGCCGAGATGGGCGGACACGGAAACATTGCGGCCATTCGCGTTGCGCTGGCGGCTGTGCTGGCCCGGCGCGGCTACGGCGGCTGCAAGGACGGCGCGAACTATTACCCTACTCCCGAGAGTTATGCCGAGCGGCTGACACGCCACGGCTTCACGGTGCAGCAGATCGCTCTCATTCAGCGGCCCACTACGCTGCCTGAGACTGGAATGCCGGGATGGCTCTGGACTTTTCGCCGCGGCGTTCTCGACAGTCTGCCCACGTCGGTTCGCGAAAAGGTGGTCGAGGAGACAACGGCCCTTCTGGCGCCTGTCTTGCGCGACGAGGACGGCAATTGGACCGCCGACTACGTGCGCCTGCGCTTCATCGCATCTGCTTGACTAGCACCGTGACCGTAAGGTTCGGTAATAGTTCCTCGAATCCTGGGTGCCCCAGGTCCCTCGCTTGGGGACCTGGGAAAGCACGAATCCAATTGGGCTGAGTACTAGGGTGGGAGAGACAAAATCACCCGGTCAGAGACCTGGCGCGGTCAGCGGCTGAACCACATCCGGCCGCCCACGGCTACCAGCGCGACGGCGAAGATGCGCCGCAGCCAGAGCTCCGGAATATATTGCGCCGCCACGGCGCCAAAGTATCCGCCTACCAGAAACCCGGCGCCCAGCAGCAGCCCCACGCGCAGGTCTGCGTTCCCTTTGCGGTAGTACTCCATGAAGGCGAAGATGCCTACCGGCGCCAGCAATGCGCCCAGCGATGTTCCCTGCGCCTTGTGCTGGTCCATGCCTAGCAGCCAGATGAGCGCGGGCACAAACAGAATGCCTCCGCCGATGCCCACCACGCCGGAGAAGATTCCCACCACGAGCCCCAACAGCAGAATTGTCCAGGTCACAAGAGCCTCCTTGAGGGCGCGGCGGGGCGTGAAGACCCGGCCGGCGCTATCAGCATAAACCATCGGAGGGGCGAAACAGCCGGAGCGGATCTAGTGCTGTGTTTATGAGATTTCAAACTTCAAGCAGAACCTTGGCTGCCCCAGGTCCCTCGCCTTTGGGGACCTGGGAAAGCACGAAATCGTCAAGGTGCCGAACCGGTTGAAAACCCGGCGGGCATCGATAAGTCGCGAAAATAAATATTCAAAAAAGTTTTAAGAAATGCTTGCATTTTCCGGTCGAGTTATGGCAAAGTAATTCTTGCGCAGGAGAACGCCCGATGAAATATACAACGCACAACTCGATGCGTAGGCTGGAGCAGCTTGAAACTAGCTGCATCGGCCGCCGGGCGTGGTTCGTCGATTACCGGTAACCCGCCGCCGTCTCCCTCCTGCGCAAAGAGCATGCACATCGATTTCTCCCGAGTGGCGTTGAAGCCGGGTTCATCGCTTGACACCGATAAACGCCCGTCTTCGTTTGTTCCCTCGGGAACTCTTCGGGTGAGTTAGCAGACTCGCGTTCTTTCTTGGCGCCGCGACAGGTAATTCGCGGCGGGCGGGAGAGGCTTGTCATCAACCCGATGCCGACAAGTCAGGTCGCCGGTGGCGAAAGAGGAGAGTTACTTCCTCCACATGGACCAGCAGGGACGGAATCCCTGCCGGAGCAGGTCGCTTTGCGGAGCGGGGGCGCAGTCCCGAAGCACACGGTTCCGTAAAGAAGAGGCTCCGAACTCTCTTCGCCCATTCCCCGGCGCAGTTTTTGGAGGGATTGCATCTTGAAGGACCCACCTTGGCCGGTGGCGTAGGTAGCGGATACTTCGCCTGTTAAGCGGGAGACGCAGGTTCGAATCCTGCCTTGAGCGCAAGCTCAGGTCGTCCAGTGGCCTAAGACGCCTCGTTCCGCAACCGCTTGTTCCCCGGCCAGAACACATCGACGGCGTCGCTCTCGAAGGGCGCGCCAAAACATCCACCTTGGCCGGTGGCGTAGGCAACGGACAGATCCACCA
>CAWCWQ010000230.1:0-17866 GCA_963799145.1 uncultured Acidobacteriaceae bacterium | reverse complement strand
ATCTGATTGTCTCCGCTGCGGCCCTTGCCGAACTTCTCATCCTCGGCTGCATCCACCTCCTCGGCCCGCTTCAACAGCGCATCGATTTCATCCTTCAGCTTCTTCTCCGCCTCGCCCATGCGCCCATAACTCATCGCCTTGTGCTTGCTGGCGTTGCCCTGTAGCTTGGTCCCGTCGATGGCCACATGGCCCAGCTTCACCAGCCCGGCCTTCTGACACAACTGAAGCGCCTGGGTAAACAGCCCCGCCAAGGCCTGCAAGTGCCGCTTGCGAAACTCCGCCAGCGTGCTATGGTCGGGATGCTCGTCGGCCGACAGAAATCGAAACGCCACATCCTCAAACGTCTTGGCCTGGATCTTGCGCGAGCTGAAGGTCCCGGTGGCGTAGCCGTAGAGCAGTACGCGCACCATCATCGCCGGAGCATAGGCCGACTGGCCCCGCCCGTCACCAGCGTCATAAGAGGCGTGAATTGCGCTCAAATCAAGCGCATCCACCACATCGACCAGGAAGCGAGCCATATGGTTTTCCGGCAGCCAGTCATGCAGCGAGGGAGGCAACAGTAACGCCTGGTTCAGATCGTCGCAGCGGAAACTCTTTCCCATGAACACTATTCTAAAAAATGTTGGGCATCAAAGAAATACCTTTGTCGATGCCCGGAATCTATTCCCGACACACTCCTAGGGCGCGGCGATTGAACATGGCTTTCATTCCGCGCCCTGCTTGAATCTGTGGTGAGGTCAATCCTCCCTGGGGCAATTCGGGGCGCGCTGTTAACCAGTCATGTCCGGCGTTGATTCCAGGTTGCTTGACGCCGGTCAAGGGTAACGTAAGATGTGATAGCGAGCCTTGGCCCATCGAGGCCAATATGGCCCGCGGGCGGCGATGGGACGGGCTATTCCACGAATGGCGGCCCCGGGCTAAACTGGGTTGCCGGTAAGGAACTGGCTCGTCTTTCCTTGGCATACTGTTTTTCCCTGTCTTGGTGTCTTTCGTGGGAAGCTGGTTCCCACCTCTGCTCGGACGATTGAGGTCTGCGGAACGTATATGGCGACATCGGAATTCTGGCAAGGAGCTTCTGCCGCAACTGCGGTGACTTCTTCGTCCGAATGGGCGGGAGGAGCGGCAGTTAATTCCAAACGCAGTTCGCGGGGCGCTCCCGGGCTGTGGATGATTCTGGATGTTATTACGGTTCTCGGCGCCGCTACGGTGGCCACGCTGTACAAGGTTCATGCCGGGCCGATGGCGGGCGCGGAAGGCTTTTGGCACGGTACGCTCATTCATGGGCGATCGATGGGCATCCTGCTGGCGCTCTTGTGCGGCTTCACGGTTGCGCTGATCGCGATCAGCCACCGGCTTCACGTTTACGACCCCACTCGCCTGGCGAGCTTTCTTCATGAGCAGAGGTTGAGCGTGCAGGCCTGTTTGACCTCGGGTCTTATCCTCACTGGAACCCTCTACCTGGTCAGAGCCGAGGATATCCCGCGTGGCATTGTGTTGAGCACGCTGGCTCTGGTTACCCTCTCGCTCAGCCTGCGCAGGTTCGTTTTCCGGGTGCTGATCTACCGGCGGTTCGACCGCGGCGTGGGCACCCGCAACGTGCTTATCGTGGGCACGGGACCTGAGGCTCACGCCCTGCGCCATCACTTGGAGAGCATCCGCCATCTGGGCTACACGTTCAAGGGCTTCATTGACCTTCCCGGCTCCGCCTCCCGCTTTGCAGGCGCCCCAGGCGATGTAGTGGGCACGCTGGATACGCTCTTCCAACAGGCCCGCAAGCAATTTGTGGACGAGATCTTCTTCACCACTCCTTGCGAACGCGGCATCGTGCAGGATGTGCTGGACCAGGCCCGCGTCCACGGCGTGGACCTGCGCGTTGTTCCCGACATGTACGACGGCCTTGCCTGGAACAGCCCCATCGAATACGTCGGCCAGTTTCCGACCATTCCGCTGCATTGCGGCCACGTGCCCGAGATTGGCCTGCTGCTCAAGCGTGGCTCGATGTCGTGCTCTCCATCCTGGCCTTGATCGTCCTTTCCCCGGTGCTCGTGGGCGTCGCCATCGCCGTCAAGCTGGATTCCCACGGCCCGATCCTCTACTTTTCCGAGCGCATCGGCAAGAAAGGCCGCGTCTTCCGCTGCATCAAGTTCCGCACCATGGTCCGCGACGCCGAGAAGCGCCGCGCCGACGTGATGCACATGAACGAGCGCGATGGCGTGCTGTTCAAGATCTCCAACGATCCCCGCATCACCAAGCTGGGCCGCTTTCTGCGCAAGTATTCGCTGGATGAACTGCCCCAGTTCTTCAATGTTCTGCGCGGCGACATGAGCATCGTCGGCCCGCGTCCGCCGCTGGCCAGCGAGGTGCGGGAGTACAAGCTCAGCCATCTGCGCCGACTCGACGTGACGCCCGGCATCACCGGGCTGTGGCAGGTGCAGGCCCGCCAGGATCCTTCGTTCGACAGCTATATCTCGCTGGATGTGACCTACATCGAGAACTGGAGCATCTGGCTGGATCTCAAGATTCTGGCCCGCACCGTCGGCGTGGTTCTGGCAGGCACGGGCACTTAGCGCCGCCTCCTGCCTTGCCATTTTCACGGGCCGTCCCCCTGGTGGAGCGGCCCTTTCTTCTTGGCGATTTAGACTGGGAGTGTGAAGATCGCGCTGGCCCAGATCAACCCCACCGTCGGGGATTTCACTGGAAATCTTGAAAGAATCGTCGCCGTCAGCCGGCGGGCGGCGGAGCTGGGTGCGCGGCTGACGGTCTTCTCCGAATTGGTCCTCTGCGGCTACCCTCCAGCCGACTTCCTTGAAAAGCCCAGCTTCCTGGCTCGCTGCCGCCTGGCGGTCGATGAGCTGGCCGCGGCCACCCGCGAGCTGCCAACCGCCGTGCTGGCGGGCGTGGCCCTGGCTGCCGACGGCGAGAGCGGCAAGCCCGCGGTGAACGCCGCCGTGCTGCTGGATGGCGGGCGCCTGCTGCTCGAACAGCACAAGCGGCTGCTGCCGTTCTACGACGTCTTCGACGAGCAGCGGTATTTCGCTTCCTCCCGGCCCCAGCAAGTGGTGGAACTGGACGGCGTCCGGCTGGCCATCACCATCTGCGAGGACGCATGGAACGACAAGAACTTCTGGCCGCGGCGGCTCTACACGGTCGATCCCATGGAAGAACTGATGCGCCAGCAGCCCGCCGTGCACATCAACCTCTCTTCGTCGCCCTTCTGGCACGGCAAGCGCGCGATGCGCCGCGAGATGCTGGCGGCCATCGCCCGGCGCGACGGCGTGCCGGTGCTGATGTGCAACCAGGTGGGCGGCAACGACAGCCTGATCTTCGACGGCTCCTCGCTGGCCCTCGATGCGCGCGGAGAGCTGATCGCCCAGGCCGCCTCTTTCGAGGAAGACCTGATAGTGGTGGATCCCTTCGAAGCGGCGGCCTGGAGGCGAAGGCGCCGGTTCCTCCGGACGAGGACGATACCGAGGCCGCCTACCGGGCGCTGGTTCTGGGCACGCGCGATTACGTGCGCAAGTGCGGCTTTGGCAAGGCTCTGCTGGGCCTGAGCGGCGGCATCGATTCCGCCCTTGTGGCCGCCATTGCCAAGGATGCCCTGGGCGCGGAGAACGTGACGGGCATTGGCATGCCCAGCCCCTACTCCTCGGCAGGCTCCATCGACGACAGCCGCCGGCTGGCCGCCAATCTCGGCATCCGCTTTGAGCTGATCGGCATCAGCGGCCTGTTTGGAGAGTATACGCGCGCGCTGGAGCCGCTCTTTGCCGGCTTGCCTGCCGACACCACCGAAGAGAACATCCAGTCGCGGATTCGCGGCAGCCTGCTGATGGCGCTCTCCAACAAGTTCTCCGCCCTGGTGCTCACCACGGGCAATAAGTCGGAGATGGCGGTGGGCTACTGCACCCTCTACGGCGACATGGTGGGCGCGCTGGCGGTGATCGGCGACCTGGTGAAGACCCGCGTCTATGCGGTCTGCCGCTGGCTGAACCGCGACAGCGAAATGATCCCGAAGGCGATTCTCGAAAAGCCGCCCTCCGCCGAGCTGCGGCCGGACCAGAAGGATACCGACTCGCTGCCGCCCTACGAGGTTCTCGACCCCATCCTCGAAGCCTATGTCGAGCGCTACGAGACTCCCGAGCAGATCGCCCAGGCACACGGATTCCCTCTCGAGCTGGTCCAACAGGTGGTGCGCCTGGTGGAGCGTTCCGAGTACAAGCGCCAGCAGGCCGCTCCGGTTCTGAAGGTCACCTCGAAGTCCTTTGGCATGGGGCGCAGATTTCCCATCGCCGTCAAAGTTCAGGTATAACCTAGAAGTTGGGAGCTAACCCACAACTTAAGGAGAACCAGCTTGATCCGTCTATCTGCCCGTCTTGCCAGTCTTTCCGCGCTCGCCGCCCTTTCGTTGCCCTTCTTGCAGGCCGCCGCCCAGCAGCAAGTGCCCCCGGCGCCTGCCCAGGATTCCACCGCAACCGTGCCGTCCGCGCCGGCGCCCGCCGCGGCGCCCGTCTTTCCCAAGCCAGATCCGGCTAACTTCACAGCCGCGTCACCCACGAAAGAGACGGTCGATGCTTTCTTGCAGACCCTCTGGGGTTACGACGACACGCGCGTCTGGGAGGTTTGGGCCGTTGTGAAGACTCCGGTCGAGGGCGTCAGCAAGGTCATCGTTTACGCGGGAGACAAGACAGGGAAGCAGAAGCCCTCGGGCACGCTGTTCTTTGTGCTCCCCGATGGCAAGCACATCATCGCCGGCGACGAGATTGTTCCGTTTGGCGAACACCCGTTCGCGGAGTATCGCCAGCAGCTTCAGCAGCGCGCCGATGGCCCCTATCGCGGCTCTGCCACGAAAGACCTGGAACTGGTCGAGTTTGCCGACTTCCAGTGCCCCCATTGCAAGGACGCGCAGGCCAACATGGACAAGCTGGCCGTGGATTTTCCCAAGGCGCGCATCGTCTTTCAGAACTACCCCCTGCCGCAGCACCCGGCTGCCGCCAACGCGGCTGCATACGGCGTTTGCGCAACCAAGCAGGGCGGCAGCAATGCCTTCTTCACCTTCGCCGCAGCAGTATTCGAGGGCCAGGACGGGCTGGCTACCTCGGATGGCGCCACCCTTACCCTCAACAGCGCCGTCGCCAAGGCGGGCCTGGACCCGGCGAAGATCGCAGCTTGCGCCGCCACTCCCGAAGCGATTGCACAAGTCGAGGCGTCGGTGAAGCTGGCCAAGGATCTGAATATCAATCAGACTCCGGTGCTCATGATCAACGGCCGCCAGGTTCCCATTGGCGGAACTCCGTACGACGTTATCAAGCAGGTTATCCAGTTTCAGGAGAAGCTGGACGGCATCGCGCCATAGCATTTGCAGGCTGGAGCCGGGCAGAGCAGTTCGGAAACCCCATGGCCGCCGCGATTCCCGTTATTGGGCGTTCAACGGCCGTGGGGTTTTATTTTTATAGGCGGGAACCAGTGACGTTTGTCTAGCCTGCATTTCTCGCCGCCAGTTCGACGCTCTGTAGCGCCGAACTCCTGGTCGGCTGTACTGGCGGCGTCCTCGCCGCCGGAGCAAAGCCTCGTTCATTTATACCGTTTGCACACACCGTGACGGAGAAAACGGTGTCCGGCGTGGGTCGGGAGACCCACGCTACAGCCGGCCAGGAGGCCGGCGCTACAAGTTCGTTGATGCGACTAGTGAGATACGCGGGCTAGAAGGTCGGCGAAGACATTGAGATTTGGCCTACGCTCGCTCTCGCCGCCCGCGGCGGTGGAATAATGAGAGACATGCGCGCTGAACCTTCCCAAGCGAATCTTGCCGGAATCGAAACCGAACTGCTGGCCGTTCTGGCCGCCGATGCCCAAACCTCGAAGGCGCCCGACGCCAAACCCGAGCCCGAGCTGCTGACGGCGGACGAAGCGGTGAAGGCCGCCGCGGCCGCTGTGCTGCTGACCGGCGAATACAAGGCCGGCGTCAATGAAACGCTGCTGCTGCACTCGCCGGCGGGCCTCAAGGCGAAGCGCCTGCTGATTGTGGGCCTGGGCAAGCATGCCAAGGCCACGTTCGATAAAGTTCGGAACGCCGCGGGAACCGCCGTCCGCTTCGCCAAGCCGCGAGGCATCCGCGAACTGGTCTTCGCGCTGCCGGAACTGGAGAGCCTGCCCTCCGGCCTCAGCACACGCGCTGCTGTCGAGGGCGCGTTTGTGGGCGACTTCGACCCTGATACCTATCGCAGCGATCGCAAGGACCAGAGCATCCAGTCCTTCACCCTCGCAGCTCCGGACAACTCGGATTGGGCCGCGCTCGAGGCGGCCTTCGCCGAGGGCGTCGTCGTGGGCGAGAGCCAGAACTTCACCCGCTCGCTGGTCAACGAGCCGGGCAACAAACTGACCCCCACCCTCCTCGGCCAGCGCGCCGCTCTGATGGCCGCCGAGGTCGGGCTGGGCTGGGAGGTCCACTCGACGGAGAAGCTGCACGAGCTGAAGATGGGCGCATTCTGGAGCGTCTCGCAGGGTTCGGCCGAGCCGCCCGCCTTGATCGTGCTGCGCTACGAGCCTGTAGGCGTGACTGGCGGGCCGGTACTTGGCCTGGTGGGCAAGGGAATCACCTTCGACACCGGCGGCATCTCCATCAAGCCCAGCGACAACATGGAGAAGATGAAGTACGACATGGCGGGCGGCGCGGCCATGATCGGAGCCATGCGCGCCATTGCCCTGCTCAAGCCCAGGGTGCGCGTCATCGCCGTTATTTGCGCCGCCGAGAACATGCCCGATGGAAAGGCGCAAAAGCCCGGCGACGTGCAGACGGCCATGTCCGGCAAGACAATCGAGATCATCAATACCGACGCCGAAGGACGGCTGGTCCTGGCCGACGGCCTCAGCTATGCAAAGCAACTGGGCGCGACCCACCTGATCGACGCGGCGACGCTCACCGGCGCCTGCGTGGTGGCGCTTGGCTATGCCAATGCCGGGGCCTTCTCGAACGACGAGGAGACGTGGGCCAAGTTCGACGCGGCCCTGGCGACCTCGGGTGAGAAGTTCTGGCGGCTGCCCCTCGGCGAGGAGTACGCCGAACAGATCAAGAGCGATATTGGCGACATCAAGAACACCGGCGGGCGCTGGGGCGGCGCGAGTACCGCAGCCGAATTCCTGAAGGTCTTTGTGGAAGATACTCCGTGGATTCACCTGGACATCGCCGGCATGGCCTGGGTGGAGGACGCGAAGCCGTACATTGCCAAGGGGCCGAGCGGGGTCGGCGTGCGGTCGATTCTGGAGTGGGTGCGGAGCTACTAGGTCTCTGACCGTTTATTCTTGTACCAGTGTGGGCGCCCCACCTGGGCGCCCCGCGGTCGGCGCTCCGCAATCCGGTCCTTCCTGCCAATGGATGCCCAGCCAGCGCATGTCGTCGATTGCCGCCTGCGCATAGAACGAGCGGCTGCGGTCGGGGTCCGGATCCTCCGTGCGCATCGCCAGTGTGCCGCCCACTCAAGGGTTGTCCAAGACGCGCTTGCGTGGCCCACGCACAGAAAGCCGGTAGGCGAGGGCGCAAGCCGGCCGCCATAACTCGATACCGGAGTTGAAGATAGACCGCCCAAGCTCTCCACGGCCTCTAGCGGATTATTACCACGTTCATGCTCCATGGTGAGAGAGTCAGCAACAGCGGCAGACTCTGCGCGCCGAGGCTGGTCGTGGTTGGCGGGGCCCACGTGCTAGTCCCCGCCGGGTCCGCCGGGCTTCCCGTCGGAGATCCCGATAGGTCGTAGATAGCCTTGCTGTAGCTCTCGACCGTGATGCCCGCGGAAGCATTCTGGCTCGAAAGCGCTACCGTCACAGGCTCGCTGGTGGTTTCGTTCAGGTTGAAGAGCACCAGCGCCGTCCCTCCGCTATGGGTAGCCGCGTAGGCGCGCACATCCGTTGTGTCGCCGGCGACGCTCGCTGTCAGCACACTCTCGCCGGTGACGGCCACGCTACTGAAGAGCTGAAACGCGCGCGCCGTGGGAGACATGGTTCCGGACGGACCCGCGCCCGGGCAGGTGGGATCGTAGGTTGCTCCATCCGAAAAGACATTGTAGGCCCCGAAATCCTGCCATCCATAGAGCGAGTTACTATCATTTCCGGCGGCGCCGTTACAGTTGCCGAAGCCAATCCACCAAGTCAGGCGCGAGACTCCATCGTTCATCATCTCGCCCAGCACCTGGCCAGCGTACAAGCCCTGGGTGATCGACCAGCTCTGCTTGCCAGGATTGCTGTACGGTCCTCCGATCTCACCCACGTAAATGGGCGTGTTCGGCTTTCCGGCTGTCTTCAGTTCTGACTTGATGGTATTGATGTTCGCGGTCAACCCCTGCGCCGCCTGCTGCACCAGAAAGGTATCGCTTTCCGCGCCCGGCGCCTCCGGATAGTAGTGGTATTCGACGAAATCGTAAGGCGCATCGGCGAGCACCGTCGGATCCCACGCCGGCGAGTTGCCGGGGTTGACGACAACGCCTACCAGCGTCTTTGGAGAGGCCGCCTTGATCAGCGCGTAGTAGCCGCTGCCTCCCGCCGTTGCCGCGGCGTAGGTTGCCGCGTTGTTCGGAGGATTGTGCAGGTCTGTCTCCCAAGTCCCGTATTCCTCGTTGCCCACCGTCATGTGGCTCACAGTAATGCCGTCGGCGAGCGCGGCAGCCGCCCATGCGGCCGCTTCGGAGGGTACGCCGGGTCCGGTGCAGGCCGCGTCCGTGCCGTAATCGGCGGTGAGGGCAAGGTCGTAGTTTCCGCCCTGCACGATGCTGGTGACGAACTGCCCGAAGGTGCTGTAGCCGCCCCAAGAGGTGCTTCCGTTTGGAACCCCGTTTGAGTTGTTCTCGCACATGAAAGGCAGATTGGGATTGGACGAGGTGTTGGGCGTCTGCCAGTGATATTCGTCGGACCATGAGCCGCCAGGCCAGCGAATGGCACGAATGCCCGCCTGCGCGAACGCGCCATTGACAGCCGTCGCATTGCCCACTTCGTCGTACCACGCGGCAAGATTCATGCCCAGAATCTGGTCGGTCACCGCAGGGCCGGTGCTCGACTGATTCACCGTCACCGTACTCGCCACGCTGACCGCCGCGGTGCCCGCGGCCTTGTTGTAAATCGAGGAACTGGCGGCGTCGGGTGTATAGGCGGCTGTCAAGGTGTCGGATCCCGTGGCCAGCGACCCCGCGGGGATGGTGATCTGCGCGCCGCCGCTGCTGAGTGTCGCTGCCGCCGAAGCATAGCTTCCGCTGGTCAGGATGACCGAGCCGGTGGGTGTAGGGTTGCCGCTTCCGCCGCTGACGGCGACCGTCACGGCCAGCGACTGCGTAGTCGCAATGCTCGAAGCGGCAGGAGTTGCCGTGACCGCCGGTGCGATCTTTCCCGGTACGGTGTAATTGGCGGTGACCGTTGTATTGGCGTTCAATGTCACCGTGCAGGTAACGGTGCTGGCCGAAGTGCATCCGCTCCACGAGGAGAAGGTATTGCTGCCAGAGGTGGCTGGCGCAGTCAGTGTAACTATCGTCCCCGAATTGTACGTTCGTGTGAATGCCGTCGTTCCGGTGGCCATATTGTTGTTGTCCGCCGGAGAAGCGCCGATGGAGACGCCGCTGGCCGGATTCGTCGAGCTTACGGTAAGTACATAGGTTGTTGGAGGCGGCGGGGTAGTGGAGCCTCCGCCCCCTCCGCCGCAAGCCGTCATAAACAGGCTCACTCCGATTCCGATACAAACTGCCGCGCCGCGCCTCAAAGTTGACAATTCGATGCTCCCTGGTTCCTGGCTTGCTGGATATATCCAAGTCTGCTCCTCAGGACAACTCCAGCGCAAGCCGCCCAATTCGGCCGCGGCTTTCGGCGCGTGCGACAATCTCGTCAATCTCGCCAATCTCGCGGAAGGCAAAGCAAGCTCTGACGAGCAAGATGGCCGGAGCTTGCGCTTGAACGGGAGAGTCCGGCAGGGAGACTGTCAGAGAAGAGGCGGAGGCAAGGTTCCGCCGACAAGGATTCAGAGACACTGTGAAGGCGGATGTTGTTGGCTCGGGTTCTTGGTTTGTTGGCTTGGAAGTCCGCATCAAAACGATGCTGTCATCCGAAGCGACCGTAGAGAATCGAAGGGAGTCGAAGGTCCTGCGTCTGGTAGTGCAAGCCCGCGATTACCCCTGAAGGTTTCTGCTTGGAACTTCGTAGACGAGCTGCCGAACTTGTTGAAGGCTTCTGGCCCTGTGCCTGGGCACGACTTCTACAGTGCCGTAAATAGCTGAAAAGAAAGGTTCAATTCGGCCACAATGGAGTTTTGCAAGAGCCTCATCTCTTCGGCCGCTTGTAGAACGGCAGCGGCACCTGCTTTGCTCTTACCCGGTTGGCGCGGACCTGGACCAGCACCTCTTCGCCGGAGGCGGATGCGGATGTGGGCACCAGCGCCAGCGCGATATTGGTCTTGAGGAAGGGCGCGGGCGAGCCGGAGGTAATTGCGCCGATCTCGGCGCCTTCGAGGTCGAGCACCGGGTAGCCGTCGCGGGCGATGCCGCGCTCGACCATCTCCAGACCAACAATCCTGCGTTTGGGACCGCCGGCGGCCTGCACTGCCAGCAGGGCCTCGCGGCCGATGAACTCGCCCTTGTCGAGCTTGAGCCAGCGGTCGAGGCCGGCCTCGAATACGTTGATAGTGTCGGAGATCTCGTGGCCGTAGAGGCTCATGCCGGCCTCCAGGCGCAGCGTGTTGCGCGCGCCCAGGCCGCAGGGCCGGATGCCGAACTCCGCGCCCGCATCCATCAGCGCGTTCCACATCTTTGCGCTGGTGGGCTCGTCGGCGGGAAGGTAGAGCTCAAAGCCGTCTTCGCCGGAGTAGCCGGTGCGGGCAATCAGCACGTTGGGAACGCCGGCCACCGCGCCCCACGCGAACCAATAGTTCTTGATGGCGGCCAAGTCCACCTTGGTGAGCTTTTGCAGGGTTTCAAGGGCGCGCGGACCTTGCAGGGCAAGCTGCGAGTAGTAGCTGGAGTAGTCGGCGATGTGGATGGAGGGCCACGCGCCCACCTGGCGTCGAATCCAGGCGTAATCCTTGTCCTTGGTGCCGGCGTTGACCACCAGCAGGTAGTCGTTGGGGCTGAGGCGGTGGACGAGAATGTCGTCGACAAATGTGCCTTCGGGGGTGAGCAGGGCAGAGTAGTGGGCCTGGCCGTCCTTGAGGCGCGAGGCGTCGTTCATCGTGATGTGCTGAATAGCCGCAAGAGCGCCGGGGCCGCGGAATTGAATTTCGCCCATGTGGCTGACGTCAAAGAGGCCCACGCCGGTGCGGACAGCGAGGTGTTCTGCGATGAGACCTCCACCGGGACTTGGGTACTCGACCGGCATATCCCAGCCGCCGAAGTCCACCATTTTGGCCTTGAGGGAGCGATGGATGGCGTTGAAGGGCGTCTTCTTGAGCGGCGGGGCGACGGGGGCAAGCTGGTCTGGGAGACTCATGGCAGGCGGTCCTTTGGGCGATGCGGCGGTGCTGTGCTTACGATAGGGATTGAGCGGGGGCGGGGTCAATCCACCTTCGGCAGGGCGGACCGAGGCGGCACGGCCGGAGGGCGTAAGAGAGGTTGCCGGATGAATCGTTTTCGAGGGATATTGCTGCTGGCGGCGGGGAGCTTTGCTCTGTATCACGGCTGGAGGGTGCATACCGGCAGGGAGGCCCTGTGGGCCTACGGGCTGGGCGTGCTGGCCATCGCTCTGGGCGCCTGGCGGCTAACCCGCAACGAGGATCGAAGTGTGTGAGGCGACGGGTCAATCCTCACTTGCGCCGCGCCCGCCAGAACGAAGTGACGCTCAAATAAAAAAAGACGGCCATAATCGCCGCGGTGACCAGGAACGTCTTATGATCGGAACCGTGCAGCCAGCTTGCCCTGAAGCGCCAAAGCGTGGGAGCAAACACGACTACGGGCAAGAAGAAGAAGACGCCGGTGACTTCAAGCCAGAGGATGCCGCCGACGCGGCCGAAGGGGCGCAGAAAGCCCCCCACGCCGCGCGCTACGCCTCTTGTGACCTGCCCCGCCGCCAGTCCAGCGGCGCGGCTTTGTTCGGCTGAGGGGACGGCTGGGCGCCTGGGCGCGTTGGCAGCGGCTTGGGCACCGGCGGCAGCGCGCTGGCCGGCGATGCGCCCTGCGACGCGCATGCCGATGCCCAGAGCGCGGCCGATGGAGTGAGGTTTCATTCCGTTATGATGGTAGCAGCGATCTTCGGAGTTCCGGTTTCTTGCGGCCTTCTTGCTTTTTTGCAGTTGCCCTAGAATTCGGATGGAAGTAAGGTAGATAAATCCTGCGCTGCGACCGATATTACTTTTGGGAGGGCCGCCGCAAGTGGAGGTACCCATGAAAACTCGTCTGCGCGAACTCATTCAACAATTGGGCGAGGCCATCCACGAGTCGGTGATTGAGAGCGAGCAGATCGCCGGCGTGGTGCAGGATATTCGCAAGTATGGATTCGACGTGCTGCTGATGCTGGAGGCCACCATCGGCCTGAACGAGGTCGTGGCCAAGGAGGCCGGCACTGCCGAGGCTGGAGTTGAGCAGGTCGGCATGAGTGGCCCGTTCACGCAGAACGATTTGCATTTTCTGCACTCCTTGCGCATTGCCGTCGAGGGCGAGGGCGCTGATGCGGCCGCGGCGGATACGGAGTAGCCAGGCGGGCCTGAAAGGCCGGCGCCGGGCAACCCTACTTTGTCGCAACCGCGAATGCGGGCGGCCAGTGCCGTTGAAGAAGGATCGACATCGCAAGCGGAGCGAGCTCTCCCACGGTTCGCGCCGTTTTCTCTGTTGGGAGTTTGGGCTCTACTCCGTCCAGCGGCGCATGATGAGCGTGGCGTTGATGCCGCCGAAGCCGAAGGAGTTCGACAGGGCTATATCGAAGCTGTGCGCGATGGCCTTGTTGGGCACGTAATCCAGCCGGCACTCGGGGTCGACGTTTTCCAGGTTGATGGTGGGCGGAAGCTGCTGGTTGACCAGCGCCAGCACGGAGATGCCGGCCTCGAGGCCGCCGGCGCCGCCCAGCAGGTGGCCGGTCATCGACTTGGTGCCGCTCACCTTGAGCTTGTGGCTGAGGGCGTGCTCGCCGAAGACCAGTTCGATGGCGCGCGATTCATTGCCGTCGCCGGCCGGCGTGGCGGTGGCGTGGGCATTCACGTAGCCCACCTCTTCCGGCGCGATGCCCGCGTCTTTGAGCGCGGCTCTCATGCTGCGCTGGGCGCCTTGACCATCGGGGGCGATGCCCGTCATGTGATGGGCGTCGGCGCTCATGCCATAGCCGATCACCTCGGCCAGAATCTTTGCGCCGCGGGCCCTGGCAAACTCCAGCTCCTCAAGGATGAGGATGCCGGCGCCCTCGCCGATCACGAAACCGTCGCGGTCCTTGTCGAAGGGACGGCTGGCGCGGGTGGGTTCGTCGTTGCGCGTGGAGAGCGCGCGCATGGCGGCAAATCCGCCCACCGAGAGCGGCGTGACCGCGGCCTCCGCGCCGCCGGCGATCATCACATCCGCGTCGCCGTGCAGGATCATGCGCACCGAGTCGCCGATGGAGTTGGCGCTGGTGGCGCAGGCCGTTGCGGTAGCCGAGATGGGCCCTTTGGCGCCGTAGCGGATGCTCAACTGGCCGGCGGCCATGTTGACGATGGCGGCGGGAATGAAGAAGGGCGAGATCTTGCGCGGGCCGCCTTGCAGCAGGTTGGCGTGCTCGCGCTCGATGATCTCGAAGCCGCCGATGCCGGAGCCGATGAAGACGCCCACCCGGTCGGCAATCTCCGGCGTGATCTCAAGGCCAGCCTGGGCGATGGCTTCCTGCGTGGCGGCAAAGGCGAAATGGATGAAGCGCCCCATCTTGCGCGCTTCCTTTTTGTCCACAAAGTCGAGCGGGTCGAAGTTCTTGACCTCGGCGGCAAAAGTGACCGGAAAGCCAGTGGTATCGAAGCCCTGGATGGGCCCCATGCCACTGGCGCCGGCCAAGAGCTGCCGCCAGACTTCGGGAGCGGTGTTGCCCACGCCGCACACCAGCCCGAGTCCGGTGATGACGACTCTGCGGGACGGATTGGACAAGGGCTACTTGCCGCCTTTCGCGTTCTTCTCGATGTAGTCGATCGCGTCCTTGACGGTCTTGATCTTCTCGGCGTCTTCGTCGGGAATCTCCAGGTCGAAGGCCTCTTCGAACTGCATCACCAGCTCGACCACGTCGAGGGAATCGGCGCCCAGATCCTCCTGGAAGCTGGCGCCGGGGGTCACTTCGGCTTCGTCCACCTGCAGTTGCTCGACGATGATCTGCTTCACTTTCTCTTCTACGGCCATGCGTGTTTCTCCTCGTATTTGTGCGGAACTTGAAAACTCGTCCGGGGCTGAATTCCAAACCCCTCCCGCCAGCCTACGATACCGGCCCGCGGCAGGGGAAGACAACCGCCACGCCAAAAAATGCGCATGACCCCGAAACTTCAAGTCTACCGGGCGGGTGGGGGTGTGTAAAGGCTCGCAGCGCAGGAAGATTGCAAGGGAAAAGGAAACAGGGAGCAAGCGACAGAAAATGGGCTGAAATTGACTGAAAATGCACAGGAGGAAGGCGTACATTAGGCGAAGAGGATCTTTAGCATGGGAAGCGCTGCCGTCGTACTCGCGCTCGTTGCTGTCGCTATTCTTCTCACTGGCCTTTGGATCGGATTCCGCCACGCGAGTTCAGCCGCCCACCGCCAGCTAGAAGAGGCTCTCGCCGCGGAACGCAAGCTGGCGGAGACTCGTGAGTCGGCTCTCCGTGAGCAACTGGACGTATCGCGTACCGAGGTCGCGAACTTGAAGCCGAAGGCCGAGGAACGCGAACGCTTCAAAGCTCAGACCGAAGAGAGGGATGCGGCAATTCAGAGATTGCGCGACGAAAAGACAGAATTGGAAGCGAAGCTTCGCTCCACTGTTGAAGAGAGAGACATGCTTGGGCGAAAGCTGGCAACCGCCGATCAGCGCCTGAGAGACGAAGAGGCAAAGTACGCGCAAATGAAGGTAGATCTCGATGCCGCCTTCAAGGGAGCTGCCGCCGATGCCCTCCGCGCCAACACGCAGTCATTTCTGGCCCTGGCTAAACAAGAACTGGGCGGCCAGGCGCAGGATGCGAAGCAGACCCTGGATGCCAAGGAATTGGCGATCAAGAACCTGCTCGATCCGCTGGGAGCGGCGCTCAAGAGCCTCGACGAGCACTCCCGGGCCATGGAGGTTCAGCGTTCGGGCGCGTACTCCAAGGTGGAAAACCTCATCGAGAACATGCAAGAGTCAATCCCGGCGTCGCTTGCCGCATTGACAAGTGAGACCGCGCAACTAATCAACGCGCTGCGGGCTCCTAAGACACGCGGCAACTGGGTGAATCGCGATACATCATGTTATGTTGATGCCTGATGCTCTTCGATCTTTATTAAATAAAAACTCCGTTTGATTTGTCGAAGTTATACCGCCAGTGATATGACAATTGAGGCCCGCAAATGTTCTGTTGTTTATGTCTGCTTACTTCATTTTTCAGTTACGTATTGCTGTTGATGGAATTCTGATCCCGGGAAACGCCAGCAATCGTAGCGTGAATCTCGATCGGTGTCAAGAACCTCCTGCAAATTGCTGCACATTTGCGCGAGTTCGGCGGTTTCGATCATCTCCGGCGATGTCAGGGCACGACCTCGACCGAGTCGAGCAGTCGATATGGGCTCCGCGCCCGGTCGAAATCCGTAAGCAAGAACTGTTCCAACTCATCTGCCTCCAAGGAAGCCCAGCCCGAATGGTTTCCTTCGGTGTCGCAACAAGATGCGGCGTTCTCGGCTACAGCGTGCCAACAATCGAAACTTCGTCCTGGTAATCAAAGGCGGCCGTTGACTTCTGGTAGTTCTCCCACCGCTTGACGTGGAGGGATTCGGAGAGCAAGCTTACGTCGATACTTTGGCCCGGCTCACCGCTATCAAGACCGCGTTCAAAGCGGACGCCGCCGATCTCGGAGAGGATGTAGCGCGGGTGCAACTCTTCGCCAGTTGTCATTTCATTCCACCTGATGAACGTGATCTGCACGCCCTTGGACAAGCGATGGCACAATTCGGTACGGCATGTCTGTTCGAAAAAAACCTGCGTACTGGCTTTCTCAAGGTGGTATTCAATGCGGCGAACTTCCTACCGCCGCGGTGCGCAATGGCGATGAATTCGCTTAGTGTGTCGCGATAACGTTTGGCTTCGGGGGCAAAGTGAGGATCGACGAAAAGAAGTTCCTTGCTATGGGCGAACAATCCCTCGACGCTCGCGGCCATTGCGCCGGCCTCTCGCGGGACGTGCAACTCCCTGGGGACATTCCAGTGCTCCGTGCCTTCGTCCAAGTCGGATACCAGCAAAACGCGATCCAAGCCGTTCGGATTCCGCGTGGAAACGATTGCCTGAAAGGGCCGGCGGGCGTGCTCATCCTCGGCGTTGCGGAGCCAATCGAGGCCAGGATTATACGGTCGTGCCGAGCGGGTGAGGCGGCTCTTGATTTGCTTCAGGCGTTCCGTGATCCGATGCTTCTCGACGGCGCCGCACGCCGTACAGGCGCCGAGGACCGCGTCCTCCCATCGTTTCGGCAAACGCGCAATCAGGCGGCCATTCTCCGCGCCGCAATGGTCGGTCAGGTAACGAAACGGCTCCCAGCGGGAGACCGCACTGGGATCGATGGCAAACTCGTGGAGCATCGTCAGAACAACTCCTCCGCGCGTTCTTCGAAGAACCCCTTCGGCCAGGGATCCATGAACTCCCCGGTGTCGTCGATGCAGGGGGTACGCGTGAACCGACCCGGCAACTTTCTCGACGCACACCACCGAAACCTGGTCGGACTTGAGGCCAGGATAGCCGGCCGGCAGTTCGCGTGCCGCGGTTTCCCGAATCCGCCGCAGCAACCGCAACAACATGTGCTCGCTGTGCGTCTCGATCAAGCATGGACCGGCTTTCGGCTGGCTTGCCCGATGGATGAACAATTCTGCGATATTGACTTGCAAAGCGGGGTGCAAGTGCAGTTCGGGCTGTTCGATCGCCACCAGCCGCTCTTTTCCGTCCAGTGCCGTGACGATCACGGGAACGACCTGGGAAATCCCAACACCCACGTCCTGCGGCTGCAGTTCGACCGGGTCCTGTGAAACATGGTCATCCTCGGTCGATGGGAGTATCTGGATCCGCGAACACGTCGGCAGCCTCTCAAGGCCAAGCCGAATGCTGTCGGCGTCGGCCGGCACCTTCCGGTCAACAGCTGGACAACCAAAGGGTCGGAAAGATCCAATTCCTTGAACCTCTTGCAACGGATGTTGTACCCGGCGTTCAATCGCTCCCGGTCTCCCAGCCAATGGCTCACAACGTTTACGAATTCCTCGTCCGCGCTCGCCAATCGGTCCCAGGCTCCCAAACCAGACGCCCACCGCGAAGGGTCGGGGAATCTGGGTGGTGCATGGTCTCTACTGGGCGTCTCTCGAAGCGGGCCAAGGTAGCGAAAGCCGGTCAAGGCATCCCTTACGAGCTGTCCTGGGCCAACCAACAGTTGGCTGACTGCCTCTCGTATCCATTCGTGCGTGCCGCGGGATCGTAAACTTCTTCATCGGCACTGGCGAGTTCCTGTATTCTGGTGACGATCTCGCCTGCCTCGGGCACATCGAGTTCGCCGTTCACAAGGGCTGTGCATACTTCCTCGATGGAAGTGTACTTTTGGGGCGGCTGCCCGAACGAGAACTCGCGGAGGGATTCCCGCACTTTAGTTACGTCGTCGAAGGAGGTGTGCTGTTGGGAGCAATACGTGGCGTGGTGGTGGCTTTTTTTTTGTGTATGTACTCGTTCAGTTGCGTCTTGTTATTGGGCCCCGGCACGCCCGAGCCCGGCTTCGGCGC
>CAWCWQ010000229.1:0-11948 GCA_963799145.1 uncultured Acidobacteriaceae bacterium | reverse complement strand
GTATGCTGGTCTCTTCGTTCCGTTACGTATTGCTGAGAAGGGCGCGCCTTGAGCCCGGCCCTATGAGCTTGGCCGCATTCTGGATTCCGAAGCTCCGAGGCGGCAGAACCCGCTCATGCTCACTTGCTGGTCTTGGCCATCTCCGGCCCCAGAAAATCCTCGACCGTCCAGCCCGCCATCAGATCCTCGCCCGGCGTTATCTCCTGGCTCTCCGCCAGCGTTCCCGCCGCCGCTTCGGCCATCAGGTAGTTCTCTGTCAGCCCCTGCCGCAGAAGCTCGAAGGCCTGCTCCGGCGTGTCGGCAAACTGGAACAGCTCAATGTCCTTGGGCGAGATGGCGCCGGTATCCACCAGCGCATCCAGATTGAAGACCTTCTTCCAATACTCCGAGCCGTAGATGACCACGGTGATCTTCTTGGCCAGCTTCTGGGTCTGCGCCAGGGTGAGAATCTCGAACATCTCGTCCAGCGTGCCGAATCCGCCGGGAAAGACCACCAGCGCCTTCGCCAGGTAGGCAAACCACAGCTTGCGCATGAAGAAGTAGTGGAACTCGAAGTTGAGCGAGGGCGTGATGTAGGGATTCGGCGCCTGCTCGAAGGGCAGCCGGATGTTCATTCCGATGGTCTTGCCGCCGGCCTCGTGAGGCGCCGCGGTTGGCCGCCTCCATGATCCCCGGCCCGCCGCCCGAGGTCACCACAAACCGGTGCCGCCGCGACGGGATTCTCTTGGCCCATGCCGTCAGCAGGCCGGCCAGCCGCCGCGCGTCCTCGTAGTAGCGGGCCATCTCAACGGCCGCCACGGCGCGCTTCCGCTGCAACTCCGTGGCCTGGCCGGCCGCGATCTCCGGAGCGCTGGCCGGCTGCTCGTGGCTGGGCGCCGGCCTGCGTCGATCCGGTGTTCTCAAGCAACTCCAGAGCATGATCGGCCTCCTCGCGCCCGCGAAAACGCGCCGACCCGAAGAACACCACCGTGTCCTGAATCTGCTCGCGCCGGAAGCGCGCCAGCGGCTCCAGATACTCGGAGACGATGCGGATCAGCCGTCCGTCCGCGCTGTTCAGAAAGCTGGAGTTTTCATAGGCCAGCGGAGCCGCCTCCGAGCGCCGCCGGACACTGCGCCCTGTCTTCCGCTCTCCGGTCCCTGGTCCCTAGTCCCTAGTCCCTCGTTCATCGCTCATCCGTCCCAGTGCCGGATCGCATCCTGAAACGCAATCCACAGATTCAAAAGCCCCAGCCCCGAGACCAGCCCCGCACCGCGCCGTTGGCGGCATAGATCGAGAGCGTGGGGAAACTGCAGAAAAAGCGGGTTCTGGTCCCAGAACATCGGCGACCATGGCGCATAGCAGACCGCCAGGCCGATGTACATCCGCAGCAGCACCCGCAAGAACAGCTCGGCCCGCTCCAGCCAGCGCGGAATCCGCTGCGTCGCGGGATCGGGCGCAACCGCCAGCACAGGCGCCGGACTGTCCGTCTGCCCTGGCTCGGGAGTGGGGTTGGCGGGCAACGAAGGCGAAATCGATTCCGGCTGGGCCATTCTCTGGTTATGCGCCGCCCTGCCTACCGCCCGCTCGCGAGCATTCGCAAAAGGCCCGGAGACCCCGGCCCGGCTCAGGGACGCCGTATTGCAACGGTATCACAGCCGCCGCGGCGCGCCTTGCTGGGGTGGCGCTCAATCGCGGGCAGGCTCCTGCCAGCTTGCGCAATCCCAGGAGAAACAAGCCCCTGCCAGCCCCAATCCAGCCGTGATAGTCTCTCTTTTACAATTCGATTAAGAAGGTCGCGCGGACGCATGAGGATAGCTCTCTTCACTGAAACCTTCATCCCCAAAGTTGACGGCATTGTCACCACGCTCTGCCAGACCGTCAAGCAACTGGAACACCTCGGTCACCAGGTACTCATCTTTGCCCCGGATGGTGGGTTCGAGCAATTCGAAGAATCCCGCATTGCCGGTTTCAAGGGCCACTCGTTCATCTTCTATCCCGATCTTCGGCTTGCCCTTCCACGTGCTTCGATACGCCGGATCCTCAGCGATTTCCGACCCGATCTGATCCATGTCGCCGATCCAGCTCTACTTGGCATTGCCGCTCTCTATTACGGTGGCGGAAGGCGCGGCGGCGCCCTTCACTTGCCGTTGGTGGTCTCTTACCATACCGATCTGCCCAAGTACCTCCATTTCTATGGGCTGGGATTCATCGAACCGTGGATCTGGCCCATTCTTCGCCAGCGCCACAATCGCGCAACTCTCAACCTCTGCACGTCCGTCGCCATGATCGAGCAGTTGCGCCAGCACGGCATTGCCCGTCTCGCCCTTTGGCCTGGCGGGGTCGATACGGAGTTATTCCAACCCTCACGCCGTTCCCAGGAGATGCGCGCCCGCTTGACCGAGGGCCATCCGGAGGCGCCTCTGCTCCTGTACGTCGGCCGCCTCTCTGCCGAGAAGGACATCGGGCGGCTCAAGCCCATCCTGAAGGCTCTGCCTGACGCTCGCCTCGCCCTGGTTGGCGACGGACCCCAACGGAAGCAGCTTCAACACCACTTCGCGGACATGCCTGTATACATGCCTGGCTTCCTCCACCGCGAGCAACTGGCCAGCGCGTACGCCTCCAGCGACATCTTCGTTATGCCATCGCGCTCGGAGACTCTCGGCCTCGTGATTCTTGAAGCCATGTCCTCCGGCCTGCCGGTTGTCGCCGCCCGCGCCGGAGGCATTCCCGAACTCATCGAGGACGGCGTCAGCGGCTATCTCTTTGACAACGAGACTCAGGCCATTGCAGCAATCCAGCAACTCCTGCTCTCGCCGGCAATCGGAGAAGCCGTCGGGCAAACCGCTCGGAGCCAGGCAGCCCAGCACGGTTGGATGACTGCCACGCTCCAGCTCGTTCAGCACTACCAGGCGGCGTGTGAACGGCAGCTTATCGAAGTCAACCCCGAGCCCAGCCACACCGCTTTCAATCTGCGATCCCGCGCAAAGGGCCTCATTCGTGCAGCCACCGTCTCCACCATCCGCAAATTGCTGCCCTAGCTCGCAATGGGCCAACTTGAATTCATGCGCTCTCACCACTTCGATTTACGGCGGAGCGATTTTGGAACGGCGAAGAAACCCTGGGGTCCGGCCGGAGAAGTTCCCGGCTTGCGCGCCCGTTTTCAGGGCGTCAGCATGAGAGAGTGTGTTGAGTCATTGTCTGTTCGGAGCCGATCGGAAATGGCCGGTGCCGAGTCCTTGCCGACGATTCATCGACCCTCAACCCCCGAACTCCGATCGCTGTTCCTCGACTCGACCCGATATATCCCATAGTCGATGGTCAGCACCGCCGTGCCGCCAATCCTCACCTTGGTCTCGCTTCGCGCCTCGTGCGGCAGCCAGAAAGGGCCTGCCTTGGCACTCGAATAGTGGATCAGCGTTCGCGAAATCCAGAATGAAGGGTTCTTCGCAGGCTCGGTCTCCATCTTCACCACGGCAAATTCCGCCGCATCCACCCAGACCTTGCCTCGGTAGAGAAACTTGCTCGCGGTCAGCGGCGTCACATCCAGAATATACGCAGGCCGCCCGCCCAGGCTCTCGCTCCCTAATAACTGAAAACGGTAATTGGCCGGTGTCAGCGCCGTCGCCCCCTTGTCTTGCGCGGCCTCCTTTTCGCTGTCCACCGCCCGCTTCAGCACCTTGTTGCAAAGAAGACTCGATCCGCTTTGGGAGACGATCCGAAAGCTCTTGCCGGCCGTCGCGTCGTAGTTCACCTCTACGTCCATCTTGGCATCCAACGTGGCGATGCCCCGATATTCCACTTGGTAGTGCCGCAGCGCCTCGTAGTGCTTGAGTCCTTCCGTTTGCGCCCGGTTATGGCGCTGCATCTGCTCCACAATCTCAATGGCGTTCATGCTTCCCGGTGAACCCGCCGCCGCATTCTGTGGCCAAGCTCCTCTGGCCAGAAGTGCAAGCGCAATGGCACAAACAAGGCCTTGGGCCCGTCGGGAGAACATGGGTCTAATCATAACCCGGCCTTGTCAATCCGGGTTTACAGTCTTCGCGCCGCGGCCGTCCGCCAGCCCGGTCCACGGTTCCCGTGCCTCCGGACCTCCAGCTTCCCCTTTTCGCGTCATGCGCTCAGGCCGCGGTGCGTGGTAAAGTTGCGGTCAGGAGAATCATGTGAGCCTTAGAGACTTCCTGGCCAAGCAGTTCATCGGTGTAATTCAGTGGAATGAACCGGCAGAGGGCATACTCGCCTATCGCTATCCCATGCGCGACATGGAGATACAAAACGGCGGCCAGCTCACCGTGAGCGAGTCGCAGATGGCCGCCTTCGTTAACGAAGGCAAGATCGCCGACGTCTTCGGTCCCGGCCTGCATACTCTCAGCACCCGCAACCTTCCCCTGCTCACCGATCTGATGAACTGGGACAAGGCCTTCGAGTCTCCATTCAAGTCCGAGGTCTACTTCTTCTCCACCCGCCTGCAGATCGACCAGAAGTGGGGCACGGCCACGCCCATCACCGTCCGCGACAAGGAGTTCGGCGCGGTCCGTCTGCGCTGCTACGGCATTTACTCTTACCGCATCGCCGATCCGCGCGCCTTCTTCAAGCAGGTGAGCGGCACGCGCGACATTTACGCCGCCGCCGATCTCGAAGGCCAGTTGCGCGAGACCATCGTCGCCCACATGACCGGAATCTTCGCCTCGAGCGACATCTCCTTCCTCGACATGGCCGCCAATCAGGCCCTCCTCGGCGAGAAGATTGTCCAGCAGATGAAGCCCGCCTTTGCCGCCCTCGGCCTCTCGCTCGAGCAGTTCGTCGTCGAGAACATCTCCCTCCCCGAAGAGCTGCAAAAGGTCTTCGACCAGCGCATCGGAATGAACATGGTGGGGGATCTGGGCCGCTACACGCTGTATGCGGCGGCTGAGTCGCTGGACCTTTCGGCTGCCAACACCAGCGGCGCGGCCGGCATGGGCATGGGGCTCGGCGCGGGCGCAGCTGTCGCGCAGGTTCTTTCGAATTCCCTCAAGTCTGTAGCCCCGGTTCCGGCCTCAGCCCCCGCCCCGGCTCTTATCGGTGCGTCTTCAGCCTCCCAGGCCGCCAAGTTCTGCATCGAGTGCGGACACTCCTTGCCCCTGAGCGCCAAATTCTGCGCGGAATGCGGGAAGCCGCAATGAACTGCCCTTCATGCGGCGCTCCCATGCGCCTCAAACCGGATGAAGACAGCTACAAGTGCGACTACTGCCGCAGCGTCTATCTTCCGCAAACGGGCGACGACGGCGTGCGCGTCCTCGGCGAATCTTCCGTCCAGGCCTGCCCCATCTGCAACAAGCCACTCGTCAGCGCCGCCATCGCCAAGATTCGCATCCTCTACTGCGCCGGATGCCGCGGCATGTCGATTCCCATGCAGGTTCTTGAGACCCTTGTCGAGCAACTGCGGACTCAGCAGGGAGGCGCGGCGCCTCAGCCCGCGGCGGACGCGAGCGATCTGCATCGCAAGATCGACTGCCCGCAGTGCCGCCACCGCATGGACACCCACTTCTATGCCGGTCCCGGTAACGTCGTCGTCAACTCCTGCGAGAGTTGCTGCCTCATTTGGCTCGATCGCGGCGAACTGATGCGCATCGTCCACGCTCCCGACCTGCGCAGCTCTGAGACCTGGGACGACAGCGCCGGTTGAGCGCGCGGCCCGCTAGGTCCGGCGCAATCTGAGCCGCAAAATCACCAAGCCAGCGAAACCGGAACCGAAGAGCAGCAAACTCGCCGGTTCAGGAACCGCGCCGAATTCGCTCGCAGCCGTCACGTTGTCGATATCGAGCGCCCAGTTCCCGGTTCGCTCAACGCCCGGATCGCCTTCATCGCAAAAGGCGTTTCCCACGGGCGCTGTGGGCGGGTTGCCCTGATAACCGGGCGAACCGGATTCGCAGGTCCAGTTGCCCGGCGGCGTGACTCCCAAAACCGCTTCGCCGAAAAAGCCATCTTCCAGCGTGGGTCCGATCGCCGCGTTGGCATCTTCGGTCAAGGCGACAGTATAAGTGCCGGCCGCCCAGGTGCCGGCCGGGAAAGACAGCGTTGTGGGATAGTACGCGTCGCCGCATTCTCCAGTCGCCGGATCCATTGCCGTCGCGCCGCCACAAGGGATCGACGTGCCCGGATTCATCATGTTGTCGCTGGAGTCGAAGATGTCGATCACGGGCTCAAATCCGCCAGCCGGTATCACGGAGCCCAGAGTGTTTGTGCCGCCGGCGTAAGACCACGTGCGCAGCAGAACGTCCGGCGTCGGCGTAGCCAGGGTAAAGGTAAACAACTCAACGTCCGTGTCGTAGCTGAACGTACCTGTATATGAGAAGTCTTCCGCCGCGCAGGCGGCAGAGGCCAGCAGAAGCAGCAAGCCCAACCCAATTGTGCCTGAGCGCATGATTCCTCCGGGGAGGTTCATTCTGGAGCGAAGGGCTCGAAATTGAGCGCACGTTCCGAAGTGACCGTGCCGCGATTATACCGCTGCGAGAGCCGGTACCCGAATTCGGACAGGGGTTCAAGTTGAAGTTCTGCTCGCGCGCAGGGCGGATGGCGCGCCTTTAGTCTTTTGTTTGTCAATTTTCCTCAAACGTCGGTGCCCCGTCTTTCGCCTCCTTTCGGGCGCGTGGCGGACCCCAATCGGGCGCGTGGCGGACCCCAAGTTTCTTGGAATTCTATCTTCCCCGCCAAAGTGGGTGGGAAACCACGGCCATTCGCCGCCGAAAACCGGCCGCTGTTCCCGCGTGGGGATGATGGCATTCCTTGTTTTAACGCCTATGCCCTACCCCCTACCCCCGAATTGCCCATCCTTCGCACCAATTCCCGGTCCGAAGAATCGGTTAAGGAAATCATAATCAACAACATGCAGTTCACGGTCGGAGGCTGCCCAGTCGTCGAAATGGTAAACAAAAACCCTGGAAAACCTTGGTTTCCGGTCAAAGAAGGGCCCCATTCCGACCTTTCTTCGCAAAGAAAAGGCCTCCGGAGAACGGCGCGTCGCACTTTGGGCGTCGGCGCAGTGCCGCGGCGTCAGCCTCTAGAATGGCCTTGAAAGGGACTCCAATGCATGCCGCCAATCCTCCCATCCCCATGCGCGCCCTGCTGGCCGGAGCGCGGCGCAAGCAGCCCGCACTGCTTGACCTCATCCGCCAACTGGTGCGGGCGGAGTCGCCCTCCGGCGACAAGGCAGCAGTGGATGCCTGTGTTGGGCTAGCCGCGGCCAAGGCCAGGTCGTTGGGCGGGCGCGTGAAGTTGCACCGCCAGCGCGGCTTTGGCGATCTGCTCGAGGCGCGCTTCGGGCCCAAGTCTTCCAAGGCGAGCGTCGGCAAGGCCGCCAAGGACGATCCAAGCGCTGGGCGCAGCATTCTGCTACTCGGCCATCTGGACACGGTCTGGCCGCTCGGCACGCTCAAGACCATGCCCTGCCGGTTGGCCGATGGCCGCCTGTGGGGGCCCGGCGCTCTCGATATGAAGGCCGGCGCAGCCATGGCCTTCACTGCCATTGAGCTGCTGATCGAGGCTGGCGCCTTGAACCGGGAGATCGTGCTCCTGCTGAATACCGACGAGGAGATTGGCAGCCCCGTCTCACGGCCCGTCACCGAGCGGCTGGCCGCCGGGCGCGCCGCCGTCTACGTTCTGGAGCCGGCGCAGGGGCTGGCCTGCAAGACGGCCCGCAAGGGAACCGGAATCTTGCGGATCGACGTGACGGGGGTGGCCGCCCACGCCGGTGTGGACTTTGAAAAGGGAGCGAATGCAATTCGCGAGTTGGCGCGCGTAGTGGAAACGGTCAGCGGCTGGACCGATCTCAAGCGCGGCATGACGGTGAGCGTCGGCTTGGCCGGCGGCGGCTCTCAGATCAATGTGATCCCCGCCGAGGCCTGGGCGGAGATGGATGTGCGGATTGCCCGCAAAGCGGACGGCGAACGCATCGCCCGCAAGTTTGCCGCGCTCAGACCCACTGACGAGCGCTGTCGGCTTACTGTGACCGGCGGCATCAACCGGCCGCCAATGGAGCGCGCACGTTCGACGGCGCGGCTCTACCGCCAGGCAAGGGCTTTGGCCGCCGAGCTGGGCTTCGCGCTGGAGGAAGCCTCCACCGGCGGCGCATCCGACGGCAATTTCACCTCCGCGCTGGGCGTTCCCACGCTCGACGGCATGGGTGCCGTGGGGGACGGCGCACATGCCCGTCACGAATCGATCGTGATCGAGCACTTGGCGCCGAGAACGGCGCTGCTGGCAGGGATGATGGCAAGATGATCCGTGCCTCAAAGCCGGATCGAGCCGAGCGGGCCATTCCCTGCCTGCTAGGCGCGCTGGACGCTGAGATTCGCTGCTCTTTTGCTGGAAGTCAATTCAGCTCTTGAGCAGTGCCTGATACACTTCCGTGAAGACGTTCTCTGGAGAGTAATTACGCAATGAGATACACCGTTCCGATTCTCTTGGTGGCGGCGGCTGCGGCTGCCGCAAGCGCTCAAACCCCTCCCAAACCAGCTGCCCCCGCCGCTGCCAAGGCCAAACCGGCCGCCACCGCAACCAGTTCTCAGGCGACAACGGCCGGCGCAGTGAAGCTGCCTCCCGGAGTGCCTGCGGTTCCCGGAACCCCTAAGGTTGCATTCTCCCTCCGCTACCAAGACATCAAGATTGGTGAGGGGGCCGAGGCTCCCCCCAACAAGATGTACAAGGTCAAATACACCGGTTGGCTGGCCGCCGACGGGCACGAGTTCGACTCTTCCGATAAGCACCGCTCTCCGGTCCTCGACAAGGACGGCAAGCCGGTGATGGGCGATGACGGCAAACCCAAGATGGGCGACCCGGAACCTATCGCCTTTCCCCAAGGCTTTGGCCGCTTGATTCCAGGCTGGGATCAGGGCTTTGCGGGAATGAGGATCGGCGGCAAGCGCCGACTCTTCATCCCCTGGCAACTGGCTTATGGCGTCCCTGGGCGTCCGGGCCCCGACCCCGCCCATCCGGTCATTCCTCCCATGGCCGATTTGATCTTTGATGTCGAGCTGGTGGATGTCGCAGACCTGCCCCAGCCGCAAGGCCACCCTGGTATGCCGCCAAACCGTCCGGGCATGCCGCCCAATCAACCCGGCTCGATGCCCGGAATGCGCCCCATGCCCGGCGCTCCGGCAACACCGCCCGCACCGGCAACTCCGCCGACGCCTTCGCCTGCGCCCGCCGCGGCGCCGCCTCCGCCTCCCGCAGCGCCGGCTACGCCCGCACCGGCAACTCCAGCCCAGCCGCAATCGAAGTAGCGGCTGGCGTCTTCCGGATCGATCAGGCCACGCCGGCGGGCCTGTCCGCGGCAGCGGGCAACTCCGGCGTGGCCGCGATCAATTGGCGCGTATACTCCTGCTCGGCGTTGGCGCACAACTCCAGGGCCTCGCCCATTTCCACCAGCCGCCCGCTCTCCATTACCGCAATGCGCGTACTCAAGTAGCGCACCAGCGGCATGGAGTGAGAGATGAATAGATACGTCAGCCCGTGTTCGCGCTGCAACCGCCGCAGCAGGTTTACAATCTGCGCTCCCACACTCACATCCAAGGCGGAAACCGGCTCATCCAGAATCAGCAGCCTGGGCCTGAGCGCCAGCGCGCGGGCGATATTGATGCGCTGCCGCTGCCCGCCGGAGAATTCGTGAGGATGCCGCCCAAGCGCCGTTTCGTCCAGGCCCACCTCGCCCAGCAACTCGACAGCCTTTGCGCGCAAAGCACGGCGGTCCGTTTCGATGCCCGCTTCCCGGCCATGGATCAATAGTGGTTCGGTTACGATCTCGAGTACGTTCATGCGCGGATTCAGGGCGGCATAAGGATCCTGGAAGACTGGCTGCATCTGCCGCCGCAGACGGCGCAACTCACCGGCTGAAGCGCGAGCCACATCCGTGCCACCCACCCAGATTGTGCCCCGGCTCGGTGCTGTCAGTCCCAGAATCATCCGCGCCAACGTGGTTTTGCCCGAGCCCGATTCGCCTACCAGCCCCAGCGTCTCGCCGTGACTGATCGTCAAGGACACATCTGCGACAACGTGCCGCGCTTCCGCTCGCAGCCCCACCCGCCGCACATAGCTCTTCCATACCGAATTGACCTCAACCAGCGCCATGCCCACATGGTACATGGCCCTGAACCGCAGCCGGAATCCCGAGGAGTGTGGGCGTCTTCACAGGTTGCCTAGGTCGCCGGTAGGCCGCCCAGGGCCTTCGAGCAGATCAGCGCCGCCTTGCCTTGCGGGTAGTAGTTCTCTTTCCGGCCCTCGATGCGATAGCCGTTCGCCTCGTAAAGCCGATGGCTGCTGCGTTTTCCGCATCCACATGCAGCCAGATCGCTTGCGCCCCGGCGGCGCGCGCCGATGCCTCGACGCAACCGAGCAGCTCGCGGCCAATGCCCTGGCCGCGCCGATCGGGAGCTACCTCGATGGTTTGAATGTATGCAGCGATCCGGCCCGCATGCGCCGTCCACTCCGCAATGGCGAAGCCGGACATCCTTCCGCTCTCGATCGCAATCCAGGTTGCGGCTCTGACGCTCTGTACAAGCCGGCGCATCTGCCCGCGGCCAAAGCGCATGGGCGGCTGGAAGCAGAGTTCCTCGATTGCATAGAGCTCGGCGAAGTCCTCCGCGATGTAGGGGCGGTAAAGCACAGGCCAACTCTATCGCATTCTCTTCACAGGACGCGAAGTTGGCGGTCAAAGCAAAAAGCCACCCTCGCGATGAGGATGGCTTCTTGCACACGGATAGACGCTCGGAATCCTAGACCTTGGCTTCGAGGTCCGCAATCACGTCGAAGAAACGTTGGTCGAGGCGCCGGTTGGCGGCGATAGCTTCCTTGATGGTGATGTCGGTAACGTCGAGCCCCTTGAGCACGGCGATCCGGCCCCACTTCTTGTCGTGCACCATGTCGATAGCGTGCAAGCCGTAGCGCTGGCCCAGCAGGCGATCGTAGGCCGTGGGAACGCCTCCGCGCTGGGTGTGGCCCAGGTTCACAGAGCGGGTCTCGAAGCCGGTCTTCTCCTCGATCAGCTCGGCCAGCGCCTCACCGATCCCCGACAGGCGCGCATGGCCGAAGGAATCCAGCTTAGCCGATTCGTTGACGACCTGGCCGACCTCGGGCAGATGGCAGCCCTCGGCTACCACCACCACGCCGTAGTGCTTGCCGTGATCGTAGTTGTATTTGAGCAGCTTGCAGACGTGGTCGATATCGATCTCCTTCTCGGGGACCAGGACTACATGCGCCCCGCCGGCCACTCCGGCGGCATAGGCAATCCAGCCGGCGTCGCGGCCCATCACCTCGACGACGACCACGCGATTGTGCGAGTCGGCGGTGGTGTGAATGCGATCGACGGCTTCGGTGGCGATCATGACGGCGGTGTCGAAGCCGAAGGTCTGGTCGGTGCCGCTGATATCGTTGTCGATGGTCTTGGGCACGCCCACGCTGGGCACGCCGTTCTCGCTCAAGAAGAGGGTGACCGACTGCGTGTCGTCGCCGCCGAGCGCGATCAGGGCGTCGATCCTGTTTGTCTTCAGAACCTCCTGGACCTTCTCGATTCCGCCGGGAATCTTCTTCACATTGGTGCGCGAAGAGTGGAGGATGGTGCCGCCCTTCAGTTGGATTCCGTCGGTGTTTTCGAGGGTCAGGGGGATGAAGTTATTGTCCAGCACGCCCCGCCAGCCGTTCAAAAAGCCAATAAACTCATCGCCATAGTGGTTAATGCCCTTCTTGACAGCCGCATAGATCACCGCATTCAGTCCGGGGCAATCGCCGCCACCGGTCAGCAAAGCAACTCGCATGATAAGGATCTCCTGATCGAAATGTGCGCGGCCGTTCCTAGCGCTTGCGGTGCTGGCCGAGCCGGGAACCTGTCCCTGAATTGAGCGTCTCGAAGGGTAAGAACCGCCGCCCTTAACGCCTTGTCCAGTGTACTCCGCCGCTGTAAAGCGAATTCGTGACCGCGCTCACTCCGCTCGGAGATTTG
>CAWCWQ010000228.1:0-18412 GCA_963799145.1 uncultured Acidobacteriaceae bacterium | reverse complement strand
CAGAATCGGAATGCCCACACCCGAAAGGGGCGGCCGTCTTCCAGATATTGTTGCCTATGAGCCCGAGCGGAACTGGGTCTTCTTGATCGAAGCAGTTCACAGCAGCAACCCCGTGGATGAGGATCGTCACTCCCTCTTGTCGAAATTGACGACAGGCTGCACAGCAGGACGTGTTTTTGTGACGGCCTTCCTAACCAAGGCCGATTTTCGCAGATGGGCGACGCGAATTGCCTGGGAAACGGAAGTCTGGATTGCCGATTCCCCAGACCACATGGTCCATTTCAACGGCGGGAGATTTCTGGGGCCTTATGACCCGCCGGAGGGTTCCTAAACTGGAACGACGCTTATTCAGCTCATGTTGGACGTCTTGACTCCCATTCGACGGGTGCAGACTTGCCAACGCGGAATTGCTCGCACTGTCGCTGGGCAAATGCTGTAGAATCCGAAGTTCCCGGCAGAGATGTAGGGCTGGGAGAACGATGAGCGGAGGCTGACCATGGAAGTGGAGTACACCGCCAGAAAAGTGAAGATCTCCAAGGCGCTGCGCGAGCAGGCCGAGGAGGGGATGGGACGTATTGCCCGCCTGATGGGCAAGAGCGCGCGCGCCAGTGTCACATTCGGCGCGCAGAGGCACGAGCAGACCGTGGAAGTGACCGTGCAGGCACGGCTGCAGACGATCGCCGCCGCGGGCAAGGCCGCCACTCTGGATGCGGCGCTCCGGCAGGCGATGGAACATGCCGAAAACCAGGCGCGCCGATTCCGTGACCGCCGGCTGGAGCGCAAGCGCCTGCCCGACGGAGAGAAGGTGCTCACAGCGCCCCCGGTTGCCCGGCCCAAGCTTCGTCCCGCCCAGCAGGTAGACGGCAACGGCGAGGGCAAGCCAGCCCGCGGAAAGGTCCGCGCGTCGATCGCCGTCCACTCCTTTCCCAACCGCGCCACGGTCGTCGGGCCGCATATCCTCAACAGCAGCGAAGCGATCTCCCTCACTCCCATGACCATCGAGGAGGCGGTGAAAGACGCCGAATTCCGCGACCGCGACCTGCTGATCTTCCGCAATCCAGCCGGAGAGATGTTTGTGCTCCACCGCCGCCGCGATGGCCAGATGGAACTTGTGGAGATGCCCTGAGGAGCTGGACTCTTTGCCCGTCGCATAGAGGGAGCGAAGCGCCCTTGCCGGCTTGCGCTGGGCGCGATCGCTGAGATCGACCATGGGCTTGGACTCTTGCGAAAAGCCTGGGAGACGAACTATGCCCGCCTCGACAGGATGGTTTAACTATGACGAAGACAGACGTGAATTCAGTGGATGAGTACATCGCCGCACAACCCGAGGCGGCGCAACCGGTACTTGAGCACCTGCGAAGCATAGTCCGCAAGGCGGTACCCGGAGCCGAGGAAACGATCTCATACAAAATGCCTGCGTACAAGGTGCGCGACGCCGTGGTTCTCTATTTTGGCGCCTGGAAGAAGCACTTCTCGCTCTACCCTTGCACTGGGTCTCTGATGGCGGCCTTCGCAGATGAGCTGAAACTATACGAACTGAGCCACAAGGGCACCATTCGCTTTTCCCTCTCCAAGCCTATCCCCGTGGAATTGATCGAACGAATCGCGAGGTTCCGGGCGAAGGAAGTTGTTGAGCGGGAAAAGGCGAAGCCACTCCCGCCAACTACGTCCAGTTAGACGGCTACCTGTGAGGCGGTTGTTTCAGTGTGCATGACCGAGGGTTCATTGAAATGGATTCATGACCTGGAGGCTTCCGAAGCGCTGGCCGTGCTGGATATCTTCCGTCAAGAGCAGATCGCACCGCGCCTGGATCGCCGCTGAGACGATCAAGCTGTCGTACCACGAAAGCCCGCTTTGGGAGTGAATCTGCAATGCCTCTGCGTAGAGCGCCTGCGACGAATGCACGGTGAGCAGCGGGCGGAAGACCGTGGTCAGGTATTGCCCGGCGTCCGCCGCATTCATCGGCTGGGAGAAGCGTCTCAGGGCAACGTTGAAGAACTCCTGCACGACTTGATAGCTGATGACGCCCTTCTGCGTCGTCAGAGCCTCGCGAATGAGTTGCGCGGCTCTTTGGGCCTTCGCGGGAGAGCTTCGATCGAAGGAATAGACGAAGATATTCGTATCCAGAAAGAATCTATCGCTCATTCAACTCGTCCCTGCTGAAGCGCCGGCCGGCGTCAACGCTCTGCAAGCGCTGCATCAGTGCATTGAAGCCCTGGGTGTCTCCCGCGCTCTGGGAAAACTGCGCAAGCCATTCGCGGAAAGCCTCGTTCAGTGTTCTGCGCTGCCCGCGCGCGATCAAGCGCGCCCGCTCAATCAGGTCCTCGTCGGCGCTCAAGGTGATGTTCTTCATACGAGAACAGTGTACACTGTTTTCGTGTGATTGACAAGGCGGACTCTTTTCCCCTTGAAAGCAGAGGCCGGGGGTCGAAAGCCCCATCTCAGGTCGAGATTTGGGCCACTCACCCATAGGAGATTGGGTCAAGAGTGGTGGGCATGGCCGAAATAATCTGCAAGGTTTTGAAAATAAATATAGGGGGTGGGGGGATTAATTATTTAGTAAACTTTTTGGTCTTCCGGGCGGCCTGGTCTCGCGCGGCTGGCGGTGGAGAGTGGCGAGGGCGACCTGCGCGGCGTAGAGGAGGCGTGTGCCGTCCGTGTGCTGGATAGCGCCGATTAACATGCCGTGCGCGGCGCAGGCGATGAAATCGCGGATGCTTTCATAGTCAAGAAGAGGGGGCATGGCGTCACAGTAGGACGCGTCCGCGTGGTGTGCGGCGACGACGCTGCCTTCGCGTTTCGGTTTTTCGTCCTTGTAGCGGCTCTCCCAGGCTTCGCGGCATCGGGCGATAGCGGGGTTTGTGATCGCCGCGCCGGAGTCGGAGCCAGATTCGAGCAGACCTAAAGCGGCCAGGGACATACTGAGTTTTCCTTTCGTCGTACGAGGCGGGTTCAACGGCTATGGGGAACTGCCCATGCTGCTTCAATCTCCGCCATCTTTTATCTTGCGCCGGAAGGGGGTAAATCTCTGCAACGGGGATGAGGCGGGGAGTGGCAGGGCGGCGAAGCGGGGATGGTCCATACTCTGCCACCCTTCGGTTGAAAGAATCGAAGGATGAGGCACCCGGCTATAGACGCTCTTCCGGAGGATCTTGCCTCAGACTGAGGTGCTCCAACCGCCACAGCTTATAGTAGTCGATATCTCGCAGTGTAAAGGCGGTGTCGGGAATCGCCTCGCAGGTCTGCAGATCAATGGAACGCCACAGTTCCCCGTCAAGGAACAACCTTTCAAAGCTCGCACGAAGATTCTTGGCCTCTTGTTCCGCTTTCGCTTTGGCGTCGAACTCCGATGTTGAGTAGACGATCTTGACCCACAACTCGTATGGAACCTTATCATCTAGGTCTGTGACCAGATGATTTCGTACCTCGAGTTCAAGCTATCCCAGGTCCCAAAATCGGGACCTGGGGCACCCAGAGTTGGTACAACTTCATGCGGTCAGAGACCTAGACGATTTTCATCTGGGGAGTATTTCATCCAAACGCCGGTTATCGCCTTGGCATCAAGAGACTGCAGTTTCTTCTTCATCGGTTTCATTCTGCGGTCCAGATCATCGGGAAAAGCCGCGCGATTGTAACGCGCAGCTAACCATAACTGGAGGATATGCAGACCCTTTTGTCCGATCGCCGAATCTGGGTCTTGGTCCGTATTGATCAGCTTTGTTTTATCAACACTGAATTTATCGACGGCGCACAATTCGAGAACCTTCCCCTCTCCATTTTGCGTGAATTCGATATGCAGCATGTGTGGACTTTGCCCATACGGCAAGCCTGGCTTCAACTCATTTCTGGTTCGCCCATGCAGCAGTTCCACCTTCGGCTCGACTTCCTGCGGCTTAACCAGATCACAGTCGTGGGAAATGACGATGATTATGGGGTCTGGATTATCTCCGATAGCCGATAATTCGAGTCGATCGCGTACTTCTCTCGGAAGGATAGATCCCTGCCTCAACTTCATATCCGCATCATCCTCCGTAGAGGATGATGCGGCGGAATGGGCGCCGGACCTACCCATTGAATTCGTCCAAGATCGGCATAGCCAATTCCATAACCGACGAAACATTGCGCTTACCTGTCCGCACTATTTGGGATTCAGCTGAGGCCCTGTCACGTATGCGTTGTTCCGCAACGGACTGTTCTTTGAGAAACGACAGTGCAGCGTCTACGCTCTCGCCTCTCACCAGCAGATGGAGCAACGAATTCCCTTCCGATGTGAGAGGGCGATGAATGAAGTGCTCGGGCCTTTCGATACCCGCCGCTTGTAGTTGGTCAGCGATGCGGCTCAGATCCCAAATGCGCTGAATGTATTCCGGCTTCAGGTTTCCACCTTCTAGCCATAGATAGACAGCTTGTCGCGAGACCCCAAGAATGTCTGCCATCTCTGACATCTTGAGACCCAGCTTGTTGCGTATCTGACTGATGGCTTTAGGAACGCTGAGGTTCTGCAAATGCATCTTTCGGCTTTTAGCCGTGGTAACGCTGATCACAACTGCCGGAACAGTGGTCCATGTGGAAACCAGTACCGTGTTGTTTTGTGAATAAAATCCCCCCGTCCCCGCAACGAGCGCGCCGAAAAGCGTCACGGCAGCAACAAAGGGCTTTGCCGTTCCCCGCGAATAAAGCATAGATGCTGAATTCATAACTCCATTCATCACGCTACCTCCACATATCCAGTGCCAGGTTCGAGATTGAATCATGGAATGCTCTCGAGGCCCCGTCTTTCACTAGTTGCAGACGCCTCTTGATTTCTTCAAGGTCAAAGTCGAATTGCCCCACTTCCGAGCAATCGGTATCAAGAATGGCGTGCCAGCTATTAGTCGAGGTGAATCGCGCATCGATTGTAAGCGAAATAGGCATCAAATCAATAGGAATTCCCAGCGCCCCGCGTAGAATCACGACACGTTGAACCAGAACGCCGGTAGACCAGACTGCTGAAATGCCCTCTAGAATACTCTGCTTAAGATCGCCGTTCGCGGCCGAATAAAAGCCGAGCAACCCTGGCTTGAGTAAGACATCAAGCGTGTGCCCTTCGTTTGGAATGATGGCGTCGAGCGTTCTAAATCCAATTTGCTCGACGTACTCAAGGTTCACTTCATTGCGTACGATCTGAACTGCATCCAAGATGCGGGATATAAAATCCTGTGAGGTTTCGTAGGCGGTGGTCTGAAATAAAAGCGAATTCGGGAAGAGGACGATTTCGCCTGTCTTTTTGGAATTTGCAAATCTCCACCGTTGTTGGTTGGTAGGCACGACTTTCGGCGTCGTGCTTGACGTGTCAACTTGAATGGAGGTCAAGGTATCCTCACCGAATCCGGAGAAGCCCTGCTTTCGAAATCGTGTTTGAAGAACCTCTACGTATCGGTGCATATCCAGAATTGGATTGAAGCGTACCTGTCCGACTGTGAAAAAGATTGGAGCATGTTGCATTTTTTCGCCCATATTCACCACTCCCCCCGTTGCATAACCCTCGCTCAACAGCAGACTTTACAACCTGCTTTACAGTTTACATCCTGCTTGACAGTTTCTGTGCACTCCGGACGAAAGAATTTATGGCCTGGGGAATTTGGGATTTACTGGCGAGAGCCGCGAATGGGCGCGCATCAGGGCTGATTTTCCAAGCCGGCTTCGTTAGAGACCTGGGAGTCGCCGCTGCGATTCAGAAAGGTACAATTCCCAATTCGCTGCCCTCCGCTACCACGCGCCGCCGCTCAGGTACTCATCGATCGACGCGGCGGCCTTGCGGCCCGCGCCCATGGCCAGGATCACCGTTGCGCCGCCGGTGACGATGTCGCCGCCGGCAAAGACGCCGCGCTTGCTGGTGCGCATCGACTGTTCATCGGCCACGATGTAATTCCACTTGTTGGTCGCGAGATCGGGCGTGGTGCTCTGGATGAGCGGATTGGCGGTGGTGCCGACGCCGATGATGGCCACGCTGGCGGGCAGAATGTACTCCGAGCCCTTGATCGCGACCGGGCGGCGGCGGCCGCTGTCGTCGGGCTCGCCCAGCTCCATGCGCACGCAGCGCGCGCCGGTGAGCCAGCCCTTTTCGTCGCCGAGGAACTCGATGGGATTGGTCAACATGCGGAACTCGATGCCCTCTTCGCGGGCGTGCTTGACCTCTTCGGCGCGGGCGGGCATCTCGGCCTCGGTGCGGCGATAGACCAGCGTTGCCGTGCGCGCGCCCAGGCGCCGGGCGGTGCGCACCGCGTCCATGGCGGTGTTGCCGCCGCCCACCACGATCACGTCGCGGTCGCGGCAGTCGTAGACCGGCTCGATCGTATTCGTCGGACGTTGTAGGCGCGCATCAGGTTGACGCGGGTGAGGAACTCGTTGGCCGAGTAGACGCCGTTGAAGTGCTCGCCGGGAACGCCGAGAAAGACGCGGCAGGCCCGCGCCGGTGGCCACAAAGACCGCGTCGTAGCTGCTCGTCGCTGCATCAGCTCGTCGATGGTGACGCTCTTGCCGACGACCACGTTGGTCTCGAATTCGACGCCCATGCGGCGCAGGTTGTCCACCTCGCCCTTCACGATGGCCTTGGGCAGGCGGAACTCCGGAATGCCGTAGACGAGCACGCCGCCCAGCTCGTGCAGGGCCTCGAAGACGCGCACGCGATGGCCCTTCTGGATCGAGGTCGCCGGCGGCGCTGAGAGCCCGGCCGGGCCGCTGCCGACGATGGCCACGCTCTTGCCCGTGGGCGGGCGCGTTGGCGGGCAGGCCAAGCTGGCCGCTGGCGCGCTCGAAGTCGGCGACGAAGCGCTCCAGGTTGCCGATGGCCACGGGCGCGCCCTTCTTGCCCAGCACGCATCCGCCTTCGCACTGGTTCTCCTGCGGGCAGACGCGGCCGGTGATGGCGGGCAGCGCGTTGTCTTCGCGCAGCTTGGCCGCGGCGGCCAGATAATCGCCGGCGTAGATCAGGGCCACGACTTCCTTGATCTTGACGCCCACCGGGCAATCGACGACGCAGCCGGGCTTGGCGCACGCGATGCAGCGCGTGGCCTCGGTGAGCGCATCGGCCGCGGGCAGGCCCAGGTTCACTTCCTCAAAGTTGCGGCTGCGCATCTGCGGGTCCAGCTCCGGCATGTGGCGGCGGATGATCTTCATGCGCTCTTTGAGCGGAAGGACATTCAATGCGGAGCGGGGAATTGGTCTGGTCTCAGGCATGATGGGCCTCCCCCGCGGCCAGTTCTGCGCGAAGCTCGGCCACTTCCTCGTCCTTGTGCTCCTCGAATTCCTTCAGCGACTGGCACTCCTTGTCGCGGTACATGGCGTTGCGCTGCATGAGCACCTCGAAGTTGACCAGCGAGGCGTCGAACTCCGGCCCATCCACGCAGGCGAACTTGCTCTTGTCGCCCAGCAGCACGCGGCAGCCGCCGCACATGCCGGTGCCGTCCACCATGATGGAGTTGAGGCTGACCATGGTCTTGATGCCCAGCGGCGCGGTGATGCGGGCCACGGCGCGCATCATGGGCACCGGGCCGACGGCGAGCACAAAGTCGATCTTGCGGCCGGCGGCGAGCAGCTCGTTGAGCTTCTTGGTGACCAGGCCCTGCTCGCCGTAGCTGCCGTCGTCGGTCATGATGTAGGTCTCGCTGCTGGCCTGGCGCACCTCGTCTTCGAAGACCACCATCTCCGTCGTTGCGCGCGCCTTCGATGAAGATCACGTGATTGCCGGCCTGCTTGAGCGCGTTGGCGGTGGGCAGCGCCATGGCCGTGCCCACGCTGCCGGCCAGAATCACCGCCGTGCCGTAGTTCTCGATCTCCGAGGGATGGCCGAGCGGGCCGACGATGTCCAGAATGGAGTCGCCCGCCTCAAGGCAGTTGAGCAGCGAGGTGGTCTTGCCGATGGCCTGCACCACGATGGTCACCGTGCCCGGCTCGGGATCGGAAGCTCTTGATGGTGAGCGGAATGCGCTCGCCCTTCTCATGCAGGCGGAGAATGAGGAACTGCCCCGGCCGCTGCTTGCGCGCGATGCGCGGCGCCTCGATGACAAACTGCTTGATATTGAGGCCGACGTCGCGGGCTTCGACGATCTTGTACATACGGCAGGACTCCGATTGGACCAGGGTTATCGGCTATCTTGCCCCGCGAATTCCATGGGGCAGGATGCCGGCACTGGAGCGGCCCCGGATCGGGGCAGTTGCCTGACCATCCGTCTCGATTATTCAGGATTTGGGTGGGTAGGGGGTGTGATGCGAGTCACGGGGGGGCATGTGGCGAAGGTCAAGGGCCAGCTCGCGAAACAAGGCTGCGGCGCCTCTCCTTCAACAAACTCACGCCTGAGCAGCTTGTATTCAGGGGCGGCCAAGCCGCTAGTACCGTATCTTGATGATTTCGTGCTTTCCCAGGTCCCCAAACGCGAGGAACCTGGGGCACCCAGGGCTTCTGCTTGGATTGCGAAATCTCATGGACACAGCGCTAGAAGCTACGCAATCAGGGCCAAAAAGCGCCCGTTGACCGGCAGACTGCGGTCTGAACCCGGAAGCGGTTCAGGCTTTGGCCAACGACGACGGCGCGCTTCACATCGAAAGGGTTGGTCTTCCCCGGCAGGTTCATGCCGCCATGGAAGGAAAAGGCGGCGCGATAACCCGCTTCTCGCGCCAGCATTTGCGTCTTGCTGTTGAAAGTGGCCTTGCCGCCCACCGGATAGGCAACCACTTCGGGTTCGACGCCAAGGTTCTCCTTCAAGATCGCTCGGGAGCCGGACAGCTCCTCGAATTGCCGCTGCGGCTCCAACTGGCTGAGCACATGATGCGCGCGCGTGTGGGAGCCGATCACCATGCCGCCACGAATCATATCGCGCGCTTCGTCCCAGTTCAAGAAGCGCCGCTGTGTTTCGGGCGCTTCGACACCCTGAGCCTCTTCCGCCAGTTCGCGAATAAACCGCTCGGGATCGGCATTCTCGGAGGTTTTGTATAACATCAAGATGGCGCGCAAGCTGTTTGCCAGGCCGTTCCCATCGATGTTTACCGCCAGGCCGGCCGGATAGCGGAGATTGAAGGAGCGCCGGCGAGCAGTCTTCACCGTGTAGGCAATGCGGTCCCACCAGGGAAGGTTGCAGGAGCCAACCAGTCCGGTGGTAAGAAAGAAGACTCCCTGCATGCCATGCGAGCGCAGGATGGGATAGGCGACGGAGTAGTTGTCCAGGTAACCATCGTCAAGGGTGATTAACACGCGACAGCGGCGAGCCTTGTCTTTGAGCGTGCCGGCGGCGAAGGCCAATGCCTCTTCCAGAGTCACCGGCGAAAGGTAGCTCTTCAGGTGGGCTATCTGGGCGTTGAACTCCTCGGCAGTCGCGGAAAAGATGCCTGGGTCGAAGAGATCGTCATCGGGGTTGCCGATGCGATGGTAATTCAAGACAAGGAGAGAATCGCGCGTCGGCAGCCGCGAGAGCAGGAAAGAGGCCCCGCTCCATAGGAATCCGCGCGCCAGAAACTCTCTCTTTCCACCGAGACTCCGACCGCCGATCTTCACCATCCGATCATAGCAGGATAGGGATGGCCGGTTTCGCAAAGAAAGCTTTTTGTGCAACAGTCTCGCACACCGCGGTGAGACTGTTGCTCGATTTTATTCGGGCGCAGGGCCTAACGCCTTAAATGCTGAGAAGCTCGGCCGTTCATTGCTATCCCCTGTCGGTTCTTTCCGAAAAGCAAGAAACGCAGAGACAAAGTCGCCGCAACGGTGCGAAGATGCGGAGTGGCAAAGGCCCAATTCCCCGTTTCCGCCCTGGGCTCCAATCGACTTGCGCAATGCTTGAGACAGCTTCTCCGGCCGGGCTTCCCCATGAGCCTGGCAGAGCGTGCCCCCCATCACCTTCATCTAAGGAGAGAATCATGGACCCTGAAACGACTGTGCATCCAGACGCCAGCCACCACCATAAACCGACCCCGCCAACTCCGCCTACCCCGCCACCCGCGCCCACTCCCGGCACCATCACGTACACGCTGGTCACCGAGCCCGATCAGAGCCTCACCAGTATCTACAACCTGCTCTCCTCGGCCAAGAAGTCCATCGACATGACTATGTACGAGCTGAACGACCCGCAGGTCACCGCAATCCTCTCCACGGCCGCGGCCAATAATGTCACCGTGCGCGTCATCCTCGACCAGAACAACGAGAAGGCCAGCAACACCGCCGCCTACAACACATTGACCGCCGGCAAGGTCTCCGTCCACTGGGCCAACCCGGCCTACGCCTGCACCCACCAGAAGACCATCACCGTCGACGCGGCGACCTCGGCCGTCATGACCCTCAACCTCACGCATGAGGATTACGCCACCGCCCGCGACTTTGCTGTCATCACCAACAATCCCGCCGAAGTCGCCGCCATCGAGACCACATTCAACGCCGATTTCACCGACGCTTCCATCACCCCGCCCACCGGCGCCAGCCTGATATGGAGCCCGACCAACTCCCGCGCCGCTCTCACCGCACTCATTGAAGGCGCCGCCAAGTCCCTTCTCATCTCACAGGAAGAGTTCGAGGACACCGCCATCCAGACCCTGGTCGAAGCGGCTCTCAGGCGCGGCGTAGCCGTGACTCTGGTGCAGGAGAACGCCGGCGGCAAGTACTCCCCCGTCCTCAACGCCCTTAAGAGCGCCGGAGCCAGCATTGCCACATACAGCTCCCGGACCGGCTATTACATTCATGCCAAGACCGTCCTCGCCGACTACGGCACGGCGCAGGCCAGTCTCTTCGTTGGCAGCGAGAACTTCTCCACCGATTCGCTCGACAAGAACCGCGAGCTGGGCCTGATCATCTCAGACCCAGGCTGCCTGGTGGGAGTTGAAGCCGCCATCACCGCCGATTACAACGGAGGAACCAAATTCTGAGCGCCTCTCCGGGATTGGCCGGTCTACCAGCGATCGGCTGAGGGGTGGGCGCCCACCCTTAAGCCGGCTTCGCGCAGCCGCTAAGTTGGAGAGCGGCGGACCCCTATTTCGGTTCCGACCTCGCCGCCGAAAGTGACTTAGTGTTGCATTCCCGCGGAGCCGGGTCAATAATTCTCTCTGTCGGTGAAATTGGACCGAGGGGCCGGTCGATCGTCCCGCTGAACGCTTCATCGGGAGGGAGTATGTGCAGGTCAAGGCCACGCCGCTGGCTGCCGGCGTTCGTGGTTATCGCAGCCCTGGCAACGGAATCCGCCGCCCTGGCGCAAGAGTTGATCCAGGCTCCTGCCACCAGTCGGCACTCCGAGCTTGCGCAGGCCGCTCCTCTGAAGCAGGCAACCCCGGAAGAACTCGGCGACAGTCTGATGGCTCACCAGCGCTACCAGGCCGCCATTGAGGCTTACAAGAAGGCGCCCGGCGACTCCGCCAGCGCGTGGAACAAGAGGGGCATCGCCAACCAGTTGATGTTCAACTATGAAGATGCTTCCCGGTGCTACCAGGCGTCTTTGAAGATCAAACCCTTCGATGCCAATGTTATCAACAACCTGGCCACCGTTTACGATGCACTCAAGCAATTCGGCGCCGCAGAGCGCACCTACCGAAGGGCTCTCAAGGTCGATCCCCAGTCGGCGGTTGCGGAAAAGAATCTCGGCACAAATCTGCTGGCTCAGCATAAGTACAAGAAGGGCTGGGAGGCTTACAAGGCAGCGCTGGCCATCGATCCCGATATCTTTCAGGAAAACTCCGGTCCCAGGGTTGACAACCCCGGTTCTGCTCAGGATCGCGGCGCCATGAACTACTACCTGGCCAAGGGCTGCGTCCGCGCGGGCATGAAAGACCAGGCCATCGAATACCTGCGAATGGCGCTGAACGAAGGATTTACCACTGCCAAGAAAATCACCGCCGACAGCGAGTTCGCCAGCTTGCGCGGCATTCCGGCCTTCGAGCAGCTTCTCGCCGAACAGCACTCTCCGTAATGGCGGCCTTCGTAGTCTTCCGCGCTCTTTCAACCGTCTATGTTGCAGGGGCGTCTTCCCTGCGCCCCTTGGAGTCGCCATGAATGCCCGCTTTTTGTCCGCAATCGTCTTTGGTTTCGCGATAGCCGTCGCCGCGTCCGCTCAGGAAGCTCCGGCCACACAGCCCGCCGGCCAGCCGCCGGCCCCAACCCAGGTTCCTGACGGCATTCAGTTGCAGCATTGGCGCGCCGGCAGTGGCGGCCCGTGGGCTGGCACCGGCATGGGCGGGCGCGGCGCGACGGGAACCGTTACCGAGGCCGCAGCCGACCACTACACCATCAAGACCGACGCGGGTGAAACGTACATCGTCCATCTCAGCGTCAACACCCGCATCATGAAGCAGGCCGCGGGCGGGCGCGAGCGCGGTGAGCGCGGGCAGGGACGACAAGGCGGCGAGGCCAGAGGGGGCGGCAATCCCCCTGAGACGCTCAAGCCTGTAGACATCAAGGTGGGCGACTCCATCGCCGCGCTCGGCGAGGTCGATACAACCGCCAAGTCTGTCGGCGCAGTGGTTGTCCTGCTGATCGATCCCGAACGCGCCAAACAGATGCGCGAGATGCAGGCCAACTACGGCAAGACCTGGCTCCAGGGCAAAGTCACGGCCATCGACGGGGTCAAGGTCACGATCGTGGGCGCTATGGACAACAGCGCCCACAGCTTCAAGGCGGACGAGAACACGATCTTCCGAAAGCGCCGCGAACCTATCACGCTGGCCGACATCCAGGTCGGGGACTCGGTCCGCGTCGAGGGCGCCGTCAAGGATGGAGTCTTTGTAGCAGCAACGGTAGCCGCCATGGGCGCTCCGGGCCCGCCGCCAACCGTTCCCCGCGATGCCCCGCCTCCACCCCAACCCAAGTAGCCCGCTATCAACCTTGGAGCAAAACCAGAGTTGGTGTGCTCTGATAAGTTCGGCGCAGTCAAAGGCCGAGCCTGCATTTCTCACGGCCGGTTCGACGCTCTGTAGCGCCGACCTCCTGGTCGGCTGTACTGGGGGCGTCCTCGCCGCCAGAGTTAAGCCTCGTTCATTTATGCCGTTCGCACACACCGTAACGGAGAAAACAGTGTCCGGCGTGGGTCGGGAGACCCACGCGACAGCCGGCCAGGAGGCCGGCGCTACAAATTCGCTGACGCGCCTTGTGAGAAATGCGGATTAGCACCCTGTGGTTGAGGTCGATATTACCGAGGAAGATCCCTCAAGGGCTCAAGCCCATTGTTTTTTAACAATCATTTGCGGCGCGACTGAAGTCGCGCCCTTTCAAAACCCGACCTTCACCACGGCTGCCGGTGGGATCTGCTTCCACTCACGGGAAGATCTCCGCGTCGCGGAGCAGCCGGCCGCGGCGATCCTTGTCAGAGACGATCGCGTCCTCGACAGCGACCGGCCAGGGAATGGCCAGTTCCGGATCGTTCCACACGATGGTCCGCTCGCCCGCCGGAGAATAATAGTCCGTTACCTTGTACGCGAAACCGGCAACATCCGAGAGAACAAGAAACCCGTGGCCGAAGCCCTCGGGAATCCATAACATCGCGCCGTTGTCGCCAGTGAGTTCCACGGCCACATGCTTTGCGAAGGCCGGGGAGCTTCGGCGCAGATCCACCGCTACATCGAGCACCGCGCCATGAGTTACCCGCACCAGCTTCCCTTGCGGCTGCGCGATCTGATAATGAATGCCGCGCAGCACGTCCTTCTTCGAGAGCGAAAAGTTATCCTGCGGCCATGACTCGGGCAAGCCAGCCTCAGCCATGACGCGCCGATTGAAGGTCTCCTGGAAAGCTCCGCGGCTGTCCCGGTAAATCGCCGGAGTCAGAATAAGCACCCCAGGCAACGATGTCTCTGCAATCTTCATGTCTGTGCGGCCTTCCCGGCGAAATGCGGCTCCCTGAGCAGGGCAAGCAGGTATTGCCCATAGCGGCTCTTGCTCACAGGTTGAGCCAGGCGCTCCAACTGCTCCGCCGTAATAAAACCATGGCGATAGGCAATCTCTTCCGGGCAAGCTATGTTCAGGCCCTGGCGCCGCTCGATGGTGTGGACAAAAAGCCCCGCTTCGAGCAGGGAATCGTGCGTGCCCGTGTCTAGCCAGGCCATGCCGCGGCTCATGATCTGCACATTCAGGTTTCCGGCCTCCAGGTAGCGCCGGTTCAGGTCCGTTATCTCCAGCTCTCCACGCGCGGACGGCTTCAACTCGGAAGCAAGGCCTACAACATTCTTGTCGTAAAAGTACAAGCCGGTTACCGCATAGCGCGACTTGGGGTTCTCCGGTTTCTCCTCCAGGCTCACGGCGCGCCCCTGGCTGTCGAACTCCACAACTCCATAGCGCTGGGGATCCTCCACGGGATAGGCGAATACGATCGCACCCTGCTTCAACTCCGCCGCCTCCCGAAGCTGGCGAGAGAATCCCTGGCCATAAAAGATGTTATCTCCCAGAATCAGGGCACTGGTATCGTCCCCTATGAATTCCCGGCCTATCGGGAAGGCCTGAGCCAAGCCGTCGGGGCTAGGCTGGATAGCATAGCTTATGTTCATTCCCCAGCGGCTGCCGTCGCCCAGCAGATGGGCAAAGCGGTCCGTATCCTGGGGAGTGGAGATAATCAGAATGTCGCGCAATCCGGCCAGCATCAGCGTGCTTAGGGGATAGTAAATCATCGGCTTGTTATAAACCGGAAGAAGCTGCTTGGATACAACATGGGTCACGGGATAAAGACGTGTGCCCGACCCACCCGCAAGAACGATCCCCTTCATATCGCGAGCCGCTCCGTGTAATTCTGCGCGATCCACTCCAGGTGAGAGCCGGTCTGCACATCCTCGACCCACGAAGGATGGTCGAGATACCATCGAACGGTCTTGCGCAGTCCGCTTTCAAAGCGCTCCGCGGGTTTCCAGCCGAGTTCGCGCGAGAGCTTCGAGGCGTCGATGGCATAACGCCGATCATGGCCGGGGCGATCCTGGACAAAGGCGATCAGCTGCCTGCGCGAGCCGGCCCCAGCGCGAGGACGCATCTCATCCACAAGATCGCAAATCGAGTTGGCCACCTCGATATTTGTGCGCTCGCTGTTTCCTCCGATGTTGTACGTTTCCCCGATCCGGCCATCCCGCAAGACCACACGTATCGCCGCACAGTGGTCTCCCACAAAGAGCCAGTCCCGCACGTTCATCCCATCGCCGTAAACAGGCATCTGCTTGCCCCCCAGGGCGTTCTGGATCATCAGTGGAATGAGCTTCTCCGGGAGTTGAAATGGGCCGTAGTTGTTGGAGCAATTTGTGGTCAGTACCGGAAGGCCCCAAGTGTGGAAATAGGCCCTCGCCAGGTGGTCCGAAGCTGCCTTCGAGGCCGCATAGGGGCTATTCGGCGCGTAGGGCGTGGTCTCAGAAAAGGCCGGATCGCCGGCCCCCAGCGAGCCGTAGACTTCGTCGGTGGAAACGTGCAGGAATCGGAATGCGCGCCGATCGGCATCGTTCAGCTTCGACCAGTACGCCTTTGCCTGCTCGAGAAGAACGAAAGTCCCCTGCACGTTGGTCCGGATGAACGCCTCGGGAGAAGCAATGGAACGATCCACATGGCTCTCCGCGGCAAAATGCACGATCGCCCGCGGCCGATGCTCACGCAGCAGGGAACCCACAAGCTCCGCGTCGCAGATGTCTCCATGCGCCAGCAAATAGCGCGGGTCGTTCTCCAGCGATGAGAGGTTAGCCCGATGCCCGGCATAAGTCAGCAAGTCCAGATTGACGACAGGCGATCCAGCATTCGCCATCCAGCTCAGGATGAAATTCGAACCGATGAACCCCGCCCCGCCCGTGACCAACACGGTATCCCGCATGTGTTCGCTCCAAGTAAACAGTATAGGCCATTGGCTGTATGCTCAGTTAATGGTGCGCTTCACAGTGGTGGCTTCGGGGTCGAAGGGCAACTGCACGGTTGTCACCGGAGGCCGCACGCGCATCCTGGTGGATGCCGGACTGAGCTGCCGGGAGATCTTCCGGCGCATGAGGCTTGCCGGCGAAGCCCCCGAGACTCTGGATGCCATCGTCGTCACCCACGAGCATTCGGATCACATCGGCGGCCTGGCGGCGACGGCGCGCAAGCTGGGCATACCCGTGTACCTCACCGAGGGCACGCATCGCGCCTGGATGCGCTGGCTAACGCCGCGGCGACAAATGACTTACGCCCAGTGGCTGGAACAATGCCGGAAGCAGGCCGCGGAGCGGCAGGCCGAGACTGAGGCAATCATCGACGACGGTGAGCCAGACGAAGCGGATGTGGGCGAATCGGGGTCGCCCGAGCCGGGAATTGCCGATTCCGGCCAGAACGATTCCGCGCCTACAGCTTCCGCCCGCCAGAAGGATCCCACCTGGCTTCCGGCGGTCGTGTACTTCCAGGCTGGCCAGCCCTTCGAGATCGGCGATATTGCCGTGAGCCCCTTCACCATTCCCCACGACGCCGCCGATCCGGTGGGCTTTGTCTTCAGCGCCGAGGGGGTACGAATGGGCTATGCCACCGATCTCGGATACATTCCGCCCAACGTGAAGGCGCAACTCGCGGGCCTCGATCTAATGCTACTCGAATCCAACCACGACCTGGAGATGCTGCGCGACGGTCCCTACCCCTGGCAAGTGAAGCAGAGAGTTCTGTCGCGCGTGGGGCACCTCTCGAACGAGGCTGCGGCCCAGTTCCTCGAAAATGGCTACGACGGCCAAGCGGCCTACGTGATTCTGGCGCACCTGTCTGAAAGCAATAATCTTCCGGAGCTTGCCAGGGTCACGGCCGAGCGCGCGCTGATAGGCCGGGCGAGCCTTCTGGCCAACCGGCTGTTGCTGGCCTCGCAGCATGAGCCGCTTTCGCCTATTTACTTTTAAGTCAATCAGGTTACAATGGTAAGAGACTGGCATTACTCTGTCCCAGGCAGATTGGCAAGGGAAACGCCATGGTGTATTATCCATGGCGAGCCGGACCGTAACGGGACTGAATCGTTCCGGCAGGCAGACCGTCTAATCGTCTTGATTCTTAGTTGCCACGTGAACCGCGCGGAACCATCGCGGCCAAGCACATGCTATGCAAAGTGAGTGTTTACGCTTATGGCAAGAACCCAATGCACAGACAGAGTCGTAGGCGCCATCCTGGCAAGCTGGCGATATGACATCTCGGGGATCTCCCCGGAGATGCGCAAGGACTACGAGCAGCACTTTGCCGAATGCCCGCACTGCCGCGCCCGCCAGAACTTCCACCGCAGCCTGGATGTTACGCTGGCCATTTTGACCTCACTGGCGGTCTTCTTCTTCCTCTTCGCGCTGGCGGTTCTCCATCACATCAAGCCGGTAGAGCACATGGCCTTCAACGTCTTCGGACTGGATGTCGCCGACACCTACCATATGCTGGTTTCGGCCGGATTGGCGGGTCTTGGCTTCTCGCTGATTGCCCTGCTGCTGGTGCTCACGGCTACGCCGGCTCCATCCTACCTTGGCGGCATCGCCGTCGAGCGCGCCAAACTCATCGAAGAACGGCTCCCCGAGGCCATCAAATCGCTGCGCCCTCGATAGAACAACTTCGCCGCTACGAACCACAAGAACCTCTCGCATGCGGGAGGCTCTTGTGTATTGGGAGTGGAAATCTGCGCCGCATTGCGTCTCCGGTTTCCGTGGAAACGAACGGCAACTCATCCATTCCAGAGAAGGGTGCGCCGCCCAGCAGTACCTCCGTTAGGCCTTCTCCGCCAGGAGCCGCCGGATTCTCTTCTTGGCAATCGAGCCGTGGATGAACGAAAGCGGCCCGTACAGGCAGCTGACGCCTGCCAGCCAGAAGGGATTCTTGAAGGCCAGGGCGAGCGATATAAGGCCGATTGCGGCGCCAACGCCGTTGAGTTCAATGGCGTCCCGCGTCTTCCGGACCTCGACCGCATTCAACCCGAGCTTTGCCCGCAATTTGTAGGCGTGAGCATACATCAGCGTGAAAAGCAGCAACAGGGAAGTGAAACCAGCAAAGAACAATTGCACCAGCACCAGCGCTCCGTGCCAACTGACATCGTCGCCGGCATCGCCGCCCATCAGGCGCGAGTACAAAAGCGTGAAGACGAACTTGAGCGGATACACGCAGAAGAGAACAAAGAATAGCAAGACCATATTCAGGAAGATGCTGTAGGGATCCTCCAGCCCGTAGCGGCGCGAATAGATGTAGTGCATCCGCCAGACCCCAGCCAATAGCGCAAAGCACACGGCAAAAGGAAGAAGACCCTGCAAGTCCGTCATGAGCGCCGCATAGCCGCGCGGCACGTCCAGCGAAATGACCAGCAGCGTCAATGCAAACCCCAAGACCACATCGCTGAAGGCTTCCAGACGCGTAATCTCGCCGGCCCGCCAGCGAAAGTTCTCCTCGGGAAGAAGCCCCGGCCGATGCTCCGAGGCCATCTCGCGCGGCGAATGCACGACCGGGGCCGCGTTGCTTGTGAAATTAGGCTTTTCT
>CAWCWQ010000227.1:0-6952 GCA_963799145.1 uncultured Acidobacteriaceae bacterium | reverse complement strand
TAGAGCATCTGTGGAGAAGGCCGGCTTCGGATCGGGCACTTGCTGGGTGACAGACGATCCCGGCTGCTATTCTGTGCGCAGGAATCGCGGTCATGCGCCTGCCGCGGCTCGATCTGAATCGAGGAAGACGGAATGAGCGAACGGGTACGTAAGGCGGTCTTTCCCGCGGGCGGGCTGGGTACGCGCTTCTTGCCGGCGACCAAGGTGATTCCCAAAGAGATGCTGGCGCTGGTGGACAAGCCCATCGTCCAGTATGGCGTGGAAGAGGCCATCGCGTCGGGGATCGAGCATATTGTCATCGTGACCGGCCGCGGCAAGGGCGCGATGGAAGACCACTTCGACATCAGCTACGAGCTCGATGCGGCGCTGGAGCGGAAGCACAAGGATGAACTGCTGGCGGTGTCGCGCGGCGTTTCCTCGCTGGCCCGAATCAGCTATGTCCGGCAAAAGGAGCCCCTCGGGCTGGGCCACGCCGTGCTCTGCGCGAAGGATCTTGTGGGCGACGAGCCCTTCGCCGTGGTGCTGCCCGACGATGTAATCGACGCCGAGGTGCCGTGCCTGAAGCAGATGGTGGATGTATTCAATGAAAAGGGCGGCTCGGTGATCGCTACGCAGACCGTCGAAGGGCCGGCGATCGGCGCTTACGGCGTGCTGGCCGGCTCTGTGGACCCCGAAAACCCGCGGATCTTCAACTGCACCGGCATGGTGGAGAAGCCGAGGTTCGAGGATGCGCCCTCGAAGCAGGCCATTATCGGCCGCTACGTGCTTACGCCCCGGGTCTTCGAGTTATTGGAGCGAACGCAGCCGGGCGCGGGAGGCGAGATACAACTTACCGACGGCATTACGGCGCTGCTCAAGGAAGAGAGGGTCTTCGGCTATAACTTCGAGGGCAAGCGGTACGATGCCGGCGATAAGTTCGGCATGTTGCAGGCAACGGTCGAGTTTGCGCTCAAGCGCAGCGATCTTGGGCCGAGATTCCGCGAGTACCTGAAGGGGCTGGCGTTATAGAGAGCGAGTCGGCAAGTCGGCATGTCGGCATGCAATTATCCTCCGGCATAGCCGGAGACTTTATGGTTGCCGGCGATTCAAGGGGGCCTGTGTGGAAGCGCTCCATGCCGGCGGCAGCCCCTAGCACGGCTCTTCGATATTCGATTGCGCTTCATCATGGGGGATGAAAATGGGGGTCATTGAAAGCTCTGAGGCGTGGGGTTGGCGAAGTCGACAATTCATGCGAAGTCCCGTAGAAGCTCTCTGCGCAACCGGGCACTTGGTCCCTCGCCGCGCCAGGCTCTATACTCAAGTCCCGCGTGCCGCCCGTCGAACCGCCTTGAATGCGGCGATTCTCGGGCAAGGAGAATGACCCATGGCTGCAACCGCAACCATCCAGGAAACCGGCCTCGTTTTCGATAACGGCAGCTTCGATTCCGCCGCGTTCGCTGCCCGCGCGCTCTCCAGTTGGCAGGCGCTGGCCGGGATCGTCGATCATACCCTGCTCAAGCCGGACGCCACTCGCGAACAGATCGAGAACCTCTGCCGCGAGGCCATTCACTACAGCTTTGCCTGCGCCATGGTCAACCCGGTCTGGACCTCCGCGGCGGCCGCCGTTCTCTCCGGCTCAGGCATCCCCGTCGGCGTCGTCATCGGCTTTCCACTCGGCGCCTCGCTGGTCTCCACCCTCCGTCAGGAGGCGGCCGCTCTCACACGCCTTGGCGCGCGCGAGCTGGACATGGTACTGCCCATCGGCCAGCTGAAGAGCGGCAACTACCACGCCGTCCACCATTCCATCCACGCCACCGCCGCGGTTGCCCACGACAACGGCGCCCTGCTTAAGGTCATTCTTGAAACGGCCCTGCTGACCGTGGCAGAGAAACTCCGGGCCGCCGAGATCGCCATCCAGGCCGGCGCCGACTTCCTCAAGACCTCCACCGGATTCGCTTCCGGCGGCGCAACGCCCGCCGACGTAGCCCTGCTCCGCGGCGTAGCAGGCGCCCGCTGCGGCGTGAAAGCCTCCGGCGGCATCCGCACCCTTGCCCAGGTGAGCGCCCTTCTTGAAGCAGGCGCCAGCCGCATCGGCGCATCGGCCTCGGTGGCCATCGTGCGCGAACTCGGCGCCGAGTAGCGGCGACAGCCGGCGCGCGACAGGGCTGGAAGCGCGAGAGGAAACAGCCTGGGTGAGGACATTGCGACGCTACTGAGCTATCTCCGCCGTTGGGTCATAGATTGTAAGCTTCACCCCCAGCGGCAAACTCTTGCTGAAAGACTCGAGTTCTGGCCGCAGTTTGCTGGCGGTGGACGCATCGGTCGCATAGAACTGAACTTCCTTCTCGGCCGACGATACGCGCTCCCGGGATAAGTCCATGCTGGCAACCTTCACCCAGCTGGCCGGAATCTGATCCTCAAACCACTCGTCGTAAATGATGACGAGGTGAACGCCGCTCCTCTCGACGAAGGCCCTATAGGCATCGGCATCCGAGTCGCTCGATTTAAGGATTCGAGCCTGTTCCGAGGCAAGTCCGCCCAGGTCGAGAACGAAGTTCGGGTTATGGTAGCTAACCAGCCCGAGATCGTTGACTGCTACTGGAGCACGGTAGAACTCATTGACGAACCGGTGCATCTGAAATTGCTGCTCGTAGATGTTGTTGGCGTAGAACGGGACCAGCCAGGTCGACCTGATATAGCGCGAGCATATTGCCGACAAGACAACCGCAGTCAAGCATAGAAACGCAAGGCGCTTCCCCTTGATCGACAATACGGCGCGGATCGTCTCCCGCATCAAGTAGATTCCGATCAATGCCGTGCCAAGCAAGGCGTAGTCTTCATAACGGTCCAGCCATCCAAACTGGCCGGCCGCGGCGTGACCGCCGATCAGGCAAACGAGAAGCAACGCCATCAAGCCCTGCGAACTCCATCGCCACGGTCTGGCAGGAAGCTCCCGCAAACAACGCCATGCAGCGGCAACTCCGATTAGAAGCAGCACGAAACCGGCAGGCTGAAAAACCATTCTGAGAACATTCAGACCGATCGAGTGAAAGAGATTTATACCTGCGCCGCCCACGCCGTTCGTTACAACGTCCGACTTGGTGAGGATGGAACTCGGCATTGGCGGCAACCCCAGCCTCACGAGAAATGCTGAAAATCCCCCTAGAAAGAGAAGGATGAACGCAAGAATTCCGCCCCCCGTGCGCCAGCGCCCCCGCAATGCAATGACCAGGACCGCGCCAAAGCTTAGCGCCAATCCTTCGTAACGCAGTAATGGGTTAATAACAATCACCGGAGGAAGCCAAGCAGGCATCACGCCCTCGTCCAGAAACAGCGCAAGCCCGTAAATGCAGGCGGCGGTCGCTGCAATGTGCAGACTGTGCTCAAGGCCGCAAAACGCTACCCCAATAAGATTCAGGCAAATAGCCAGCAGCAGCAGCGCGGCCGCCTGCGCAACAATCCCAAAGGTATCTTCAGCAAGACGCAGATGCGCAAAGAGCCTCCAGACGATAGCCATGGTCGCAAACAGCGCCAGCCAATCCAGGATCAAGGGCAGGTAGGGATGCAGGGGAGTGCCGGAAGCCGGCACCAGCAGGAACGGAAACAGGATCGAAGAGGCAGGTGCCGCAGGAATCCCGGCGTTCATTCCATAATTGCCATGGCGTATCTGGTCGCTCAGTGCGAGGGCGATATACGGATCGTCCATCGTATAGATAAATGTGCCGTTGTTCAACTTCAGAATAGAGAGGAACAGCCCCAGAAGAATAACTCCGGTCACAGCCATGACGAGGAGAAGAGCTACCGCGGCAGCCCGGCTCTTGTGAGCTGTCACAGTACCGGCAAATTCTTCTCTGGCTGAAATATCTATACCCGCCTCAGGCATCTTGTCGAGTCATTCTCCAGCGCCCAGCTATCATCCTACCCAGTGGCAGATTTTCGATAAGGCCGATTCCCCGGGCGGCCATTTCGAGATGAGAATCATGCGGGCTTTCGCTACAAGCAAAGGTAGCACAATCCAGGTTTCCGCCGCGCGGCACGCCAGAGGCGCGGTTCACACAACCTGACAGACGAACTTTGTGGACCGGCCTCCGGGATCGGTGCTTCGCGCACCCACGGCCCTTCTAACCCCTGATCTCTCAGTCCGACCCCCTCATTGCGCTATCATTCCCTTCAATACCCATGTCTTCCATTCCTCCATCCCCGCCCGAGCGCTCCGATCTCGAAGGAGACTACCGCCCCGCCGACCCCGCGGCCCCTCTTGAGCCGATCAACGCTCGCGTGGACCCGGCCGACGTTGCGTACCTGATGCAACTGGCCGACGCTCTCAACACCACACTCGATCTGGAAACCCTCCTCAACCGCACCTCCCAGCTTGTCCGCGCCGTCATTCATTACCGCATCTTCGCCATCTTTCTGCTCAACGACCGTACTCACGACCTGCGCGTGCGCTTTCAGATTGGCCACACCCCCGCGGGACAAGGAGTCCGCCTGCCCCTCGGCACCGGCATCGTGGGGCAGGTCGCCCTCACCCGCCAGCCTATCCTCGCCAACGACGTCTCCATCGACCCGTACTACATCTCCGTCAATCCCGAGGTCCGCTCCGAGCTGGCAGTTCCGCTCATCGCCAAGAACCGTCTCATCGGCGTCATGGACATCGAAAGCGAGCAGACCGGCTACTTCCAGCCAGAGCACCTCCACCTGCTGACGGTCACCGCCTCGCGTATCGCTCAGTCCATTGAAAATGCACGACTTTACGCTCGCGTCTCGCGTCAGGCGCAAACTCTCGAGGTACTCAACGAGATCGCCGTCGAACTGGCCTCCATCCTCGACCTCAACCTTCTTCTTGAGCGCATCGGCCAACTTCTTCGCCGCCTCATCGACTACCAGATGTTCGCCATCATGCTCCTCGACGAAAAGGGGGAGACGCTCATCACCCGGTACGCCTGGCGCTTCGGCTCCGCACACGCGCCCATGCGCCGCATTCCCATCGCTAGCGGCCTGGTCGGCGCGGCGGTCCGCGAGTGGCGTCCTATCAATGTTCCCGATGTGCGCAAGGATCAGCGCTACGTGGCCACGAATGCCGAGACCCGCTCCGAGCTGGTTGTACCCCTCTTTTACAAAGGCCGCATTATCGGCGTTCTCGACCTCGAGCACACTCGCCCCGCCTTCTTCCATGAGGACCACGAGCGGATCCTGACCACCCTTGCTGCCCAGGTGGCCATCTCCATCGAGAACGCCCGGCTCTACCAGGCCGTCCGCCGCCAGGAGGCACAGCTCGAACGCGACATCGCCATGGCCCGCGAGGTCCAGCTCCGCCTGCTGCCCTCCGCTCCGCCCGAGCATCCCCACGCCGAGATGGCGGTCCGCTTTCTGCCCGCCCGCACCATCGGCGGCGATCTCTACGACTTTGTCGACTACGGTCCCGGCCGCACCGCCATCGTTCTAGGCGACGTCAGCGGGAAAGCCGCCCCAGCCGCCCTCTTCGCCGCCCTCGTCAGCGGCATCATGCGCTCCGCCGCCCTGCAGCAGCCCGAACCCGCCCAGATGCTCGCCCTGCTCAACGACGCCCTCCAGGAGCGCAAGCTCGAATCGCAATACGTCTCCATGCTCTTCGCCGTCTGGAACGACGAGGACCGGACCCTCCGAGTGGCCAACTCCGGCGCCGTTCAGCCCATCCTGTGCCGCTCCGGAGAGTCGCTTGACGTGCGCGCGGAGGGCTTTCCGCTCGGCCTCTTTCCCGACGTAACCTACGACGAAGTAATCCTGGCCGCGCAGCCGGGCGACGCCATTGTCTTCGTCTCCGATGGAATCCTCGATGCCGAAAATGCCCAGGGCGAGATGTACGGCCACGACCGCCTGGCAGGGCTTCTTTGTAGCCTCCGCGACCAGCCGGCCACGGAGATCGCCGACGCCATCCTCGCCGGCATCGCCAGCTTCCAGGGCGCCCAGGACCGCTTCGACGACGAAACCATCATCGTCCTCCGCGTGCGGTAAGCGATTGAGGAATAGAGCTTTCTCGGATTTGCCGGTCTGAGCGCGACGGCAGCTGGACCACGGTCTGCTGATCCATTTGAATGGCGGGGCCTTGCGAGCTGCCTTCCATGCCAGAGGGAACAAACAGGCGTTATCTTCGGTTCTGGCTGGGCTTTTCCCTGGCGTCCTTCGCTGACTGCTTCTCGGCGGCATCTTGGGTGCGGGCCTGGGCGTCGAGACCGTGGGTCGGATCGCGGTGGAGTATCTTGCGCGAGATATCTGGCCAGAACTCCTGGAAGATGGAGCCCGCGCCGCCCTCGGCGGTCACGACCAGTCCATTGGTAAAGGTCTGGCCGATGCCGGAGTTACCGGAAGGATAGTAAAAATTGGAAATGGCGCCGGAGATGATGTTGCCGCCGACATTGGAGTAGTTAGGCTCCCACTTGCCGGTGTTGTCGTGCTTGCAGACGACGTTGGTGGCCAATGCATAGAGCACGCGGTGAGTAACGGTGCCATGGCCGAGGCGGAAGTAGCGCGGATCCTGGTGCAGGAGGGAAGGCAGGATGCCGTTGCCGATCATGCTGCCGTCGAAGGCGTCAAGATAGGCCGCGCCCGACCGCTTTCCGTAGCCCTCGATGCCCCATCCAAATCCTTTGTCATCGTCCTGGGCCTCGTGGTAGCCGGCCACCAGGAATGCTGCCGCAAAGGCCACCGGGTCGGTGGCGGAACGAAAGGCAAGTTTCATCTTCTGGCCCGCGCTCAGCGAGACCGCGTCAGAGCGATAGGAGACGTTGAAGGACGGCAGGATTCCAACGACTCGCTGCTTCTCCTGTTCCTTGATCTGGTCCTGGGCTTTGTCGTGCTGGCTCTTCTCCGCAGCCGGCTGCTGAGAAGCTGCTTGAGAGCTGGAGCTTCCCTGGGCGGCAGGGGCTGCGGCGGGCGGTGGGGCGCTCTGGCTTTGTCCGGCTGGAGTTTCTTGACCCGCGGGCTGCGCCACGGC
>CAWCWQ010000226.1:0-14400 GCA_963799145.1 uncultured Acidobacteriaceae bacterium | reverse complement strand
AGACGGCCTATGCCTCGCGCCTCGGCCAACAGGCGGATCGGGCCGGCATTGCCCATCCGGCCAAGCTGGCATCGCTGGCCCCGGTCTTCCGTGAGCGTCTGCGCGGCGCCATGCGCATTCCTGCGCTTGAATCTCTCTTCCCGGCTCCGTGGACCGTTGCCGCCCGCCGTGTGCTGCCGAGCGCCAGCCCGCAGTTCACTGCGACGGCCATGTGGGGCCCGGTGCTGGGCTGGTGCGTGCTGGAATTGCTGGCTGAATCGATCGACGCAGAGGAACCACAACGAGTTGCGCTCGATCTGTTTGACCGGCTTCGGCTGCGCGAGCCGTTCGCCAAGGCTTTCGGCACCCTCGGATTCGAAGGTGAGGAGGGCTGGCGCGTCGCAGGCCGGATCAAGGTTCTGCTGCTCACTGGCTCCGGCGCTCTGAATAAGGAGGAAACAAGGGGCAAAGCCGTATCCGCGACTGGCGTGGAAACGGCTGACGAAGCGGGAGCGGCGATCCCGGCTGCCAGTCATGTGTGCGAAACTCTTAGCGAGCCCGAATCGGCAGGCGATGAGAGAGTGGCGCTCTCGCCGAAGTTTTGGCTCGATGCGGATGTGCGGTGGCTGACCGGAGTCCACGAGGCAGAGGGGCACGCATATCTGGTTCGCGAGCCGTATGAGGAGCTGCTCTGGTGGCTTCTGATGCCGTCACTGATTCAAGTGGCGGGCCAGACCACTCCCAACCGCTCCGTTATCGAGGAGATGAGCAGAACCATCGAAGAGGCTCTGGCGACGGCCGAGGCCGCGGGTTATCGCATCGATGCGCTGCTCGGTCCGGAAGCCGCGCCGGAAGCCGATTCGGCCTCCGCATCGGCCGCCGATGGCAAGGAGATAGAACCGAAAGAACTGTGAGCGCGCTGAAGGAGCTTGGGGGTTCCTGCTTTGTAGGGCCGCAAGTTCGCGCGCATGACCCTGCTCACTCGAGGGGCGGCGGAGTGCGGCGGTTGACAACGCGCACTCATGGCGGAATGCGCAAGTCAACTCATCACAAACAACTGTGATCTGAGGCACATCCGAAGGTTTCCTCATCGTATCAATGTTCCAACGGACAATCTCTAGGGAGCAGGTTCCATGGATGGCGCTTGAGGTTCAAGCGCGGCGTTATCTTTCGCCAGGTATACGAAGAGTTGTCGGCGAATGGCTTCTTCCTCTCTTTTTCCTCTCCCGAGCGATGGTCCAGAAGTGAGGAGGGCCGGCTCTTGTCGCCTTCTCAATTTCGTGTGGAACGCGCTGGACTGCGATCCGCCGCGGATCGGAAGCTTCCGATCCGGTTGGGTGGGTACTGCGCCCCGAGAGCGATCGAACACGACCTAACGTCAAGAGGCGCCTTCACGGGTCACTCGAATCCGCCGACAGCGAAAATCCTATTGATTTCAATTGCCGAGAAACGAAAGCCGATTCGCGCCTTCCGCGCCGAAGAACACATTCTTGAGTTTGCCGCCTTACCCGCGGAAAAGCACCGTTGCGCCGCGAAGCCGGCTGTCGGCCTCGCAGTATTTGTAGGGGAGGAACCATGCAGAGTGTCGCCCATGAAGTCCTGAATGCTCATGAGAAGCTGTTGATCGATCAGGCGATCGCGGAGCAAGCAGACCGGCCTGGAGCGCTGCTGGGAATACTGGCGGCGGTTCAGTCGGCCAATGCTCACAAGTATCTTTCCATGGAGTCGCTGCGCTATGTCGCCGATGAGACTGGAGTTCCGCCGGCACGGGTCTTCAGCACCGCCACCTTTTATGCACTCTTCAACCTGGAACCGCAAGGCGACAACGTGATCTGCGTCTGCCGGGGAACTGCCTGCCACACCCGCGGCTCGCGCGATCTGCTGGAAAAGGTTTGCCTGGATCTGGGGCTGAGCGGACATGAGCTGGGCGATGCGAACGATGCCGATAAAGTGGCGCTGACCACGGCCGACCGGAAGTTCACGATTCGCACGGTCGCCTGCTTTGGCCAGTGCGCCATGGCCCCGGTGGTAGAGATAAACCACCACATCCTGAGCCACGTGAAAGAGCGCACGCTGCAGCGGGAGATCAAGGCGCTGAGACAAGGGAGGAAATAATGCCGCGCATTCAGGATATTGGTGTCTTCAACGCGGTACGGGAATCCGGGCTTGCCAAGCTGATGCCGTCCATTCCGCGCATAACGGTGGGAATGGGAACCTGCGGCCGCGGCAACGGCGCAGAGGAGCTCTACCACGCCTTGAATGAGGCCATCCAGCGCAGTGGGCTGGATGTGCTGCTGACCGGCGTCGGCTGCTTCGGCTCGTGTTTCCAGGAGCCGCTGGTAAGCGTCCGCCTGCCCGGAAAGCCGCTGCTGATGCTGCGGCGCGTGCAGGCCAACGACGCCACGCACATACTGGAGGGGCTTTCCACCGGGATCATCCCGCCGGATCTTGTCTACTGCAAGATCGAGGAATGGGATCACATCACCGGGTATGTGCGCTACGGCCAGGGCTACCCGGAGATTGCGCCGTGGAACGCTATCCCTTTCTTCAAGGGGCAAAAGAAGATCGTCCTGCGCAATTGCGGACTGATCAATCCCTCCGATATCGAGGAGTATATCGGCGTGGGCGGCTATCAGGCGCTTTATAAGGTGCTGATCGACGGCCGCGGCGAGAGCGTGCTCGAACAGATGAAGGCTTCCCGGCTGCGCGGACGCGGGGGTGCAGGCTTCCTGACCGGCAACAAGTGGGATTTTCTGGCCAAGGCCAAGGCGGATCGCAAGTACATCGTCTGCAACGCCGACGAAGGCGACCCCGGCGCTTACATGAACCGCAACGAGATCGAGGGCGACCCCCATTCGCTGCTGGAGGGGATGATCATCGGCGCATACGCGATGGGCGCCACCGACGGCATCGTCTATGTGCGCGCCGAGTATCCGCTGGCGGTGCGCCGCCTGACGCGAGCCATCGAGCAGGCGCGGGAGTACGGGCTGCTGGGCGCAAACATTCTGGACCGCAACTTCAACTTCAACATCGAGATCGTGCAGGGCGCGGGCGCGTTTGTTTGCGGCGAAGAGACAGCGCTGATTGCCTCGCTCGAAGGCTTTGCCGGCCGGCCGCATCCCCGCCCGCCGTTTCCCGCGCAGAAGGGGCTGTGGGGCAAGCCCACCAACATCAACAACGTCGAGACCTGGTGCAATGTGGCCCCGATCGTCACTCGCGGCCCGGCGTGGTTTGCCGAGACGGGCAGCGTGAAGAGCCCAGGAACCAAGGTCATCTCGCTGGTGGGCAAGGTCCAGAATACCGGGCTGGTGGAGATGCCCTTGGGCACGCCGCTCAAGACCTTCATCTATGACATTGGCGAGGGCGCGGTATCCGGCCGCCGCGTGAAGGCCGTGCAGACGGGCGGGCCCTCGGGCGGATGCATTCCCGTGGAAATGTTCGATACGCCCGTGGATTACGAGAGCCTGGCGCAGCTCGGCTCCATCATGGGCTCTGGCGGAATGGTCGTCCTGGACGAAGACAACTGCATGGTGGACGTGGCCCGCTATTTCGTCGAATTCACCCATTCGGAGTCCTGCGGCAAGTGCGTCCCGTGCAGAGTGGGGTTGAACAAGGCGCTGCGCATCCTCAACTCGATTACCGAGGGCAACGGAGGCACGGAGCATCTGGTTGTTCTGGACGAGTTGGGGCGGATGATCCGCGAATGCTCGCTCTGCGGGCTGGGGCAGTCGGCGCCGAATCCGGTGCTCACCACCATCCGCCACTTCCGCGATGAATACGAAGACCACATTGTGGCTCTTCGCTGCCGCGCCGGCGTCTGCCAGGAGCTGGCTCTTTCTCCCTGCGAGAACAGTTGCCCGCTACGCATGAACATTCCGCGCTTCCTGGAGCTTTATCAGGAAGGCCGGCTTGAGGATGCCTTCGAGTCAGTGGTGCTCGACAATCCGCTGCCCGCATCGACGGGAAGGGTCTGCCAGCACCCCTGCGACAATCGCTGCCGCCGTCAGTCCTTCGACGAGGTGGTGAACATGCGCGAGGTGCATCGCTTCATCGCCGACGCCATCTATCAGACCGATCTCTTCGAGCCCATGCTCAAGCGGATCAAGGCGCGCAAACTCAAGCCGACGGGGCGCAAGGTGGCCGTGGCCGGATCGGGGCCGACGGGCCTTACGGCAGCCTTCTACCTGGCTATGCTGGGCCACGACGTGACCATCTTCGAGGAACGCAGCGAAGCCGGCGGCATGTTGCGCTTCGCCATCCCCGAGTACCGGCTGCCCAAGTCCGTGCTGCGCCGCGAGCTGGACCTGATCGAGGGCGTGGGCGTGAAGATGGTCTTCGGCACACGGGTTGGCTTCGATCTGCAATTGAACGAGCTGGCCACCAACTACGATGCGGTCTTCCTTTCTATCGGCACCTGGAAGGAGTCCTGGCTTTACCTGCCGGGCACGGAGTTCAAGAACGTGCATCCGGCGCTGCCGTTCCTGGAGTCGGTGGCCCGGCAAGACAAGGTTTCCATGGGCTCCCGCGTCGCGATCATCGGCGGCGGCAACGCGGCCATCGATTCGGCGCGGACCGTCCTGCGCATGGGCGGCAAGGCCACCATTCTTTACCGCCGCGAGCGCAAGGACATGCCGGCGATCGACGAGGAGATTCAGGCGGCCGAGGAAGAGGGCGTGAAGTTCGTCTTTCTGGCCGCGCCGCACCGCATCATGGGCGACGCGGAGGGGAACGTCAAGGCCATCGAGATCGTCAAGACGCGGCTGGGCGAATACGACAAATCCGGACGCAGAAGGCCGATCCCCACCGACGAGGTGCAGCGCTTCGAGTGCGACAGCGTGATTCTGGCAGTGGGCGAGACTTTTGACGTGGACTTCTGCCGGGCCTCCGGGTTGGCTCTCAAGGAGGAAGGCACCATCGAGGTGGACCGCTTCACGCTGGAAACCAGCCGCGCCAACTTCTATGCCGGCGGCGACGTCATCACCGGGGCCTCCAACATGTCCAACGCCATGGGCGGCGGCAAGCAGGCGGCGCGCAAAATCGACGAGCGCCTGATGGGCGAGCAGCGCTGGGAGCAGCTCTTCCCGCAGTTTGAATACAGCCGCCAGGTTCCCGGCGAACCGAGCCTCAGCCGCCGTCATACGGCCCACTTGCTGCCCGCGAAGGCGAGGGCCCATTCGCAGGAAGAAGTGGTCGCCGGTCTCTCTCCGCAGGAGGCGCTGGAAGAATGCCGCCGCTGCCTGCGCTGCGATCTGAAAACCGCTGTGAGCGCACACTGAGAAAGGAGCATCGCTTTGCCCACCAAAACGATTTCCGTCCGTATCGACGGCGAACTTGTGACCGCCCAGGAGGGGCAGACGATCCTGGAGGCGGCCCGCGCCCACGGCAAGCAGATTCCCACGCTCTGCTATCTGAAGGGCCTGAGCGCGGTCGGCGCCTGCCGCGTGTGCATGGTGGAACTGGCGGGGACCGACCGGCTGCTGGCGGCCTGCACCACTCCCATCCAGGACGGGATGTCCATCAAGACCGCCTCGGACAAGCTGACTCTCTACCGCCGGATGGCCGTCGAGCTGTTGCTCGTGGAGCGCAACCACATCTGCTCGGCGTGCGTTTCGAACGGCCATTGCGAGCTGCAGGCGATGGCCCAATCCCTGGGCATCACCCACGTGCGCTATTCCTACAACAACCCACGGCTGCCGGTCGATTCCACGCACCCACGCTTCGTCCTAGATCACAACCGCTGCATCCTCTGCACGCGCTGCGTGCGGGTGTGCGCGGAGGTGGAAGGCGCGAATGTGTGGGAGATTGGATCGCGGGGCATCTACTCACGGCTGGTCAGCGACCTGAAGGACGACTGGGGCCATGCGCGGAGCTGCACCAGCTGCGGCAAATGCGTTCAGGCCTGCCCCACCGGAGCGCTGGCGGAAAAGGGCTTCTCGGTGCAGCAGATGGTGAAGGACAGCGAGCAGGTGAGCCGCCTGGCCGCGCAAGAGGGCGCATTTGGCCATCGGCGCGCGGTAGGGACTTGGCATGTTTTCGAGGGAGGACTTCGTTGCATGAAACATACGGAAGAGATGGTAGCATGTTTCATGAAACGGAGGTCTTCCCTTGAGAACCGCAGTGGCGGACCGGGTGCGCAAGCATCGTGAAACTCTGCGCGCGGCGGGGTTGAAGCCGGTGCAAATCTGGGTTCCCGATACCCGATCGGAGAGCTTCCGTAAGAAGTGTGAGCGGGAGTCGCTGTCGCTGGCCGCCGACCCGCATGAGGCGGAGACCCTCAACTGGATCGAGGAAGTTGCGGACACGGACGGCTGGGTATGAGGCGGGGCGATCTTGTCCCCGTGGTCCTGGCCGGCGCCTACGGCAAGCCCCGGCCCGCTCTTGTCATTCAGTCGGACCTCTTTGCCAGGCACCCCTCGGTCACGATTCTGCCCGTAACCAGCGAGCTGCGGCCCATCGAAACCTTTCGGATTGCCGTGGAGCCAACCCTGGAGAACGGCCTGCGCGCGCGATCGCAGATCATGGTGGACAAGGCGCATACCATCCCGCGCGACAAGGCAGGCGCGCCTTTCGGCAAACTCGAAGCGCGGGCCATGACCGCGGTCGATCGGGCGCTGGCGGTGTTTCTGGGGCTGGGGTGAGGTTCGCGTCAAGAGGCGGCGCGTTCGCGGTTCAGGGCAAGCAGGCGCTCCAGCAGTTCGGCGTCGATGAGGGAGGCGGGCCAGCCGTAGGCGGCAAAAACCGCCTCGTCCAGCTTGCGATGGGCATTCTCAAGCCACTTGGGACGCTTGTTGTAGAGGTTGGTCAAGGTCAGCTTGGCCAGGTCTTCCGGCGCGGCGTTGGGCGGGTTGAGCCAGTTGTCGCGCTGGCGCACCAGCTCTCGCGCGGCCTCGGCGATGGCTTCCACTTGCTGCGAATTCTCGGGTTCCCGGCCCGGCGGCCACGGGAATGGAAAGGTCTCGAAGGTCGAGGTGGGCGTGTAGCGGAAGCCGCTCTCCACCTCGCGCAGTTGCGTTCCCTGCGCCCGCGCCCAGACCTCGTGCGCGCGAGAGTGCAGCACGCCGAAGAAGTAGTCGTCGGAGCGGGCGATGGCAAAGGTCGCAGAGTCGGGGAGTGTTTCCGCTCCAAGCCAGGCAAAAAGACGATGCTTCGAGACACGAGGGGTGATGATGTACCGGTTGAGCTTGGCCGTTGCCGCGCGGAAATCCGGACGCGGCTCGCCGTGAATCCACCACTTGACGCGGTAGCCTTCCCGGTTGTTCTCCAGCCGCTTGGCCCACACATGTTCCCGCAGATACTCAAACGGCATCTCGTAGAGCGCGGCCTCTTCCTCCGGCATGTCCACGCCGAAGTCGACGATGTACATGCCGCGCGGACGGCGGGTGATGTCGAGGGCATTGACCCAGGGACGCACCACGTCGGAGTTGGGCCTTCCGTTGGGGTTAAGCGGCGCGGCGAGCATCTTGCGCGCCGTCTCCGGGTCGAGGTCGAAGGCTCCGACCTTCGTGGTGCCCATGAAGCAGAGGCCGGCATTCTCGGGCAGCAGTTGGGCTCGCGTGGCGTCCGCGCCCGCGGTGAGGTCGGGGTTGATCGCTTCGACGAGGAGTCCATTCAGCGACCGCCCCGTCTCCTCGCCGCCATCGAAGCCGACGATGGAGATGTGGACCGCCGCGCCTTCGTTCACCCAGTCGCGGTCGCTCCACGCCATGAAGATATTGCCGGTCTCGGCGATGCGCTTGAGTACTTCGCGGCTGGCTCCGCCGCGGATGCCCTGCGTGGCCACCAACCCGGCAGCGCGGACCTGCTTGCGCTCGACCATCGCCCGCGCCTTCTCAAACCAATAGGTAACCAGATCGGCTTCGGCAGGAACGCGGCCGTCATAAAGCTTGAGCAGGCTGTCCACATAGGCATCGCCGAGGTTGCGGCGCAGCAGCTTGCCGCCCAGAAACGGCGGATTGCTGACGATGAAGTCGGCCTCGGGCCAGGAGGGTTCGACGGGATTGCCTTCGGCGTCGAGTTTCGGGTTGCCCTCGGCATCAAGTTCCAGAATGGCGTCGCGATGCTCGATGTTGTGGAGTACGCGCAGGATCGGTTCCGTGGTATCTTCCGGCCGGTTTTCTCGCTGCCATTGCAGGTAGCCGATCCAGACAACGACGGAGGCCAGCTCATGCGCATAGACGTTGGTCTCAATTCCGTAAAGCTGCGAGGGATGGACTTTGCAGGGCAGGAAGGTGGGTAGATGGTGATCGACAGCAAATATCTGCGCCTCTTTCCACAGGTCCAGAACCAGAAGGAGCGCCACATAGAGAAAGTTGCCGCTGCCGCAGGCCGGATCGAGAACGCGGACTTGCGAAAGCTCCTCCATCCAGCCGAGCACCTTGTCTTCCAGTTGGGAGCGCAGCTTGGCGCGAGAGTTGCTGCTGGCAGTTTGCATGGCCGCGGCGATCTCTTCGGCTCCGGCCTTCACCGCATTCCAGCGCTGCCGCAGCGGCGCCATGACCACCGGTTCCAGAATCAGCAGGATGTCTTCGCGATTGGTGTAGTGGGCGCCAAGCTGGGCGCGCTTGCCGTCGTCCAAGATGCGCTCGAAGAGCGTGCCGAAGATGGCCGGCTCGATGCGGCTCCAATCGAGCTTGGCCGCCTTGCCGAGAATCGACAGATCCTCGGGTTCGAGGTCAAGGACCGCGTTATCGGAGAAGAGCCCGCCATTGAAATGCCGGATGCGAAACGGCCCATAGTAGTCGCCGGGTTCCGCCATGGCTTGGAAGAGATTGGCCAGCTTGCGTGTGAACTCGCGCGCCGTGCGCTGCTGGCGATCGGTCTCGATCATCTTCCGAAACAGGTTGTCCGGGAGCAGCGCAACGCTATCGGCGAACAGGCAGAAGAGAATCCTCATGAGGAAGCGGGCAATCTCCTCGGAGTGAGCCCCGCGGGGGGCAAGGTTATTCTTCAGATCGATGAATTTCCTGGCCGCATCCTCTGTAACGCGAATCTCGAAGGCGCCGGGTTTGAGCTTGTCCGGTTCGGAAAAGACCGCGCGGAGAATATCGAGCGCGGAGAGGTCCGAGCCGGGAATGGGCCCCCGCTGCATCAGGTCATCGAGCGCGAATCTGTAGACCAGCGGGCGGGTGTTCGTGAAGTTGGTGTGAACCTCGAAGCGGAGAAAGTCGCAGACCACCAGCAGGGGAGGATTGTCGAGATCCTCGCGGTACTTGAGCAACTGTAGATAGGCGGCCTTGAGGTCTTTATGCTTGCCCTTATACTCCCAGCCGAAAAAGCCGCGCTTCCAAACATCGGCATAGCCCTTGTCGTCGCCGGTCTTGTTGACGTGTTTCTCGAAGGCGTAATCGACGCCTTTGGGGTCGGCGGCGGCCGGATGCGGCTCGTTGAGAATCTCGCAAAGCTCTATGAAATGCGACTGCGAACCCTGGCGCTCGGTCAACTCGCTGTCTTTCCAGCGGCGGATAAACTCAGGCAGGCTCAGCTTCATGGCGTAACCCAAGTCTACAGCGGGCCGCGGCGCTGAAGCGGAGGAAAAGCGCGGCTGACGGCACTGCGCCCGATTCGGTCCTCGGCGCTTCCATTTGTCCCAGGCGCTTGCGACCCGTAGAATCACATCAGGGCCGGCGGTGACGTTGCCCGGGGCGGCGCCAGGTATCGATGAGCGAACAGGAAACAGCGATCTCCATCCAGGCGGAGGCGGCTTCGCCGGCATGGGCTAGAATTGAGCGGGCGCGGCATCCACAGCGCCCCTACCCCATGGACTTCATCGAGCGGATCTTTACGGATTTCAGCGAGATTCACGGGGATCGCGCCTTTGGCGACGACGAGGCCGTGGCCTGCGGAATGGCGCGGCTGGGCGGCGAAGAAGTAATGGTCATCGGCAACCGCAAGGGCGGCAGCACCAAGGAGCGGGTGCGGCGCAACTTCGGCATGCCCCATCCCGAGGGTTACCGCAAGGCGCTGCGCTGCATGAAGATCGCGGAGAAGTTCGGACGGCCGGTGATCAGCTTTATCGACCTGCCAGGCGCTTATCCGGGGCTGGGCGCGGAGGAGCGAGGGCAGGCCGAGGCCATCGCGCGGAACCTTCTGGAGATGTCGCGGCTGCGCGTGCCCACGATCTCGGTGATCACCGGCGAGGGCGGATCGGGCGGAGCGCTGGCGCTGGCCGTCAGCGACCGTGTACTGATCCTGGAGAATGCACTCTACTTTGTGATTACCCCGGAGTGCTGCGCGGCCATCATGTGGCGCGACGCGGCGCACAAGCAGTTGGCGGCCGAGGCCATGCGCATCTCCGCGCCGGAGGTGGCGGCGCTGGGCTGCGTGGACGAGATTGTCGCCGAGCCTCCGGATGGCGCGCACACCGATCGCGAGGCGGGCGCCGGGCTGCTGGGCATCGCGCTCAAGAAGCACCTGGCCGAGTTGAAGGCAACGCCGATCAAGAAGCTGGTGGCCGCGCGGCAGAAGAAATTCCGCAATATCGCACAGTTCTATACGGAAGGTTAGCTCTGGTGGCGCATCGGCTGGTAAGGGCGATTTCCAAGTCGAGCGCGTGGACGGTGCTGCGCGGAGCGGTGAACGCTCAGTGCAGCGGCCGTGCCAAGGTTGGGGGATGCGCATGAGTACACCGCAGACTGGCGGCCGCCTGCGCGCCTATGGACGATTCCTTGCCGCTGTCCTCTACTTCTTTCTTGCCCGGGCGCTGGCTCATCGCGGCGCGCTTGGCTTGGCCTCGGACGCATGGCGTCCCTTGGCGGAGCAGGCCATGCTGGTCTTCCTGCTGCTGCTGGGCTATGCCGGGATGGGCTCCTGGTTCGACCGCCAGTTGCACCCCATCCGCGAGCAGGGATTGCCGCTGCGGCAGGGCTGGCCAGGCGAAGCGGGAGTGGGTCTGGCCGTGGGCTGGTCGCTGGCTGTGGTGTGCGTGCTTCCCATGGTCGCAGTCGGCGGCATCGCCATCGTTCTCGCCTTGCAGCCCTCCGCCTGGGGCTGGCTCGCGGCCGACGCGGCCTTCTTTGCACTGGCGGCGCATGGCGGAGGAGATTGCCTTTCGCGGGTACGGGTTTCAGCGCTTCGAGCAGGCGGTGGGATCGGTTGGAGCGGCACTGGGCTATGCAGCGTTCTACGCCATTGTTCAGGCTCAGGCGCCGGGGTCGAATCGCGCCAGCATCGCCGTTTCGGTGGCGCTGAGCCTGGTACTTTCGACGGCCTACCTGCGCACGCGGGCTCTGTGGCTGAGCTGGGGACTCAACTTCGGCTGGAAGGCCAGCCGCGCCCTCATCTTTGGGCTCGCTGTCAGCGGAGTCAACAGCCATTCGCCCGTGGTGCAGGGCGATCCGATGGGGCCGTTCTGGCTCACCGGCGGCGGTTATGGGCTCGACGGCAGTTGGATTGCTTTCGTGGCGCTCATCGCCTCGCTGCCTGTTGTTTTCCGCGTCACGCGGGAGCTGGACTTTCGCTATAACGCGCCGGTAATTGTGCCGGGAGGGATTCCGGTCGATCTGGACGCGGCTGCGCTCCGACAGCATGAAGCTGCGATGGGTCCGGCAGAGCCCGCCGCACCTGGGCTGGTGCAGATCCTGCCGGTTGTCTCGCCTTCGTCGGAGCGTCTGGAAGAACACCAAACCAGCCCTAAAGGTCAAGCTGAGTAGGCTAGACCGCTTCCGACCGATCCAGACGTCCCGCAGTTCCTCATGGGTTCTTTTTGCCGAGCGGGCAATAATGGCCCATGTATATCCGTCTCGACCGGGGCCACCGGGCCCTTCCCGCGATCCTCGGAGTGGCCGCATTGGCAGGTGTCGGAGTACTCCTGGCATGGGATGCTTATCCGCTGCTGTTTCCGGCCCGGGCGCATGACTTTCTCGCCGCATTCCCACTTGCGCTGATCGCTCTGGCCTATCTCGCCTACCAAGCCGCACACCGTCCTGCGCTCATGGAAGTGGTCAAGGCGGTCCTGCTTGCATCGGCTTTCCTCTTCTGGGCCGCCAATCAACTGTGGCCGAATCTGCGCGAAGCCACGCTCTTCAATGACATAGCCATCGCCCTCTTCGTCCTCGATGTGTTCTTGGTTCTGATCGGCTGGCCCAAGACATCGCCGGACGAGTCCTTCGCCGAGACCTACGGGGCAGCGTCCCCAGAGTCGAAGATGCGAGCGCGCCGGCAATAAGCCGCAACCAGTCTCGCTAGGCCATTCGCGACAGCGATAGGCCTATTCCGGGTTGACGTTCCTCTTGCTGCTGATCTCCTCGATGCGAATCTCTACCACGGCGCACCGGGCAGCATGTTGTTCCTCCACCGGCTGAAAGGCCTCGCCCGCGGCGTATCTCTCAACCAGCAAATTGAGCAGAGCTGCCTTTTCTGCGTTATCGGAGATTACCCGCGCGGCGCCAAACGCCAGCACAGAGGTATAGCGTGTGGCGCAGGCGCAGGGGTGATCGTTCGAGACCGAGATCTTCACAGTCTCGCTCACCTCGAAGCAGACCCGGCTGTTCCCGGCCAGATTGTCGATCTTTCGCCCGGTCGGCTTGCTGTGGAAGTAGAGCATTCCGTCGCGATACAAGTAATTGAGCGGAGTGATGTAGGGCTGTCCGGCTTCGTCGCAGGTAGCCAGGCGGCCCTCCGTCCTTTCGCCCAGAAAGCGGTAGGCTTCCTCTTCGCTCATCCACCGAATGGGCATTGCGAACATCCCCCCGAATCCCCAGTATATCCAGCCGCCAGACGCTGGGATTTGCTTTTACTGCCGGAAAGGCGCTATCTTTTGGCTGAATGCAGTTCGAGTGCATGGGAGGCTCCCATGGTCGGGCTATTCATGGGCAAGGGGCCAGGGCCGGCGGCATCCCCACCCGCGGCCAGCGGCGCCAACTGCAAGAACCATCTCCGATGGATGGCGTGCGGTTGCGCAGCCGCAGTGCTGCTCTCTGCTGGGGCGGCTACGGCACAAGTCACGGTCAATACAAAGACCGGCGCGGTGACCAACGGCACCACGGGGCAGGCGATCGACACCGTGGACCGGCGCTATCAGCAGATCGAGCCGACCCACGTTCCGCTGACCAACTCCGAGCTGGACGCCAAAACGCGCCTCGAACTGATCCGGCTGCTTCAGTCGGAGCAGGGGTTTGCCATGCGCCCCTTTCCGCGCGGCCACAAGGGACTCACGCTGACAGGCCAACGGCAAGCTGGAGCCGGCCGGGGAAGGCTATCTGGACATGGTCACCAGCGCAGGGTTGTCGGCCAAGCCCGGCGATCGGGTGGTGCTGACCGACGTCAAGATCGAGCACTGCGCGGATCGATCTTCGAGCTGAACGGCGGGCCGGACCCGAAGCACCGCTTCCTGCGCCACATCCAGATCGGCGTGGGACCGATCAACTAGCCCGGTTGTGCAGGGCGACGGTCAGGATCCGGTGGGCGCGCGGCTTACCCTCGCCTTCAAGGATCATGTTCCCGAGCTGACCGGCGCGGAGGTGAAGGCGCTGCTGGCGCCGCTGATCTCCTTCGACGTGAAGACGCCCGTCCAGGCGTTCACGGATACGCTGCCCACCAAGCTCAAGGAGGCCATCCTCAACCACCATGTGCTGGTGGGAATGAGCACAGATATGGTGCTGTTTGCCAAAGGGCAGCCGGAGGGCAAGTCGCGCGAGATGGACGGGCAGATGCCCTTCGAGGAGTGGATCTACGGCAAGCCGCCCCAAGATGTGGAGTTTGTCCGCATCAACGGCAACCGCGTGATTCGCGTGGAAGTTGGCCAAGATGGGCGAGACCCCGGTGATCTTCACCAAGGACGAGGTGGAGGGGCTGATGCGCACCGACGGCACGCCGCTCGAGCCAGGCGGCGACGCGAACACGCGCGTTGCCAAAGTGGGCGACGTGGAGCGCGACCCGACACGCAAGCGCCGGCCGCGCCGCCCAGCCTGCGCAAGCCGGGCGAGAAGCTGCCGAGCCGACGACCCGGCAGACGCAGGGGTGATGAGGCCAGTGCAGTTCCCCAAGCAGAAGCCGGACGCGCAGCCGGGCGCCAATCCGGACGGGCCGGCGCTCAGCCGCCGGCCGGCGTGCAGCCCGTCGCCGCGGACGCCTCGCAGCCCAGCCCGGCAGGCCGCAGCCAAGCCAGCTCAGCCGGAGCCGGCTAGCCACGCCGCAGTCGACGCTGGCGGCCTTGATGTAAACTGGAGGCAGCGAGTCCCGCTCCCTCCAGTCAAGTCCCTTGCCCATTCGTCCAGGCAATCCCTTGCGACTTGAGGAGGCAGCCGAGACCGCGCCGTTGAAGCCGCGCGCCGCGTTAGCGCGTGTGTGCAGAGACAACCCCAAAAGGAGAAACACCCGACCGATGGCCAAGATTGCAAAAACAGGTGACCGCAAGAAGGTAATGGACACGACGAAGTCGACCGACTGTCCCAAGTGCAGCAAGCCCACGCGCATCGTCAAGCG
>CAWCWQ010000225.1:0-14516 GCA_963799145.1 uncultured Acidobacteriaceae bacterium | reverse complement strand
TTCTTTCTTTTTTTCTTTCTTTTTTTCTTTCTTTTTTCTTTCTTTTTTCTTATTTAGAGGTGATAAGATAGTTGGCACAATGAGATAGAAGACAGTGATGCCCGATTGTAGCAATCGTGCCTGATGGGATTACTTCTTTAATTTCTACTATCTTTAATTTCTTTGATATGTCACCGTAGCTTGATTCTGTAGTAACGCAGTATACTGAGTATATTGTATTAATCCGCTTCAGGCCGGGATGTGATTGGGTGCGCGAAGACGGGCAGCGGCAAGACGGCGGCCTTTGCGCTGCCCATACTGCAGTCTCTCTGCGAGGATCCGTACGGAATCTTTGCGCTCGTTCCCTGGCGCCGCAACTGGCGCTGGTTCACGCGCAGAGCGAGAGCCTGTCCAGCTTCGACCAGGCCCAGCAGCGCATGCTGCTCGACCGCTTTGGCGGGCTTCCGACCGAAGCGGTGGGTGAGGCATACGGGCGCTGGCGCTCGGCGGCGGCAAAGCTCGATGCGATGGTCGAGGGCGAGCAGGACCGGCTGCGCATGGTGGACCTGTGGAGCTACCAGCAAAAGGAGATCGCCGAGGCGCGGCTGATCGCCGGCGAGGACGAGGCTCTGGAGACGGAAAAGCGAGTGCTTGCGAACGCAGAGAAGCTTTACGCCGCGGCGATGGGAGCCTTCGAGCAGCTTTACGAGGGCGGCGCTTCGGCCGAGGTTGCGCTGCGGGCGGCGGCGCGGAACGTCGAGGAGCTGGCGCGCTACGATGGGCGATTCGCCGAGGCCGCGCAGCAACTGGAATCGGCGCGGGCCACGCTGGGCGACCTGAGCGCCAGCCTGCGCGATTATGCCGATGGGATCGATGCTTCGCCGGAGCGGCTGGCGGAGATCGAGGACCGTCTGGCGGCGCTCGACCGCCTCAAGCGCAAGTACGGCAAGACGATCGCCGAGGTGATCGCCTTTGGCGAAGAGGTGGAGCGCAAGCTGGCCGAGGTCGAGGATCGCGACGAGATCCTCAAGGCGCTGCAAGCAGCGGTCAATGAAGCCGCAACCGCCTATCGCGCCGCCGCCTCAGCCCTCAGCGCCCAGCGCAAAGCCGCCGCTCGGAAGCTAGCCAAGCTGGCCGAGGCGCAGATCAACTCGCTGGCCATGAAAGCGCGCTTCGAGGTGGCCGTCCATTCCGCCGATGACGCCCATCCCAACGCCGGCAAGCAGAGTCTTGTGTCAGGGCACGACTTCAGTCGTGCCGCAAATGCCGCAAAAGCAGAAGGGACTTTACAGGCCGCGGAAGAACCTGGTTTTGTATCAGGGCACGACTTCAGTCGTGCCGCAAATGCCGCAAGAGGAGGCGGCGCTTTACAGGCTCAGGAAGAACCAGGTTTTGTATCAGGGCACGACTTCAGTCGTGCCGCAAATGCCGCAAAAGGAGGTGGGGCTTTAGCCCCTGAGGGAAGCTCTTCGGAGACCGCCCACTGGACCTCCTCCGGCTGGGACCAGGTCGAATACCGCATCGCCACCAACCCCGGCGAGCCGCTCAAGGCGCTCGACGAGATCGCCTCCGGCGGCGAGATGAGCCGGGTGATGCTGGCTCTCAAGGTGACCGTGGAAGAGGGCGCGGTGAAGCCCAAAGCCAAGCCGCCCACGCCCCGCACCCTGGTCTTCGACGAGATCGACATCGGCATAGGCGGGCGCGCTGCCGAAGCCGTCGGCCAGAAGCTCAAATCCCTGGGCCGCGGCCAGCAGGTCCTGTGCGTAACCCACCTGCCGCAGATTGCCGCGTTCGCCGACCAGCACTTTCTCATCGACAAGCGCGAAGCCGACGGGCGCACGAAGATGCAGATTCGGCTGCTCGACGACCGGGCGCGCATGCACGAGGTGGCGCGCATGGTCAGCGGAGCCAAGGTCACGGAAACCAGCCTGCAGCACGCCGCGCAGATGATCGCCGGCAGTCGATAGGGAAAACAAGAAGCAATCACAAATAACCCTTGACATTCGCCATATATTCGCCTATAGTTGTGTCGAAAAGGAAAGCCGTAATGAAAAAAACCATCTTCTTTTCAGTCGTCGCTGGCCTATCTCTCGCGGTCCCAACCCAAGGTCAGAAGGCACAGATCCAGCCGAATGCGTCCGCCGCAAGCCCACAGGCGGTCTGCGCGTACATCGTAGGGCGCATGACAACGGCGCTGCCGCAGCAGCCTACTCTCTGCTCCGGCAAGCAGGAAAAAGCCCCTGGGTACTACTCCATCAGCATATTTTCGCCGAAGAATGTGCTCGAAGGAGACGCGCGGCGGGCTTGGTCATCGGCATTGTTCCAAACATTAGGAGACTTGGTCGCCGAAAAGTCCTTGAATGGAGCTTGCTCGACAACCCCCATTTGCATCGCAAATATCTCCGATGCATACATGGCACAACATAATTGGCGTTACAAAACCATTCTTTCGCAGGATTTAGTTTCCTCAATGAAGGGACCCTCCTGGCGGGTCGAATTCTCTGAAGACTGGTATCTCGCCTGGTGGCAACGGCTCTTCACTTCTTTTAAGGAATCAGATATTTCTTGGTCGAAGGAAAATGCCACCCAACTGGGGAGAAGCGCCTGCGAAGATTACATTGTCGCTCTCCGGAAGACAAACAGTGAACTTCCGATCCCAACTTGTTCAGTCATGCAAGCGAATGACAAGAATATCTACATCGCACTCGACCTTGCGGATTGGGCATATACGAGAATCGTTAGCTTTGTCTACGAAATGCCTTCTACTTTTGGGAGAGCGTTCGACAACACAGGATATAGCGGACAAGTCATAATTCGATCTCCGTGGAGGAGGGACGGGGGCTCCCCGGATCGGGTTTATCAGATATACCCACTTAGGGCAATTGAGTTTGCATACGAGGAGAAGGAAAGCGGGACGCGTGGCGCAGGGGTGGCTGGCGGCATGGAGGCATGGAGGATGCTGGATTCCTACTTTGATATTCACGGGCAGACAAGCGAAAACAACTTTGATAGCTCCATATTGGCGAACGCGGCTGTGATCAGATACGTAACAGGACCTAATGATACTGTGACTGTAGACATGACCGATGGAGCAGAATGGAAAATATCCAAGGAGTCATTCGACCGCTGCAACTTGCACACAGGAGACGAAATCGAAATATCGACTCTCTTGTTGCTACCTGATAATACAACGAACCTTCATGGGCCTCCGGTTTTATCGACGCAAAAAGATGCCATGTATTGCAAGCTGACGGCAACCTTCGTCAAAGGGTGGTAGACATTCGATCGGCTCCCGTACCCAGCGAGCGGAGGGGTGAATCGATGACAATGTCCCTTGACAATGCACTTAAATACAACTACGACTTCCACCAGTTCATCCTGTCAACATTGGACAAGGCTCGTTATCAAGAGACCCCAAGGAACTTGCTGGCCCTTGCCTATGCCGGAATAGCGCTTGAACATCAATATGGGATCCTGACAATGTCCAGAAACAACATTAGAGGATCGGCCCTAGCGCTCCTGCGTCCCCAGGTAGAGACTGCCTTCCGAGGTTTGTGGATAATAAAATGCGCGACTGACGATCAGGTAGAAGCGATCGATCAAAAGGGCGCTGAGCCGTTCCCACGTTTCCGGGATATGGCGAAGTTGCTCGACCAAGCATACGGATGCGGGGAATATCGCCTTTTCCAGGGGATAGCACAGGAATGGCGCTCCCTGTGCGGTCTCACCCACTCTGGACTGGAACAAGTGGGCCGCAGGTTCCAGCATGACGGTAGCATCGGGCCGAACTATCCAGATGACCTGATCGCGAACATCCTGCAGTTTTCCGCATCCGTTACCGTCGCCCTTTTCGTACCTGTGTTCATACTCATCGGGCATCAAGAAAAAGCTACAGCTTTGGAGAATTGGGCGGTCCAACGCTGAGAGCCGTGACTCCTGTTCTCACCGATGAGACCTGGGAAGCGCTGTCCCCATCCCACTCACCGGCTTGCTACTGCACATCCACGGTATGGAAGCCCAGGCCATAGAGCAGAGCGGTGACGCTGGTCCGGGCATTGGTACGCGCTTTGTCGAGAATGCCGTCGTCGAGCGCGGCCTGGGCAATCTGCTGCTCGGCAGTCTGGCGCACCTGGGATTCCAGGTGCAGATCGGCGCTGACCAGTAGGCCGGTCGTCCGGGAATAGACTCGCGTGCCGCCGTTATCGATGCGCGTGGTGAACACCTGCGCCGCGGGCAGCCGGACCTGAACGGCGTCGCCCTTCACCAAAACATCGCCCGGCTTGAGCTGGGCCAGATCGACCCCGGCAATCACTTCTCCGTGAGCGATCAAAAGGAGCTTGTCGCCCACCAGGAAGTCGGGAAGGTAAGCGCTCTGGCGTTCACCCTCCACGATCTTGTCGAGCGAATACACAACTGTTTCCAGTCGCGACAGTTGACGAATTTTCTCCACGACCGTGGGGGAGGAGACGTCGATTGTGGTGGCGCGGCCGGTCGCGTAGCTGGCAAACCGGTTCCACAACCCGGCGCGCGCGACGTGAGCAAAGCCCGAGAGCGCCAGGAAGCCGAACACGGCGCCCACGGCGAGCGTGCCGAGCAAGACGCGCAGGCCGCCCATCCGCATCGGGTTGGAACGGTTGTAGGCTCGCATACCCATGTCCGCTTGGATGCAAAGCCGATGCTTCGCGGCTGGGGGAATCTGAGAGGGTTTTGGCCGCCTGCGCCACGGCCTGCTAGCTTTGAAGCAGAGCGCTTCTCCGCCGAGTGAAACCTGAGATGACCACGCACGCCCAACCCGAAGCCCAGCGCGGCCCCGCAACCCCGCCCCGCCGCATCGTTCTCACCGGCTTCATGGGCTCGGGCAAGAGCACCGTCGGCCCGCTCCTTGCCGCCCGTCTGGGCTGGAAGTTTCTCGATGTGGACGAGGTGATCGAGGCCGAGGCCGGCGTGACCATTGCCGAGCTATTCGCCCGCCACGGCGAGCCCTGGTTCCGCGAGCGCGAGCGAGCCACCATCGCCCGTTTGTGCAACGGCGAGGCCCTGATTCTGGCCCTCGGCGGCGGCGCAATCGAGCACGCCGGCACCCGCGCGTTGCTGCTCACTGCTCCGGGCACGCTGCTCGTTCATCTGGAGGTGGAACTGGCCACCACGCTGGCCCGCTGCCGCGGCACCGAGCACACCCGGCCCATTCTCGCCGATCAGGCCAACCTCGCCAGCCGCTATGCTCGCCGCCTTCCGCTCTACCGCACCGCCCACGTCTCCATCCCCGTTGACGCGCTCACCCCCGACCAGGCCGCGGAAGCGATTCTCCAGGCCGCCCGTCTGGGGTGACCGGAGGCGGCGCCATCAGCACATCGCCCATGCGATCACCGTGGCTCAACTCGGATTGAAGGAAGAAGCAGGCATCACGGGTTCCCGACGAGAACTCCCTCGCTTGCTATCATCGGGACAGGCTCCCAGCAGCAGGCACTCCCGCCGAGGTACTCGATCCTCCAGATGACTCCCGCCACCCAGGCCGCCGATCCGGCAGTGCTCCCCGCACCGCCGGCTGAGAACGCCGGGCGTGGTCCGGGTTCGAGCGAGGCTCACAGACAGGGTCACATCCACGCTCCCGATCCCGGCGCCACGGCCACGCTCATCCACGACCTGCGCGAGCTCTTCAAGGTCAAGGTCGTGGGGCTGGTGCTGGTCACCGGCTGGGGCGGCTTTTACCTCGGTTCGATGCAGTCGGGCATCTCCAGCGTGCAGCGCGGCCTGCTCGACACGCTGCTCGGCATCGGCCTGGTCTCCGCCGGAGCGGGCGCGCTGAACGAGGCCCTGGAGCGCAAGACCGACGCGCGCATGAAGCGCACCGCCGACCGCCCGCTGGCCGCCGGCCGCTTCTCGCTGGCCGCAGGGCATCGTGGCCGGCCTGGGCGCGCTGGCGCTCGGCGCGGTCTGGCTGGCGCTGCACACCAACCTGCTCACCGTGGCCCTGGCGCTGCTCACGGCCTTCACCTACGTCGCCATCTACACGCCGCTCAAGCGCGTCACCACCATGGCCACCTTCATCGGCGCATTTCCCGGCGCCATGGGGCCCCTGCTCGGCTGGACCGCCGCCCGCGGCCGCATCGAGTGGCCGGCCGTGGCGCTCTTCGCCATCCTCTTTGTCTGGCAGTTTCCTCACTTCATGGCCATCGCCTGGCTCTACCGCGACGACTACGCCCGCGCCGGCATCCGCATGTTGCCCGTGGTCCAGCCCGACGGCTGGTCCACCGTGGCCGAGGCGCTCTTCTTCGCCGTGATCATGATCCCAGTCAGCCTGGCGCCCTGGTGGCTGGGCATGGCCGGCCTGACCTACGCCGTGCTGGCCGCCGCGCTGGGCCTCTTCTACCTGGCCTATACCATCCGCTTCGCCGGCATCCTGCGCGCCCGGACGAGAGACCGAAAGCCGCATGCTGGCGCGCGATCTGCTCAAGGTCAGCGTCCTCTACCTGCCCCTGCTTTTCACCACGCTCATGCTCTGCGCCACGGCAAAGCACTAAGGAAGCGGAAACATGACGACCGCAGTCGCTCCCCGATCCAGCACCCGCCCCGCCATCGCCGCCATTCTGCTCATCAGCGCGGCGGCCACGGCCTTTCTCTTCTGGCTTATCTACGTTCATCCCGCCGCGGCATCCAGCACGCAGTACGCCTTTCTGCCCGCGCTCAATGCGCTGCTCAACGGCCTCAGCGCCACCGCCCTGCTGATCGGCTACACCTTCATCCGGGCGCGCCGCATCCAGGCCCACCGCGCGGCCATGATTACCGCCTTTGGCTTCTCCACGCTCTTTCTGGTCAGCTACATCCTGCACCACGCGCTGCACGGCGATGTTCGCTATCCCGCCCACGCGGCTCTGCGCTCGGTCTACCTGCCGCTGCTGGCCAGCCACATCGTGCTGGCCGTCGTGGCGCTGCCGCTGGTGCTGGTCACCTTCTTCTTTTCGCTCAGCGGCCGCATCCCGCAGCACCGCAAGGTCGCGCGCTGGACCTTCCCGCTATGGCTCTATGTCTCCGTCACCGGCGTTGTCACCTACGTCATGCTGCGCCTGGCGCAAGGATAGGAGCAGCCCGACTCGCTGCGGCAAGTTGCAATTGAAATGAACTGCCGCCAACCCGCTAACTTGCTATCACCGCGGAGCGGTGGCTAACTTGCTGGTTTTGTTTACGAACTGCCTCATCCGACTATTCTGTTCATAGAGAGCGAATAGCACGGGTGGGATACCTCGAACCTCAACCGTTCCAGTTTCATGGGATCGAAGATGCCCGCAAGCAACGCAAATCTACCGCAGCCCGACGACGGCACCCGCCAACTGCTGCGATGGGGCGCGTCGATCCTGGGCGCTGGCCTGCTGGCCGCCCTGCTGCTTGTCACAGTGCTGGGCGGATTCTCGCCCACCGGCGCCAGCACCAACACCGGCTGGTTCGCCCTCATCGTCGCCCTGATGTGCATTCCCTTCGGCGGGCTGCTGCTCACCCTCGGCGGAGCCAAATGGCTCCGCAACCGGGCGCTTTTCCGCAACCGGTGATCGTCTGCTATTCTTTTCAATTACTGGAGAGCAAGAACATGGCAAAGAGTGTTAACAAAGTCATCCTTTTGGGCAACGTGGGCAAGGACCCTGAAATCCGTTCCACCGCCGGCGGCGCCATCGTCGCCAATCTCACCCTGGCAACCAGCGACCGGTTTCAGGATGCGCAGGGCAACTGGCAGGACCGCACCGAGTGGCACAAGCTGGTCGCCTTCAAGCGTACCGCCGAGATCATTCGCGATTACGTGAAGAAGGGCTCCAAGCTCTACGTCGAGGGCAAGCTCCAGACCCGCAGTTGGGACGACAAGGACTCCGGCCAGAAGCGCTACAAGACCGAGATCGTGGTCTTCGACCTCTCGCTGCTTTCCGGCCGCGACGAGGGCTCAGGCGGGGGCGCGGGAGGGTACAGCCGGGCAGCAAGCTCTGCAGGTTCAGCCAGCTCGTCGGCCAGCTTCGACCAGCGGCCCTCCGCGGCCGCCGGCGCCCCGGACGACTACGCCCATTCTGCCGAGATCTCCGACGACGATATTCCGTTCTAAGGACAGGGACTAGGGACTAGGGAATAGGGAGTAGGGAATAGGGCGCCTTAGTCCCTAGTCCCTAGTCCCTGCCTTTCTCACTCCGTCTTCATCAACGTGGCCATCAATGCATCCCTGCGCCCGTTGGCCAGTACGTCCGCGTTGCGGAGCACGCGCATCCAAAGGAAGATCGCGCCCGCGGCCAGAGCCAGAAAGACCGGCACGGCGAGCCACAGTTCGTCAAGGAACCAGCCAATGCCGAAGACTGCCGCGCCTACCGCGATCACTCCCAACTGCGCCAGCAGGCTGAGAAGGGCGTTGGCCTGCGATCCGCGACGGTGCGCAATCCGCCCCGGATTGATTCGAAACGGCATGGTGAGCGAAAAGACATTGCCGGCGGCCAGGTTTGCAGGCAGGGCAAAGAGCAGCCACGCCGCCGTCGCCGCAATCGTCTGTGCGCCTGGAACTCCCAGGCGCAGGCTCGCCAGGAAGCCGGCGAGTAGGGCCACCAGCAGGAACAGCACGGAGATAAACAGGTTCTTGGCCAACAGCACCGTTCTGATGGGCGTGGGAGAGAGAAAGTACACTTGAATCCCCGGTCCTTCGGCGCCCATATTGTTATAGATCAACTGCGAGAAGCCCAGCAGCGCATAGACCACCGCAATCGGCACCGCCATGGGGAAGACGTGCCCACCCTGACCGCCGCCCCTGAAGAACGCGGCAGAGAAGACAACGGCCAGCACCAGCGGCGTGCCCACCGCATAGAGCAGTGGCAGGCTGCGCAGCAGGACGCGCAGTTCTTTTTCCATCACCGCGGCAATCGGGCCGGAGCCGTCCAGAAGCCAGCGGCCTGCGCGCCGCTGCGCCCGCTTCCGGCTTGGGGCCGCGCCCAGGCTCTCTCCGCGATACTCGGCCCGCAACCGCCCCGCCAGCACACCCCCTGCAAACACCACATAGAGTCCCAGTGCTCCCAGCGACCCCAATGCCTGTCCGGATCGATGTTTCGCGGACTGCCCCAGCGCGCCGGCAGCCAGCCCTGGCGGAAGCCATCTTTGCGCCGCATCCGCGGTCTCCAGCCACGGCCCATACCGGGCTTTGAACTCGGCCCTCGTCCGTCGATAATCCTTGGCATCCGCCATGGCCAAGTCCTCCGGACTCGTGGCCGATTGAGGATCCGCGCGCCGCGGATGGCTCTTCCGGTGCAGCGCCGGGTTCAGCAGTTGCATGCTCAGGATGAGCACCATGAACACCGCGCCCAGAATCTCCCGCGTCTTGCGCTGCGCCAGCCATCGGTCGATCCAGGCAAAGATGGCCCGCACCAGCAGAATGTTGAAGGCCGCAAAGACCGCCAGCCCCAGCGCAGTCCAGGCAAACAGCTCAGGGCGCGCCATCGTGATGCCAAACCAGACACCAATGCAGCACAGTCCGCCTAGAATCGTCGAGGTGTCCGCCAGCCCAAACACCACCTAAAGCAAGAAATACGAACCGAAGCGCACCGGAAAGCGCAACAGGATGCCCATGTCGAACTGCTCCTGAAACGAAGCCAGCATAATCGGAATCATCTGCCAAAGCAGGAACACCGGCCAGAACAGGAGCGGCAAATACTGCCATTTTCCTTCGGAAGCCAGCAGATAGGCGGCCGCGCCCACCCCCAGGCCAAGCCCTATCCCCAGAATGGAATAGAGAATGTAAGCCAAGGCACGCGCGCCCAGCTCAAACGCGCCGAGTTTGGAGCGCAGGCCGTTCCTGAACATCTGCCAGCGCAGACCAGCCAGGGCCGCATACTGCGCGCGCGCCTGCGCGCCCAGCATTCCTCCGCTGCCTGGGCTACCGCGGGCTCTCTCAGCCCGTTCACGCCAGCCTCGCTTGTGTATTCGCGGAATATCTGGGTGCCCCATCCTTGCGACGTTTTTGGTTTTGTCGCAAGGGTGGGATAGCACAACACTCGCTCCAGGAACTGTGGATTTGCATCACGCCAGCCATGACAGCTCCTGCGCCGGCTCCTGCTCGCCGCCCGCTCCCACAATCGAGAGAAAGATCTCTTCCAGCGTGAGCCGCTGCTCGCGTTCCGCGCCGGGCAGCGTGCTGGCCACGCCCGCGCGCAGCTCCTCGATCGACCCATTGGCCACCAGCCGCCCCTTGCGAGATGATGGCCACGTGGCTGCACAGCCGCTCCACAATCTCCAGCACGTGGGTGGTGAGGAAGATCGTCGCCCCGCGATTGATCATCCCTTGCAGCATGGTCTTCAGCATCCCCGCCGCAATCGCGTCCACGCCCTCGAAGGGCTCATCGAGAAACAGCACCTTGGGCCCGTGAATCACCGCCGCGGCCATGCGCCAGCTTCTTCTGCATTCCGTGCGAGAAGTCGGTCACCAGCTTGCGGGTCTCGTTGGCCAGTTGCATGAAGTCGAGCAGCTCTTCCGTGCGGCGGTTGGTGGTCTCGCGGTCCAGCCCGTACATGCGGCCCACAAAGCGCAGATACTCGGGCGCGGTCAGCCGGCCCAGCAGCGCCATCCCTTCCGGCACCACGCCGATCTGCCGCTTCAGATCGAGCGCCCCGGCGCCGAACGGCTTGCCAAGAATCTCGATGGTCCCGGCGCTCGGCTCCAGCAGGCCGGTGAGCATCTTGATGGTGGTGGATTTGCCCGCTCCGTTCGGCCCCAGGAAGCCGAAGAACTGCCCTGGAGCAACGCTGAAGGTTACATCGTCCACGGCAGTCAGCGCGCCGAAGCGCCGTGTAAGTCCGTGAGTTTCAATCGCCGCGATTTCCATGTGGGGCAAGGATAACAAGATCGGCGACGGAAACAAAACGGAGGCTCGCCTTCTCTCTGTGCAGGCTCTGGGCCATGCCAACGTCCCACGGATAGGAAAGTGCGCCAAGCCCTCTTTGTGTATAATTACACACATGAACAGCGCGGGAATTGTCCGCAGGCTTGAATCGGAGGGGTGGCGCAAGGTACATCAAACCGGCAGCCACATCAAGTTCAAGCATCCGGAGAAACCTGGCGCTGTGACCGTTCCGCATCCGAAGAAAGACCTTCCCATCGGCACGTTACGCAGTATCTATCGGCAGGCTGGCTGGCAGTGGAGGTGAGAAATGCTATATCCCGTTTATGTCCAGGTTGGGGACAAAAAGCACGCGCATGGAATTGAATTTCCGGATTTTCCCGGATGCTTTTCCGCCGCGGACGACTGGCAGGAGATCAACCGCATGGCGCAGGAGGCCGTGGAATGTCACATGACCGGTGAGAATCTGCCCATCCCCGCTCCTACCGCTCTGGAAAAGCTGGCTGCCGATCCGCGCTACGAGGGTGGCGTGTGGATGCTGGTCAACCTCGATTTGTCACGCATCGATCCCGCGCCGAAGCGTGTCAATATCTCCCTGCCGGGGTCGCTGCTCTCGCAGATCGACGAATATGCCCAAGCCCGCCATTTGAGCCGTTCCGGATTTCTCGCCAAAGCGGCGCAAGAAGCCATGAGCAGCGAGTAAGGCCGGTGTGGTTTCCCAAGTCTCAAAGCGAGACCTGGGGCGCACGGCGAGCATTGCAATAAGCAAGGGAATCGAGAATGAAGATTTCAGCAGAGCAGCTACCGATCTATGGCCCTCGATGCTCGATTGGCCAGCCTACGAGACCTACATCTTTGGAGCATTGCTGCGGCTCAACCCAGGTGCTGTCGTTCGCCAAAACGCGCACCTCATGGGCCAGTCCGGGCGTTCGCGGCAGATCGACGTGCTGGTTGAACGTAATACAGGGAATCTCAATCTTAAGATCGCAGTTGACTCCAAATGTTACAAGCGCAAGGTGAACACTAAGCACGTTGAGGCCTTTCTAGGCTGCAGGCGAACAAAACCTCCACTTAACCCCTGTCCGAATTTGCGGAACCACCTCTCTCATCAACAAGCGCCGCAATCCGATCAAAAACGTGCGGGCCAAAGACTCCACCAAGAGGCGTAAGCGCCCCATGATCTTGATGATCGAAAGCTTTCGCGCTTCGGATTGCGGCCGCTCGGCTGGCACACGTTCCGCCACACGTGCCGCTCGTGGCTGGACGAGACCGGAGCGCCGATGAAGATGCAGCAGGAACTGATGCGTCATGCCTCCATCCAGACCACGATGAACGTCTATGGACAAGCCATGACAGACGGCAAACGCCATGCCAACAGCCAGGTCGTGAGCCTGGTTTTCTGCGTGCCAAACCAGACCGTCGAAGGGTCTGTCGCTATCCAGCAAGTTTGGGGAGTCTTGGGGCCGTTTCCGAATGGGGTCAAACGGGGTCTTGCAGGAAAAAGCTATTCAACCGTAACTTATTGATTAATTTGGTTGCGGGGGCTGGATTTGAACCAGCGACCTTTGGGTTATGAGCGACCGCGTGCTCGCGTAAATAACTGACTTTTAAGGCACTTATGGCGACGCGGAAGTACGGAAAAGTACCCTCTGGACACCCCTTTGGGAGTAATTTGGGAGTGGATTTACCTTGGCAAAATGCACCATTTTCGGTACAATACTGCACCGATTTTGGTGCAGTATTGTTCGCCACGTGTTCGCTTTTTGTGGAGTGGCAGCGGAAGACCCCGGTCAGACCTTTGCGCGGAAAACCCAACGATCTTGAGCTTTCGCCAATGTCCATGCGCCCGCCAGAAAAAACGATTTCGTTAATGGGAGCTAGTGGGAGCGAATAGTGTTGCACGATTGGAGCTATGGATATGAATCTAATATGCTTACAATCTGTCCATCAGTCGAAATTATATGTAAGGGGCGCTGGATTGGCTGCCTTCACGATGCGATTTCCAGTTTCCAAACTGGAAGCCTGCTCCCAACTGCATGAATCCACAATAGTAAAGAGCCCAGAACAACGAATCGAGGATTTCTATTGCATTTCACGCCGTGAAATGATTTATTACATTACATGAAAAGAATCAAGCCACGCTGGTTTAGCAGCAATCTCCAGTCCGCCCTGCGCGTCCTGCCCGTTACCGTCCTGACGGGCGCGCGGCAGACCGGAAAAACTACCCTGACCCAGGCGCTTGAACCAGCGCGCACCTATTTCACTCTCGACGATGTCGGAATTCTCGACCAGGCGGAGCGCAACCCCGATTCGCTGCTTTCGACCCGTCCAGTTATTCTCGACGAGGTCCAGCGCGCGCCGCAGATTCTGCTTGCCGTCAAGCGCGCCGTTGACAGCGACCGACGGGCTGGAGACTTCATCCTGACCGGCTCGGCCAATCTCCTGTTGATGAAGCAGGTGGCGGAGACATTGGCTGGCCGCGCCATCTACCTGGATCTGCCGCCATTTTGCCCAACCGAGTGGCGGGAGCGCAAAGGCGCGCTGTCGCCGCTGGATCGTTTGTTCGCATCAGACTTCGATTGGCGCGAATGGCCGGATGAACCTGGCGACTGGACGCGATGGCTCGTGCGTGGAGGTTTTCCGCCCGCGCTCGAAATCAACTCTGAGGCAGACCGCGGCCTGTGGTTTGCCGCCTATGTACAGACCTATCTTGAACGGGATTTGCGCCAGTTGAGCGCCATCTCCAGCCTGCCCGATTTTCAGCGCCTGATGATGCTGGCCGCGCAACGGACCGGCAAACTGCTCAACCAGGCTGACCTAGCGCGCGACGCTGCGCTCAGCCACCCAACAGCGCACCGGTATTTGAATCTGCTGGAGACCGGATGCATGATCACGCGCCTCCGTCCGCTGGCGACCAATCCCACAGCGGCGCTGGTCAAAGCGCCGAAGCTGCTTTGGACAGATTGCGGGCTTGCTGCTTGGCTTGCCGGAATCAGATCGTCCGCCGATGTGGCGGCGAGAATGGACAGCGGATTCTGGTTGGAGCAAACCCTGTTTCAAACGCTGGAGACTTGGCGGTCGCTCGATCCCCTGCAACGCAAACTGCACTTCTGGCGCAACCGTTCAGGTCACGAGGTGGATTTCATCCTGGAAGAAGCCGGAAAGTTCGTGGCTCTCGAAATCAAGGCGGGCAGTCAGGTGACGCCTAATGACGCGACCGGTATCCGCGCCTTCCGTGAAGATTTGAAACGCAAATCTTCTCTGGTCAGGGGAGTGGTGCTTCACGGCGGCAAAGCGCGTCCGCTTGAAGACGGCGTCCTGGCGCTGCCCTGGGGATGGATGGTCCCGGCGTCATAGAGACTGAATGGCGGCGATATTCCCGGAGCCACTTGTATTGGGCAACACGGAGGTTTTTTAGCATTTGGCGGCACAATGCGGCAGGCACCGCACCTGCCTGCGGATCTTCGGTCTGCAATTCGACTCCATGCACATCCAATGCCTGCCGCGCACAAACGGGATCGGACCGGCGACATTCACCTTGGGAAGATGGCTGAAAATTGAAAACAAAGAACATAGCGAATTCCGGCACCTCTTTCAGGCGATTGAATTTACGGGAAATTCGCAGGTTTCAGCAGCATGGCTCTTAATGGAGTTCACCGGGACACTAGGTCTATGACAATATAAAGA
>CAWCWQ010000224.1:0-13837 GCA_963799145.1 uncultured Acidobacteriaceae bacterium | reverse complement strand
CTCGGAGCCCGAGGTGGCCGAGGCCGTGCGCGCCGCCGGCGGCATCGCGGTGATGACCGACCCTCGCTGCCGCTCCGGCTCCGACCGCGTGCATGCGGCGCTCGCGGTGCTCGACCCGCAGGGCGCGCACGATGTGGTGGTGAACCTGCAGGGCGACCTGCCGACGATCCCGCCGGTCCAGCTGCGCGCCGTGCTCACGCCGCTGGCGGACCCGGCTTGGACATCGCCACGCTGGTGGCGCCGATCGACGGACGAGGCCGAGGCGCGCTGCCCTCGGTGGTGAAGGCCGCCTGCGCGTTCGACGCGGCCGCGCGGTGTCGCCGGCGCTGTATTTCTCCCGCGCGCCGATCCCGTGCGGGCGACGGGCCGCGCTGGCACCATATCGGCATCTACGCCTTTCGCCGCGCCGCGCTGGCGCGCTTCGTCGCGCTGCCGGAAGCGCCGCTGGAGCGGCGCGAGAGCCTGGAGCAGTTGCGCGCGCTGGAGGCCGGCATGCGCATCGCCTGCGCGCGCGTCGACCACGCGCCGTTCGGCGTCGACACGCCGGCCGACCTGGAACGCGCGCGCCGCGAGCTCGATCCCGACGGAGAAGACTGCATGACCGGACTGATCGCCTTCCAGGGCCAGCCCGGGCGCCTATTCCGACCTCGCCTGCCGCACCGCCTATCCCGGACATGGCAGACGCTGCCCTGCGAGACGTTCGAGGCGGCGATCGAGGCGGTGCGCGACGGGCGCGCGCGCAGCTGGCCATGCTGCCCTGCGAGAACAGCCTGGCCGGCCGCGTGCCGGACATCCACTACCTGCTGCCGGCAGTCCGGCCTGTTCGTCGTCGGCGAGCATTTCCAGCGCGTCGAGCACTGCCTGCTGGCGCCGCAGGGCGCGACGATCGAGACGCTGAAGCGCGCGCATTCGCACGCCGTGGCGCTGGGCCAGGTGCGCCGGCTGCTGAGGAGCTTGGCGCTGCACGCCGGTGGTGGAGGCCGACACCGCCGGCGCGGCCGAGCTGGTGGCCGCAATGGAACGATCCGGAGGACGCGGCGATCGCCTCGTCGCTGGCCGCCGAGATCTACGGGCTGGAGATCCTGCGCGCGCAATGTCGAGGACGCGGCGCACAACACCACGCGGTTCTACGTCGATGGCGACGCAGGCCGCGCGCCGGCGCCGGACGACGCCGGCGATCTGATGACGACGTTCGTGTTCCGCGTGCGCAACGTGCCGGCGGCGCTGTACAAGGCGCTGGGCGGCTTCGCCACCAACGGCGTGAACATGACCAAGCTGGAGAGCTACATGGTCGACGGCCAGTTCACCGCCACGCAGTTCCTGTGCGACGTGGACGGCCATCCCGGAGCAGCCGGCGCTGCGGCGGGCGCTGGAGGAGCTGTCGTTCTTCTCGCCCGAGCTGCATGTGCTGGGGGTCTATCCGGCGGCGCCGTTCCGGCTGGCGCAGGCGGCGCAAGCGGCGGACCGAGACCCGGGCGATCGGGTACAGGAATCAAATCCTCGATCCTCACGCCGAGGGCTTTCGCCAAACGCGCGAGGACGCGGACGGTGCCTTGCCGCCGACCGCCTTCTATCTGCCTTCTATCTGCGCAAGGAACGGTTGCGACACGCCGATCTCATCGGCGAGGGCAGCTCTGAGTTTTGCCGCCCGCTCCGCCAAAACGCCAAGGGCGTTGGTGCAGCGAGATAGGCGTCCATTTCAGAATCGGGGATCGTCGGGGCGCCGGCCGCGATCTCGCGCATAGCAATCGCGGCATCCCGCGAGTTGATCAGGTCCTCGTAGTCGTTTCTGTCCATCACGACGCGCTCGCGTCCATTGTGGATGATGATCTCTATAGTCAAGGCTCTCTCCGATGAAGCCAACCCTCGCGATGACGGGTCAGTGAAGTCAGAACATCATTTATACCAGTGGCCTGAAATATTGACCCGCCATTGAGCGGCCCTTGCGGCTAACGAATCCAGGGCAGCCGCACAACCGTCGGTGCAGTTGCTCTGGATTGCTTCGTCGCTTTGCTCCTCGCAATGACGGCGAAGGGGCGCGCTATTGCATCACCGGCCGGTGGGGAAGCGTCGCAAGAAATCCACCAGCTGTGGCGCCCAGAATTTGGCGTAGCCCGTCTTCCTGTGCCCGTGCGTTTCCGTGCTGGCGGGGATCAAATAGAGGCGCGCGTTCTTCACCTGCGTCAGCGCCTTGTCGGTGACACCCGTTTGCGGTGGATTGCGTTCGTCGTCGGCCGAGTTGATGGCCAGGACCGTGTGCAATCCCTTGTCGTTGCTGTGCCTGGAGCCGGGCATGTACTGCGTGTATTCGATGTTCTGCTTCTCCGGCCCAGACATGGTGAAGAGCAGATTGCCGGCGGCGGCCTTGCGCACCGGAATGGGCGCGAGACCGAGCGCGGCATAGGCCGAATTCAGCGCGTCGATCGCCGGTGACTCGAAGCAGACGTGCATGAAGCCGACGGTGTCGGTGGGCCGGCCCTGCGGGTACAGTTCAATGAACTGGAGGTCGTTCACCTTGACGAAGGACTGGGTCGTCATTCCATCCCGGCTCATTGCGAAGGCCTCTTCGAAGCCCAGCTTCGCATAGAAGTCGCGAGACTTGTCCAGATCGGCTACGCGAATGGCCGCATGGGCCAGGCCGGCAAGCTCCGTCGGCTGAACGGGAGCCGCCGCCGGCGCTGCTGCCGGCGCCTGCGCGGCGATGCCGGCAGCAAGAGCAGCAAGTAGCCCCACCGCCAGAATGCTGAAAACCCCACTTCCAAACCGCTTGAAAAGAATGGGCACGAGAATCGCTCCTTTCGGCCACGGACGCACGCACATTGGCTGCCGCTTTGGGCGGTCAGCAAAAAGGCGCGCATTCCAATATCGAAAAAGTGTACCATGCGAAGTGGAAAGCCGACAGGCCGGGCGCAGGAGCCAGCCTATCGAGGACGGAGCAAAGGAATCATGACGACGCTGAAGTGTGTGACCCTTATGGCGGCAGCCTTCTTGTTGCCGGCCGCGGCGGCCAGTTCGCAGCAGCCCTGGCAGCAGTTGCAGAACCCGACGGCGGCCCAGGTGGCGGCGCAATGGAACGCTCCCGGGCCCGAATACGGCCCCGAGCCTTATTACGGCTTGAACGGCGCGGTCAGCATTCCCCAGGTGCAACGCGATCTGGATACATTGCATGGCCTCGGCTTTCAGGCGGTCACCGTGCAGGCCGGCTATAACATGCCGTTCGCGTACCTGTCGCCGGAGTACTTCGCCTTCTTCCGCAACTTTGTGGCCGAAGCGAAACAGCGCAACATGCGCGTGTGGATTGTGGACGACGCGGGCTACCCCAGCGGCTTCGCCGGTGGGAAGTTCACCACGGAGAAGCCCGAGCTGAGGATGCAGGCCCTTGAGGTGGCGCGAGAAGATCCCCGTCGCCGAAGGCGCAACTATTAATGAGACGCTGCCGCCGGAAACCGTGAGCGCGGCGGCAGTGGACCAGGACGGGACGGCGATTCCACTTCCACTGCGTGGGCAACACGCTGGAGTGGACCGCGCCCAAGGGCAAGTGGACCGTGTTGATTGTGGATCACGAGTTCCGCACCTCGCCCACGCGCTCCGACACCAATCCCCAGCGCGTCAAAGACACCTCGCAGTCGCTCGAGGACTATCTCGATCCTACGGCGACGGAGCAGTACCTGCTCTTCACTCACGAGCAATACAAAAAGAACGTGGGCGACGAATTCGGCAAGACGATCTTGGGCTTCCGCGGCGACGAGCCAGATTACTCCATCCCCGGCCTGCCTTGGACGCCGAAGTTCTTCGAGCGCTTTACGCGCCATCGAAGGCTACGACGTGCAGCCCTATGCGGCGCTGTTTGCGCAGACTCCTTCGCGGCGCGATCCCGGCATGGCGATCCATCTGACGCCGGAGCAGATTCGCATCGAGGGCGACTACTACGACGTCTTCTCGCAGATGTTTGCAGCCGGGTTTTTCAAGCCCCAGGGAGACTGGTGCGCGGCCAACCATCTGGAGTACCAGGTCCACCTGAACCACGAAGAGCTGGAGATGGAGCTGACGCGCAGCGAGGGATCGTTCTTTCGCGATATGCGCGCGGTCGAAGTGCCCGGCATCGATACCATCTGGCATCAGATATGGAAGGACACGATCTCCGATTTTCCGCGCCTGGCAAGTTCGGCCGCGCATGTTTACGGCAAGCCGCGCGCCTTCACCGAGAGCTTTGCCGCCTACCGGCCCTCCCCGGATGTCGAGATGGCGCGCTACATCCTGAATGAGCAGTTCGTCCGCGGAGTCAACCAGATCGAGACGATGTACTTTCCGGCCAGTTCTGCCGGGGCGAGGCCGCCTTCCGGATTCATGGGCCAGCCGGGATTTCCCGAGCTGCTGAGTTATGCCCGCCGCCTGAGTTACCTCATGGCCATGGGCAGGCCCGATGCAACCGTGGCGCTGTTTCTGCCGTCGAGTTCGATGTGGCTGGGCAGCGATGCTTCGGATACGCAGTTTGTTTCCACCGAGCGGCTGCTGAGCGAGCGTCAGATCGACTTCGATATCGTGGACGAAGACGCGCTGGCCAGCGACCTGAAGGCGCTGAAAGGCAGCTTCGAAACCCTCAGCGGAAACAGCTATCGCACGGTCATTCTGCCTGCGCCGCTGGTGATCTCAAGCGAGGCGCGGGCGCGGCTCAAGGCATTCGCGCAGGGCGGCGGCAAGGTTCTCTTTCTTGGTGGCGCGCCGAAGTGGATCTCGGGCCGGACCATCCGCGACGCAACCCCGGCGACGGCTGCGGACTTCGCGTGGGCAACCGTGGTGGACGCGCAGTTGGCGCACACTCCCACGCCGCCCGCTCAACCGCCCACGGAACCCCCAGCCCCGCAAGTCGTATCCAGCGAAGTACTCGCGGCGGTTGATGCGGCGGTGATCGCGCCGGTCGTGCGGTTGGACGCCGCGGACAAGGCTCTGCGCGTGATGAAGCGCAGATGGAAAAACGCCGATGTGTACCTTTTCTTCAATGAAGGCGCGCAGGCCAGCGATCGCGCGGTAACTCTGATAAGCAAGGGGCGCGCGGCGGAGGCCTGGGACCCGCAAACCGGAACTATCGCCGCGATGCAATCCAAGCGCGCGGGAGCGAACCTGACTGTCCAGCTAAAGCTACAGGCTTATGAGACGCGAGTTATCGTCGTTCGCTGATGCACCGACTTCGACAGGATGCGAAGGGCCACGCCAGGCGGCGTGGCCCTTCGCGCCAGTCATAACATCTTGCTGTCGATGGTTGCCAGGGTTGTATCGGCGGCCGCGCGGCTCCAGCCGATGCGCAGATCCTTCACGTCGTGCAATGCGAATGCGCCGTCCGCGTTGCGCGGAGCCGTTACCGCGAAGAAGTCCGCGCGAGTTACATCGGTGAGATAGAACGCGGGGCGCGCGTCCGGCGTTGCGTTGGCAATCTCCACGTGGCTCATTTCCACGTTGCGCACATGGCGCAGGAAGAAGCCCGAAGCCGGCATGGGTCCGAACATACCCGGTTCCGGATACTTGCTTTCAAGCTCCGGCGGCTGAATCTTTGCGTCCTCGGGTGTTGCGCCGCCTACCGTCTCGATGTAAATGTTCGACAGCTTCACGTCCTCGATTGAAGCGCCGGGGATTCCGCTGAGAATGGAGCCGATCTTCTGCGGCGCGCCGAAGCAGACGAGATTGCTGACCATGATGCGCTTGAGCGTGCCCACCTTGGTTGTCTCCTTGGGGCCGCGCAAGCGCGCTCCCAGGCGCATGAAGAGCGGCCCGGAGACAAGGTCGCGCATGGTAGTGTTGGTGATGGCGAAGTCTTCAAGCAGCGCCCCATCGACCGACTCCAGCGCATAACCCTGGCAGCCTTCGAAGACGCAATTGGAGATGGTGACATTGATGAAACCGCCGTTCGATTCCGTGCCGCACTTGATGCGGCCGGTGCGCGGCACGCGGAAGTCGGGAGCGAACTTCTTGAAGGTGCCGTCGAGCACAGATCCCAGTTCGTAATACCCAGTTACCCAGCAGTTCGAGATAGTCATGTTCCTGGTAGGCCGCGCATAACCCAGGGCATAACTCGACTTGGGGCAGATGCCGTCGTCCCATGGCGAGTTGACGGTGCAGTTAGAGACGCGCACGTTCTGGCAGCAATCGATATCCATGCCGTCGCGATCGGTATCGATGCGGAGATTGTCGATGGTCAGGTTGTCGACGCCGGTCAGCAGCAGGGCGAAGTGGCCGCCCTTGAGAAGCGAGAAGTCGCGCAACAGGACGTTATGGCAGTTCTTGAGCGCGATGGCCTTGTTCCCCACCCCCGGCTGCTCGGCGATGAAGGGCGCAATCACTTCTCCGGGGCGGACGTAGCCGTGCGACAGGCCCTTGCCCCAGATCAGGCCTGGGCCGGTAATGCTGAAGTCGTGGATGTCTTCGCCCCATATCAGGGAGTTATGCCAGTGGTTATGGCCGTAATCCTGGTAGGCGTCCCACTCCGTCTTGGGCTCGGCGGCATCGTAGACGCCGCCATTGTAGCCGGTAGTCTCTCCCTTGTGCGGCGAGTCGGCGGCCACGATGGCGCTGCCTAGCAGCAGATGCAGGTGCGCATAACTCTTCAGATGGATGGAAAAGCAGAGATACGAGCCGGCAGGAAAGAGAACCACCCCGCCGCCCGCGGCCGCCGCCGCTTCAATGGCGCGATTGACGGCGTCCGTATCGAGCGTCTTGCCGTCTCCCGCCGCGCCATATTTGCGAACGTCGAAGATTCCCTGCGACGCTTGAGCCGTCGCGGTTGGCGCGGCGCCTTCCTGGACAGAAGCCGCAAAGGAAACGGCGGGAATGGCGGCAGCCGCCACGCCCAAACTGCCGGCGCGCAAGAAATCCCGGCGCATGGAATTGAACGATTTCATAAGAACACCCTCCTCAAATAGCGGCGCGCGACGCCGATTCTCCCTAGTAACGCTTCTCGATGATTTCGTGCTTTCCCAGGTCCCCAAATGCGAGGGACCTGGGGCACCCAGGCGAGCGCTCGACGGCAATTTCACCCCACGCGCGCGTCAAATCCATCATATCCCGGTCCCCGGCCCTTCCGAACCAACCGGACGTTAACAATCCCCGCCGCGCCGATCCGCTACCATTATCAGGAATTGCCCCGCGCGGCGCCCGATCGCTACGCCAGATCCCTGCTGAATGACATCACTTCAAATAGGCGCGCACCAGATCGATCAGGTCTTCGGCCAGTTCGGGCGCAATCTGCTCCTTGGCTCCATCCAGCAAGTGAAAGCGAATATGGGTCTCCAGCACCTCGCCCATCAATCCGTTCACTCCGCCGCGCACTGCGGCCAGCAGCATCAGTTGGCCGCCGCAATCCTCGTCCGCCATCAGAGAACGTTCCACCGCCTCCAACTGCCCGCGCAGTTTCTTCAATCTTTGCAACAGCTTGACCTTCTCCCGCTCCGGATGGGACATCGCGAGCCTCCTCATATTGACAATACCTACCCCCGGTATGGTATTAACCGAGTGGGGGTATAGTTGCGCTCTTATTCTAGCCCCGCCGCGCCGCGTCGCGCATCCAACCGCAAAGGCTCTCCAATGCTCCGGTTCTTCGGCCAACGTCACAATCCGCGCCGCGTTGTCGGAGAAATAGCCCACGCGCTGGTCCGCCCGGCTCTAGGACTTCTGCTGACCGCAGGCATTGGGGCGGCGCAGGCTCCCGACTCCCTGCCCGCCGCGCCCCAGCCGCAAACTCATCCCCTTCAGTCACTTGCCATGAACAGCCCCTCCGATCCCCAGAATGACGGAATCGGACACAAGGCAACCGACTCAAGTCCTGTCGGCCGCGAGCCTCAGGACGCCCCCATCGTCTCGATGGTCCCGCACCCCGAAAGGCTCTATTGGATCTCCGGCCAGGCCAACATCATCTTCCAGGGCCGCTTGCCGTTCCATTCGCTCTACGAGGGGCCGAACAGCTTCCGCAACAGCGCCGAATACAAGACTTCCTTGCTGGGCACGCTCTATACCGCCATCCGGCCCACGCACTCCATCCGCTACAACAACGACCTCATCCTCGATATTGAGAGCGCCGGCGGACGCGGCCTGAGCGAGGCCCTGGGCCTGGCCGGCTTCACCAACCTCGACGTTGTGCGCAACCCCAATCTGGGCTCCACGCCGTACCTGGCCCGCTACGAGATTCACCAGGTGATCGGACTCACCCAGCAGACCACCGAGCAGGAGCCGGGGCCCTTTGCGCTGGCGCCCAGCGTGCCCGTTGCGCCGCATCGAGTTTCGCGTGGGCAAGATGACGCTGCCCGACTTCTTCGACGTCAACGGCCCCGGCTCCGACAGCCATCTGCAGTTCATGAACTGGACGGTGGACAACAACGGCGCCTGGGACTACGCCGCCGACACCCGCGGCTACACGGTGGGCGGGCATGGCCGAGTACGACGACAGGATCTGGAGCTTGCGCTACGGCCTCTTCGCCATGCCCACCGTGGCCAACGGCATCGACATGGACTGGGCCTTCAGCCGCGCCCACGGGCAGAACGGCGAGTTCGAGCTGCGGCACAGCTTCGTTCCAAAACGCAAAGGGACGCAGCGCGTGCTCTTCTACGCCAACCGCGCCCACATGGGAAGGTATCGCGAGGCCGTCGACGCCTTTCTGGCCGGCGCCGACAAGACGCCCAACATCCTGCTCCACGAGCACTTCAGCGCGCTCAAATATGGCTTCGGCTACAACACCGAGCAGGAGGTGACGGAGAATCTGCGCGTCTTCGGCCGCTTCGGCTGGAACGAAGGCCAGCACGAGTCGTTTGCCTACACCGAGGTCGATCAGACCGTCGAGGCAGGCGCCGACTACGCCGGAACCCGCTGGCATCGCCCGGTGGACAAGATCGGCCTGGCCGTGGTCTCTAACGCCATCAAGCGCGACCACCAGAACTACTTGAGACTGGGCGGCCTCGGCTTTCTGCTGGGCGACGGAAACCTCAACTACGGCCGCGAGAACATCGTGGAAAGCTACTACAACTGGCACGCCTGGCGCGGGCTGTTCTACGCCCTGGATGTGCAGCACATCTCGAACCCCGGCTATAACCGCGACCGCGGCCCGGCCTGGGTGGGGTCGGTGCGGGCGCACGTGGATTTCTGAGACAGGGGTCAGGGATCAGGGGTCAGGGATCAGAATCCGAAACGCTGAGTCATGCTTCTCAGGCCCTCTGGATCTCCGCTAATTGAAATGCCGGCACAATGACCTCACGAAGAACCTTGAGCCTGCCCTCCAAAGCCTCGGCATTTTCTGGGGTCGCCGGTACGTTCACCGGGATCACCTTCTTGGACGAACGCCCTTGTTTGGCTAGGATTACACACTTGGACATTTCGTTGACATAACCTTCCAGCGCCTGGGACGGAGTCTTGCAGTCATCGATTACCAAATATGCTGGCGGAACGTCGCCAATTACGACCCACAACCACTCATCAATTCCTGCTCGAGAAGGTTCGATTCGAAAGAAGAATATTGCGACAACCCCACCAATGCCACCGCCAAAATATGATTCACGGATCGATTTACACCAAGAAAAGCACCGAATATAGTCCTCCGCTTCGACGGCCATGTCTCGCAGGAGTTCTATGTCTTCTTCGTCGTCTCCGAACATCCGGTCGATTGGGACCACACCTTTTACCGGAACTACGTCTGAGTTTCCGGCCATTGATGCCTTTCTTCGCAGATCGGAGTCAAGAGGCGCCCCGGTCAGGTGCACCTCATTGAGCAGAGCTAGTTAGCTTCGGCTACTTCCCCGCCGCGGCCGGCTGCGCCGGCGTTTGTTCCTGGGGCGCGAGGGGCACGATCACCTCGTTGGGCTTGACGTAGTGCAGCTTTTCGCGCGCCAGCATCGCCACGGACTCGGGGTCGGACTTGAGCCGCTCGATGCGCTCCCGGAGCCCGGCGTTTTCCCTCTCCAAATCCTTGATCTCCCGCTGCAAACGATGGTCTTCAGTCCGCTGGTTGTGCCAGGCGGTCAAGCCGTTCTTGCCGTTGATTACGTGCCAGGTGAGCAGCAACGCCAAGCTCACGGCCACCACCGTGCCCACCGGACGCCATACTCGCAGTGTCCAGTCCAGCGCGCGCCTGGGCATGGGACCGCCAGCCCTCTCCGCCACATCCTTGTCAGTTTGCATCTTCGCGTCCGCCATTCAAACTCGATCCACGCTCAAGACAGCACAAATGTCTCCGCCGCTGCCTTCAGGGCTTCCATATCCTTTTCGTCGCGCGCCTCGGAATAGGCTCGCACCACCGGCTCCGTCCCGGAGAGCCGGTAGCAGACCCAGGAACCGTCGTCGAGGATCAGCTTGAGCCCATCGGTGCGCACAACTGCCGAGACCTTGCGGCCGCTCAGCTCCGCCGGATCGGCCTTCATCTTCTCAGTGAACGCGGCCATCGCCTCCGGGGTCAAGCGGAAGTTCTCGCGAACGGGATAGAAGGAACCAACTTTGCCAAACAGCTCCTTCAGTTGCGCGCCAACGCTCTCGCCTCGCGTGGCTACCATCTCGGCCATCAGCAGGCCGGCCAGCACGCCGTCCTTTTCCGGTACGTGACCGCGAATGGTCAGCCCCGCCGACTCTTCGCCGCCGATGGCGATCTTGTCCTGAATAATCAGCTCGCCGATGTACTTGAAGCCTACCGGGGTCTCAAACAGAGGAACCTTGTGGTACTCGGCCAGCGCGTTGATCAGGTTGGTCGTCGCCACGCTCTTGGCCACGCCGTTCCGCCAGCCACGCGTCTCCACCAGGTAGTCGAAGAGCAGCGCAATCACGTAGTTGGGCTGGATGAAGGTCCCGTCGCAATCCACTACGCCGAAGCGGTCCGCATCCCCATCGGTGGCCACGCCCAGGTCAGCGCCCATCTCCCGCATCTTGGCCTTGGCGTCGCCCAGCAGCTCGTCACTGGGCTCCGGGGCATGGCCGCCGAAGAGCACGTCGCGATAGTCGTGAACCGTCTCGACCTGCACTCCTGCCCCTCGCAGCACCTCGGAGAGGTAGCCCCGCCCCGCGCCCCAGAAGGGATCGTAGACCACCTTGATGCCCGACTTGGCTATGGCCTTCAGGTCCACCAGCTCGGCCAGCCGTTTGAGGAAGGCGGGCTTCACGTCCGCCGTCTCGAAGCCGCCCGCGGGCGCCTTCTGGCTGGGAATATCTTCGCCGCCGGAGACGATTCCGGCAATCGCCCCCTCGATGTGGCCGGTCACCTCCGGCAGCGCCGGAGCGCCGTCGTGCGTAGAGAACTTGATGCCGTTGTACTCCGGCGGATTGTGCGAGGCGGTGAAGTTGATGGCCCCGGAGGTCTTCAGTGTTTGCACGGCATAGGCGATGGCCGGCGTGGGCGCAGCCTCCGGGATCACGATGGGCGTAACCCCGGCCGCGGCCAGCACGCTGGCAGCTTCGGCCACAAACCGCTCGCCCAGAAACCGCGGATCGCGCCCCACCAGCACGCGGTGCGGCTCCGGTTGAGTCTTCACATAGGCGGCGATTCCCGCCACCGCCAGCCGGATGTTGGCCACCGTGAACTCATCGGCCACAATCGACCGCCATCCGCTCGTTCCAAACCTGATCGCAGACCCGGATGCACCGCTCATCTCGCCTCCCCACTCCGGCCGGGCTCACCCAGCCACAGATTCCATACTGCCTTAGTCAAGCTTAACCGGCAACTCGTCAACGTCGGATTAGCAGGATTTTGAAGTGCGTCCCCAAAAAACAGACGAGGGCAGCCAAGGCCATCTCGGCCTTGAATGCCTCCGGGAGGCTCCTCCGCAGATGTCTGCTCATCTGCTCGCCTCCTCAGAGCCATCTCAGCAGTCCGTAGTGAACGGCCAGATCGCGGGGAACCATCCATCGGGGGCTTAACCCCGGCATTGATTCCATTGCGTTTGCGGCACGGCTAACGTCAGCCCTGACGCGTCTGCCGGCCCGAGAGGAGTTTTTCCGCAGCCTGCGAAGTCCTGCCCTGTTACACAGCGGGTTTGGGGAGTCTCCCTAACTGAAAAGGGGGATTTGCAGAAAGAAACAGAGTTCCGCTTGTCGCACGGCACACGACCCAGAGAGCTCCCCGTACCCGGCCGTACCCTTTCAAGACGAGCCGCGATGTGGACTTGTTCAGAGTCCGCCCCAGCTTGGTTGTTAACTGAGTCTTCGCGTTTGGCGCTCAGGCAAAGAAACTGATCGGCCGGCTTCGATCCCTGCTTGCCGGCGGCAGGGTGGCTTCGGCTTCGACTGTCAGCTCTTCCAGCTCGTCTTCCGGTTCGTCGTCTTCGGCCCCGCGGGATGACTTGCCGTTGCTGGGGGAATACGATTCATCGCGGGTGCGGGCCGAGTTCTCGACCCGCTCCATCGGCAGCGGCTCGAGGTCCCTTTCGATGGAGAGCGTGGAAGGCAGCGGCATGAGGTTGGTAATTGGAGTGATTCCCATCTTCGGTCGCTCCTGCTTTAGAGACGGTTCAAGGACTTGCCATGTCCCTCATATCGGCGCGCCGGGGAGCAAACTTTAATCTTGTTGACGACACTGCCCCAATTTGCCGCAGATTGCCTGATTTCGAGGCATTTCTGTCCGCATTTGAGACAGTCCTGCCTAGTCGAAGGGTGAAACTGTCCGGTAATGAGGCAAACTGTCCGATTCTGCGACGGTGCGATCGGGCCGGCCGGCGAACGATCCAGAAACTAGCGCCGCAGGGCAAGGACCCCTGGGGCGACCAGCGCGGTACTCCGCGGGACCGAAGCCGAAACCTGGCCTCGACCCGTCGATTGGGCCCGGTTCTCTTCAAGAAGGGCCATTCCCTCGGCCAGATGCATCCCGGAGGGCACAGGCTGAAAGCCGCCCCGCGCCTCGCTGGTCTCGCGGGCGAATGTCTTGAGCAGCAGAGCGCGGGCCATCATATGCACCTCCAGGCGCTCGGTCTTCCAGTCCGTCGGGCTCACCTGAGCGCGCTCCAGGCTGAACCAGCCTCCTTTGTAGAGCCGGCCCAGAATTCCGTATCCGAAGTCCACGTTCTCCCCAACGCGGCCGTCCAGGCGGGCCAGCCGTTTGTAGCTTGTATTCACCCACAGCGTTCCACTCATGGCATGAAAGATGCGCGCCTCGATGGAACGGGCGGGATACTCCGGATTGGGGCGAAAGCGAAGCCGCTGGCAGCCCGTCTCTTCGCCGTCATACTCGTACAGGAAGGCATCGGGCAGCAGCGCCAGAATCCGGCCGATGCGGCTTTCGTCGTCTTCGTACTCCTGGCGGTGCTTGGCCTGCTCCGCGGCCGAGGAGAGCAGGCGCTGAAGGCGCGCATCCTCCTCAACCTCGGCATCCAGGCTGAGCGGGCGTCCATTACTCATGGTGAGCAGGGCGACGGGGCCTTCGGCGGTCTCCACCTGATCCTCGAGCCGCGTCTCCCTGGGCGTCCGCCGCTCAATCCAATAACGCCAATAGCCGTGGCCGCGGTGGTCGTTCAACTCGTTGTAGACGACCTCACGAACCAGTTGGCCGGCCGGAACTGGCGACTGCAACTGAATGCAGCAGGCGGCTTGCGAACCGCTGAGAATCCCGATTGTCAGCCATAGCACACGCATCCCGTTCCTCCCAGGCAAGGGTTTGAGATCGGAGAATCTAGGAGAAGTATGACGGGGATGCGGTGAATGATGTGCAAGTTTTCCATGAAAGGGAGAAGAAAACCATACGAATGCCCAAATTAACACTAGAAATGCCGAAGTAGAGGATCGCGGGACCGTTACCGGAGATTTCCTTGGTCAGAGCCTTGCGCCTCAAACCGGCTCGACGCCGAATCGGGTGGTGGGGATTCAGTCCCAAGAGTTGTTAGCCCA
>CAWCWQ010000223.1:0-14629 GCA_963799145.1 uncultured Acidobacteriaceae bacterium | reverse complement strand
GGTGTAGCGGGTCGGGTTGGCATTGCGTTCCGCCAGGTAGGCCAGGATCTGGTCGCATAGCTCTTTCACGTGGCGGAAGCTGCCTTCTCGCGCCACATCCACGGTCAGGTTGCGAAAGAACCGTTCGACAAGGTTCATCCACGAAGCTGAAGTGGGCGTGAAGTGCAGGTGGAAGCGCCGATGTTTGGCCAGCCACGCCCGCGCCTCCGGGTGCTTGTGGGTGGCGTAATTGCCCACGATCAGATGCAGGTCCAGGCCCTTGGGGGTCTGGCGGTCGATTCTCTTCAGAAACCGCAGCCACTCCCGATGCCGGTGTTTGCCGGCCAGCATGGAAACGATCTTTCCTTCCAGATAGTTCAGCGCGGCAAACAACGTCACCGTCCCGTGACGGATGTAGTCGTGGGTGGCAGTGCGGATATGGGAAGTCTCGGCAGTCATGCCTGAAACCTCAGCCGACGGGAACTTTCGCCTTCCTTGAACGGCGATTGGTGAATCCCCGAGTGGCAGAGGATCCAGGAACAGGCAGCCCTCTGTCGAACCAACGCACAGAACTCCGCCAGGAGGCCGCAATGATGAAAATGCCGCTCCGCTGTAACAGTTGCAAACGAGGGAGCCAATGCAAGAGAATCGGGCCGATCCCCCACGAGTCAGCCCGAGCCCCCTCAATTCAAAGTCTGGTAGAGGATTGGTAACAGGGCCGAATGCTAAACGCTGGAGTACGTTTAACTTTCAACGACATAGGGAGGACAACAGAGGAGAATTCGGAGTCACTTCGGCGAACAATTGGACCGAATTCTGGACCATGTCCGGTACTGTAAACCTGATCGCGGAGGAACAGGCTCCGGATTCGCCCAATCCAACGAGCCAGCATGCGCAATCCGATTGTGCCTTCGGTGGCGGGTCATGGAAAAACGATCTGGCGGCGGCTATGCGTGGACCCTCGCCGAATTGCATGGACAGATCCATCCAGAGCCACTGGGCGCGAAGGGCCGAGTCTCTTAACTTCACTTCTCATATCATCGACTCTCGTTGCAACTCCCGCTCACGAAGCCAGGTGAAGATTACAGGGGTCACAATCAGGACGTGAACGAGAGAGCTGACCATTCCGCCCAGCACCGGCGCGGCGAGCGGCCTCATGAATTCAGCCCCAGTTCGCGTGGACCAGAGTAGCGGCAGCAGGCCGGCGACCACCGTGGCTACGGTCATCACCTTGGGGCGGAGCCGGAGCAGCGCGCCTTCCATCACGGCGGCGTGCAGGCCGGCTCGGGTGAGTACGCCATCGGCAGCCGCGCGCCGCGCAACTGCCTCTTCCAGATAGATCACCATCACTACGCCGGTTTGCACCGCGGTTCCGAAGAGCGCAATGAAGCCGACCCACACCGCAACCGAGAAGTTGAGCCCCAGCGCCTTGACCATAAAGACGCCGCCGGTCAATGCAAACGGCACCGCCAGCAGAACGTGCGCCGCTTCCTTCGCAGAGCCGTAAGTGCGATAGAGCAGGACGAAGATCACCACGAGGACGAGCGGGATAACCATCTCCAGGCGCTTACGCGCGCTGATCTGGTTTTCATACTGGCCGCTCCACTCGATGTAGTAACCGGGCGGCATCTTCACCTGCTGGGCCACGGCTCGCTGAGCCTGCTCGACGAAGCCGCCCACATCGCGGCCGCGCACGTTCAAGAGCACCGAGCCGCGCAACAGGCCATTTTCGCTGCTGATCATGGATGGTCCCATGGTTGTGGCGATCGTGACCACCTTGCTGAGCGGCACCTGAGCGCCGTTGCTTCCGGTTACCAGCACGTCGCCAAGCTGTTGCGGGTTTTCGCGGAAGTCGCGCGCATAGCGGACGCGCACTGGGAAGCGTTGCCGGCCCTCGATGGTGGTGGTCAGGTTCTTGCCGCCTACGGCGGTTTCAATGGCGTCTTCCACATCGGCCACGTTCAGCCCGTATCGGTCAGCCGCCGGCCGGTCTACGGTCATCTCCAGATAGGGTGAGCCGGTGGTGCGCTCGGCATAGAAGTCGGTCGCGCCGGGAACCTGGCTCACCACTTCCTTGATCTCTTCCGACTTCTTTTCGATCACGCTCAAATCGGGACCGAAGACCTTGATGCCGATTTGCGTGCGGATCCCGGTCGAGAGCATGTCGATGCGATTGCGAATCGGCTGCGTCCAGATGTTAGTTACGCCGGGTATCCGCAGTTTCTCATCGAGCCGCGCGAGAATTGCATCCTTGGTCAAGCCCTTGGGCCATTGATCCTTGGGCTTGAAGGTGATGGTGGTCTCCGCCATGTTAACGGGCGCGGGATCTGTTGAAGTCTCCGCGCGGCCCACCTTGCCGACGACCATGGCGACGGCAGGGTCGGCGGCGATAATGACGTCCTGCTGGCGCAGAATCCTGGTTGCCTCGGTGAGAGAGATGCGCGGATCGGTAATGGGCATGAAGAGCGCTGTTTCTTCATCGAGCGGCGGCATGAACTCCGAACCGATGGTTGTCGCGGTATAGACGGCCACGCAGAAGAAGGCCAGCGCAATGCCCAGCGTGATGGCTCGGTGACGCAGCGCCCAACTCAGCACGGGCCGGTAAATGGCGCGCAGCATGCGCATAACCGGGTTCTCTTCCTCGCGATGCAGCTTTCCGCGGATGAGGAAGGCGCATAAGACCGGCACAAGCGTGATGGCCAGGATAGTGGACCCCACCATGGCAAAGGTCTTGGTAAAGGCCAGCGGATGAAACATCTTGCCCTCCATGCCGGTGAGCGCGAAGACCGGAACGAAGGCGAGAATGATGATGACCATTGCAAAAGAGATTGGCCGGCCTACAAGCCGCGCCGCGTTAAGCGTGATCTCCCAAATGTGCTCGCGGTAGTTGCCGTGCTCATGATCGTATTGCTCCGCCTGGCGAATCACGTTTTCGGTCATCACAATGCCCGCATCGACAAGCACGCCGATGGCGATCGCGATACCTCCCAGCGACATGATGTTCGAGGAGATGCCCGCGCCCTTCATCAACAGGAACGCACCCAACACGGCTAGCGGCAAAGGAATGGTGACGACAAGAATGCTGCGGAAGTGCCACAGGAATAGCACGTGCGCCAGAGTCACCAGGACGATTTCTTCAATCAGCGCATGGCGCAGCGTGTTTACGGCATGGTCGATGAGAATGCCGCGGTCGTAGAAGGGAACAATCGTTACTCCCCTTGGAAGCCCGGGCTGAATCTCGGCGATTTTCTGCTTGATCGCATCGATCGCTTCGCGGGCGTTGGCGCCGTAACGAATGATAACGACCCCTCCGACCGCTTCCTTGCCATCCTTATCCAGAACGCCGCGCCGGAACTCGGGGCCGAGTTGCACGCTGCCAACATTGCCGACCGTAACCGGCGTGCCGTTGTAAGAGCCGAGCGAAATCTCCTCAATGTCTCTCAGGCCGCGGATCAGTCCGATGCCGCGCACCATCTCTTCGGTGTTGCCCTCCTCGATCACCTTGGCGCCGACGTTGTTGTTGCTGCGCTCGACCGCGCTCACAACATCCTTGAGGGCGACGTTGTAAGCCCTAAGCTTGATGGGATCGAGATCGATCTGGTATTGCTTTACAAATCCGCCAACGCTGGCGACCTCGGCGACTCCAGGCACGGAGTTGAGCTGGTACTTGATGAACCAGTCTTGAATCGAGTGCAGCGTGCCGTTATCGTATGGCCCCTCGACCGTGTACCAGAAGACCTGGCCGACGCCGGTCGCATCCGGCCCCATCATCGGCGTTACGCCTGAGGGCAGAAAGCTGCTTGCAAGGCTGAGCCGCTCCAGCACGCGCGTTCGCGCAAAGTAGATGTCCACCGAGTCCTCGAAGATGACATTCACCATCGAGAAGCCGAAGGCCGACGCCGAGCGAACCGTGCGCACGTGCGGCAACCCTTGCAGGTTTACCGTGAGTGGATAGGTGATCTGGTCTTCCACTTCCTGCGGGCTGCGCCCCTGCCACTCGGTGAAGACGATGACCTGGTTTTCGCTCAGGTCGGGAATCGCGTCGATAGGCGTGTGAATGAGCGCCCAATAGCCCCAGGCCGCCAGCGCTGCATAGACGGCCAGTATCAGCCAGCGATTCTTCATTGAGAACTCAATGATGCGGTTGATCATGGTGTCTCCTACCTGGCGCTGAGGTGTGTGTGCAAGGATGCAATCAAGTTTCCGTTTCGGCGCGCCTCGACAAACACGTTCCAATTTCCAGGCGTTGGCGCCTGGCCTTTGCCCATGTACATCTGCAGGCTCGCCGACCACGTCAACTCGCGAGAACTCTTCATCTCCGGCATATTCATTGCCGGCATGGCGGGCATGATTAGCGTGACCGTGACGCGGGCATCGGAGATGGGCTTGCCGGCCGCATCTGTCAGGCTGACGAGAAATTGATTGTCCTCACCGGCCTTCATCGGATTGGGGTCGGCGTGAAAGTCGATTTTGGCCGCGCTTGCCTCCGCACTTGCATTTGCAGAAGCAGTTGCAGCAGTCTGAGCTTGCTGTCCCGTGGCAAACTCCTTCGAGCCGCCGTAAAGCCCGGACATGCCTGAACTGAGGTGCGCCTGCGAATCGATGAGGAAGTTGCCGTTGAGCACAACCTGATCGCCCAGGGCCAATCCGCCGACCACCGGGAAAAGATCCTCGGCGGGCGCGCCCACCTGAACCTCGCGCGCCTCAAAGACGCCGTTGGGCCGGGCCAGATAAACGATCTTGCGCGCGCCTGTATCCAGCACCGCCGAACGCGGAATCACAATCGCGGACTGCGCGGCCCGGCTCACGAAACTGGCGCTCACAAACATGCCTGGCAACAATCGCATTCCGGGATTGGCAAGATGCACGTGGACGGGCACGGTGCGCGTCTGCGGATTGGCAATGGGCTCGATGAACTCCACATGGCCGCGTAACGTCTGGCCGGGCAGCGCCTCGGCTGTAATCCCTACCTCTTGTCCCTGGTGAATCTGCGGCAGCTGTTCTTCATAGACATCGGCTTTGATCCACACCTCGCTCAGATCGGCGAGTGTGAGCAGCGTTTCGCCGGCGTTCACATACTGTCCCTGGGTCACTTTTCGTTCAACCACCGTTCCCGCGCTGTTGGCATAGATGGTGACGTGCGGCACGCCGGCTGTTGCCGATGCGGCAAACTGTTTTTCCGCAATTCCCCATAGCTCCAGCTTGCGCTGGCTTGCCTGCACCAGCACGTCGGCCTGTGCCTTCGCATACGTATCGTCCGACTGCCGGAGCTGGTTGCGATTCTCCTGCGCCAGCCGGTACTCCTCGATGGCCGTCGCCACTTCGGGACTGTATAGGTCGGCCACAGCCTGACCGCGGCGCACTCGCTCGCCGGTGAACTGTACATAGAGCTTGTCAACGCGGCCGCCGATCCATGCGCTCACTGCGTTAAGCTGCGACTCCGGCTGCTCGACGCGGCCAAAAGCATCGATGTTCGTCTTCAAGGTCGCGGCGCGCACCTCGGCTACCTGCACGCCCGCCGCGGTAATCTCCTCCGGGGTCAGCTCGACCGTAGTGCCGGGTTCGGTGCCCTGCTGCGCGGCCTGAGCGGCCTTGTGTCGATCGGTCATTGCGGGACTTGCCGCATTCTGCGCCGCGGCGACCGGATGCATCTCTCTCGCAGTCAAAACTCCAACGACAAGAGCCGCGCTGAGAACTCCCGCGCCAACGCCGAGTGCAAACAATCTCTTTTCCTTTACTGTCATCTGCTTTTCCTCTCTGTGCCGCTGTTCGTGGCATTCGCTATCGGTGCGCCGATGGCGCGTTCCAACTGCGCCGCGCCTTCGTCCGTTGCCGCCGAAGCCTTGTAATATGCGATTTGAATATCGAGCAGCAAATTCTGAGCTTCAATCAAACTCACAAACTCCGCGCGGTTGTTCTGGTACGCAGCGGTAGAGGCTTTGAACGACGCTTCCGCCTGCGGCAGCAGCGTATCGCGATAGAGTTTGACGCGCTTCCCGGCGGCCAGCAATTCGATCTGCGCCAGCCGGACCTCAAGGAAGACCGTTGACGCGCGCGCATCGAGTTCCGCCTGCGACACGTCCGCCGCTGCATCGGCCTGCTTCGCTTCGCCGTCGTGCCGCTCGCGATTCAACTGGGGAAGGTTCATCGACAGCTCGGCCATATACGCGTTGCGCGCCGTGGAGCCGGCCGGCATCAGCATGTACCCCAGACCGGCAGTGAAGTCGGGTTTCATGGCCAGTCGAGTCAGTCTTCCCTCATCCCTTGACTTCGCAATCTGTGCGCGCAAGCCCGCCAGCTCAGGCCGGCGCTCGATTGCAATGCGTTCCAGTTCCTCGATTGCGGGCAGTGAGGACGGGCTTGAGTAGCTGCCGGAGATCTCGATTGCTTCATCCGGGCTATGGCCGCGCAGCGCGTTCAACTGCGCGCGCGCGTTGTCACGCTCTTCTTCCAACTCGATGAGGCGCTCGTTCAGGCGGGTCAGCGCCATCTGCGCGCGCAGCACATCGGCCTGGGGGACCTTGCCGGTGGTGTATTGCGCCAGCGCCGCGGCAAGAGCTTCTTTCAGCAACGATGCCTGGCGGTCCTGCACCTTCATCTCATCGGCATTGCGCATCAGTTCCGCGCAGAGCTTGCGGACCTCCGCGGAGACCCCTTGGCGCAAGGTTTCCAAATCGATGGCCGCCACGCCTGCATCGTCCTCCGCCAGCTTTGCGCGCAAATCCCGCTTCTGCCGATTCGGAAACGTCTGTTGCAGCGAGACCATGAACTGCGCCTGATTCAGGTCCCATGGCTTGCGCAGGGGCGTATCCCAATCGCGCATCATCAGCATGGGATCTTCGAGGCTGCGCGCAGTCCCGGCCTTGAGTTGAGCCAGCGACAGGCGCCGCACAGCCGCTTGGATTTCCGGATTGGCCTGGAGAGCTTCGGCAACAGCCTCATCGGCTGACACGGGGGCTGCGGCATGCCCGGGATCGAGACCGGAGGGAGACTCCGCTTGTCCAGCACAGAAAATCGATAGCGCCAAAACCAACGGCGCAAGAACACAGATAGGCTTCACTTTTCAACTCCACGGTAAAAGGCGGCAGGACTACTCCAAGGCGCGGAAATGCGCGCCACGGAAGGCCACAGCGGAGGCGAAAAGCTAGATTCTTAAGACGGAGATCCCTAAGGGCGGAGAATGCGGAAGGGTGAAAGCAGAGGCCGAAAATGCACTTGGGGCAGCGTTCTCTTCAGAGGCTATGCACTCTCGCGCAACGGCGATCGGGGCCGGAGCGGGAAGGGTTGGTGCAACGACGGCGGCCGGCGTGGTGGTGCGGGCGGCGCAGCAATTCGCCTGCGCGGTGCTGTCTGGCGCGGTTGCGGGCGCGCAGCAACTGTGCGCGGACTTATGGGTCCGCTGCAGACAGGCTCCAAGCGGCGCAAGCATCGTACCCATCAATAAAATGGCTACCGCCGCGCGCTGGAGGACGCCCGTCAACATGGTCTCAGCCTACCACAGAATCCAGTTCTCGCGGTGATACGGATCACCGCGTTGTCCGGGAAGAACCGATAAGTGCGGCGGTAATACCCTTCATGGCTGCTGGTCTTGTGGCGTCTTTTCCATGCAGGCATTACCGCGGCTACCGGCCATTGGCCGGCTGGACGCCGCAAGGCGCCGAACTGAGACAGCGCGCCCCGATCCGCGAGTCAAAGGTAGCCGGTGAACAGCCGAATGGCAAACGCTGAAGTATATGTACATTCAATGACCTACAGAGGACAACAGGTGAGAATTCGGAGTCCTTTCGGCGCGCAATTGGACCAAATTCTGGACCAAGTTCGGTTCTCGAAACCTGATCGTGGAGGAACGGAAAGTTCTAACGTTTGTTTTCTATTGGCTGCCCCCCAGGGATTCGAACCCCGATATGCTGATCCAGAGTCAGCTGTCCTACCATTGAACGAGGGGGCAACAGGCGCGACGAGCGGCATCCTGACGCCATGCCGGCTTAGGCTGGGGCATTGCGCCGGCCGCCAGAGGCCAACCTGTTCATCATAAGAGGATTCCCGTGCCCGGTCAAACCCGCGCGGTGGGGCAAGCGGCAGGATTTTGCCGCTGCGCAATCGGGCGTCGGGGCCGAGCGGTCCCCGGTGGGTGGCTTTCTCGAGGGCCGCGGAGAATTACTGCCCGCTGTTTCTTAAATGAAGTGCAGCGCGGAACGGATCGATCCCGTCAAACCGGTGCGCGACATTGATGTAAAATCGGCTTTGAGCATGGAGTTGTTCCTCAATCTCGCCTGGGTTCTGCTGGTCGCGCTGATGGTCTGGCTGTGGCTGCGCTTTGCCCCGCGCTGTGGCCCGGACGGACGCATGAAGGACCGGCCCATGCAGCTTGTCGCTCTGGCCGTGCTTCTGCTGATCCTGTTTCCGGTCATCTCCGTGACCGATGACTTGCAGGCGATTCAGAATCCAGCCGAGACCGACTCGACTCTGCGCCGGGACCATATTGCCGCCGGCTCGCAATCCATCTTCCCGGCGGTTGCCGCGCAGCCGCTGCCAGCTGCGGCTGAACTCTTCTCAGGCTTTCCGTCATTCTCCGCAGTCCGCAATCTCCCCGCCCCGACGATCGACTATCCTGCCCTGGCTTCCGTCCAGAATCGCCCCCCGCCGGCCGCCTGATCCTTCGAGTTCTTCATCTTTGGCCTCTATACTTTCCTGTGTCAGCCGTGCAAACCCCGGCGCAAAAGGCTGTGTATGAAGCACTTCATCCCATATCTCTCCGCCTCGGCTGCGGCCGCCCTGCTGGTTTCGGCCACGGCCCTGGCTTCAGCGCAGACAAGCCTCACATGGGAGCAGGTGAAGGCGAGGTTTGAAGCCGCCAATCCCGCGCTCAAGGCCGATGCCCTCGCTGTGGACGAGATGAAGGCGGCGGAGATCACGGCTTTTCTGCGCCCCAATCCGGGGATCGGCCTGTCCAGCGATGGATTGCAGATCGCTCCGCACACGCTCCCCGGTCTGGGCACCCACTGGCTGCCGCTTACCGGCGACCAGCTCGTCCCCAGCATCAACTACCTGCATGAGCGCGAGCACAAGCGCGAGTTGCGCCTGGAGAGCGCCAAGGAAGGCACGCAGATCGCCGGCTCGCAGCACGAGGATCTTGAGCGCAATCTCCTCTTCGACCTGCGTTCGCAGTTCATCCAGACTCTCGAAGCCAAATCGATTCTCGAACTTACCAAAGCCGATCTGACCTACTACGACAACATCATCGAGATCAGCCGCGACCGCTTTCGCGCCGGCGACCTGGCGCAAATCGACCTGGACCGCATCGAGCTCTTGCGTGTGCAATACGAATCGGAGATTCAAACGGCCATCGTCAATCTGCGTACCGCGAAGATTCAACTCCTTCAATTGCTCGACGACCGCACCCCGGTCGAGCAGTTCGACGTGACCGGGCCCTTCGACTTCTCCAGCGATTTGAAGCCGCTCGAAGATTTTCGCCAGATCGCCCTCGATACCCGGCCCGACCTGCGCGCCGCCCTGGAGTCCATCCAGCAGGCCCAGACTAATCACAAACTGGCCATCGCCAACGGCTCCGCCGATCCCACCTTCGCTACCTGGTACTCTTACAATCCCGCGTTCAACAACGCCTTTGGCCGGTACACACTCGGCGCCAGCGTAAACGTTCCGCTGCGCATCTTCGACCGCAACCAGGGCGAAAAGCAGCGCACGCAAATCGATATCGGGCGCGATCAAGAGCTAAGCGAAGCAACGCGCGCCCAGGTCTTCAGCGACGTGGACTCGGCCTACGCGCAGGTGGAAAGCAACATCGCCCTCCTCAAGCCTTACAAGGCGCAGTACAACACCCAGGCGCTCCGGGTCCGCGATACCGTCACGTACTCCTATCAGCACGGCGGCGCATCGCTCATGGACTTTCTCAACGCGCAGAGCGACTTCCGGGCCGTGCAACTAGCCTACGTGCAACTGATCGGCGCCTATCTGACCGCAGCCGGACAACTGAATCTTGCCGTGGGACGCGAGGTAATCCAATGATTTTGCATTTCTTCCTGAGAGGATTCCCAAAGGCGCTTCCGGCTCTCGGCCTGGCCGCTCTGCTTGGCCTCGCCGTCATCGGCTGCAAAGGCAAAGACCAGGGCGACGGCGCGCCCGGCAATCCGGCGGTGGTTCAGGTTGCCGACATGAACCTGATCACCATCGACGCAGCCGACGTGGCCAAGTTTCCGCCTACGCGCGGCCGGCCAGGTCGAATCGGCGAACCGAGTTGACGGCCACCGGCTCGGTCTTTCCCGACGTCTCGCGCGAGGTTCCGGTCATCTCGCTGGCCAACGGCCGCGTGGTCGATATCAAGGCCCGCCTCGACGACAACGTGAAGAAGGGACAACTGCTGCTGAAGGTGCAAAGCCCCGACATCACCAGCGCCTTCGACACCTATCTCAAGGCGGCCAACGACGAGCACATGGCCAACAAGGCTTACATGCGCGCCGACGATCTCTTCAAGCACGGCGCCATCTCGCAGGCCATGCTGGAGCAGGCCGAAGACACGGAAAAGGACGCCAAGGCCGACCTCACCGCCGCCGAGGAGCAGTTGAAGACGCTGGGCGTAGACAAGGACCACCCCAGCAGCATCGTCAATGTCTATGCGCCCATCTCCGGCGTCATCGTGGCCCAGAACGTGACCGACGCTGCGGCCGCTGGCGTAAGCCTCTCCGGTTCGGCCACCGCCTTCACCATCGCCGATCTCTCCGTGGTCTGGATCGTCTGCGACGTCTACGAGAACGACATTCCCAGGCTGCAGCTGGGCCAGGAGGCGAAGATCAAGCTCAATGCCTGGCCGGATCGCCCGCTCACCGGCCGCGTCAGCGACATCGGCCCCATCCTCGATCCCGCGCTGCGCACCGCCAAGGTCCGCATCGAGGTTTCAAATCCCGGCTTTCTCAAGCTGGGCATGTTCGGTACGGCCACCTTCACCAGCAAAAACAAGGAGATTCACGCCGCGGTCCCGGCCGACGCCGTGCTTCACCTGCACGACCGCGACTGGGTCTATCTGCCGGAGGGCGGCAATCAGTTCAAGCGCGCCGAGGTCCACGCCGGCAGGATGCTGGATGGCAACCGGCAGGAGATTCTCTCCGGCCTTGCGCCCGGCCAGCAGGTTGTGGGCAACGCTCTGTTACTCGAGACGGCGGGGAGCCAATAGTGCGCGCTTGTTGGACCAGTTCTGTGTCAGGGCACGACTTTAGTCGTGCCGAAATGGCAATCGAATCGACGCGGGCTTTAGCCCCTGAGGGAATCTGAGTTGACGAACAAGACTGATCTGAGGCTCCGCTAAATGATTCGCGCACTCGTCGATTTCGCGCTCAAGAACCGCTGGCTGGTCCTCGGCGGCGTGGTGGTGCTCACCGCCTGGGGCATCGTCAGCTTCCGCAATCTGCCTGTCGAAGCCTACCCCGACGTGGCCAACAACTACGTGCAGATCATCACCCAGTGGCCGGGCCGCAGCGCCGAGGAAATCGAGCGCCAGGTCACCGTGCCGGTCGAGATTCAGATGGCCGGCATTCCCCACCTCACGCATCTGCGCTCCACCACGCTGGCCGGCTTGTCCAGCCTGATGCTCATCTTCGACGACGACTCCACCAGCGACATCAACCGCGAGCACGTGCTGGAGCGGCTCAGCATGGTCAACCTGCCCGCCAACCTGGTTCCCCAGATGGGCACCGACTGGAGCCCCGTCGGCCAGATCTACTGGTACACGCTCGAAAGCACCAACCCCGCCTACGACGTGATGGAGAAGAAGTCGCTTGAAGACTGGACGCTGGAGAAATCCTTCAAGGGCGTCGCAGGCGTGGTGGACGTATCCAGCTTTGGCGGACCCACCAAGGAGTACCAGATCAAGCTCGACCCGGAGAAGCTGGTCTCATATGGGTTGAGCATTGCTCAGGTCGAGCAGCAGATCGCCAACAACAACACCAACGGCGGCGGCAGCTTCATCGAGCAGGGCGCGCAGCAGATCAACGTGCAGTCCGTCGGCCTCTTCACCAGCGTGCAGGACATTGAGAACACCGTCGTCAAGACGCAGAACGGCGCGGCCATCAAGATCAAGGACATCGCCACCGTCGCCCAGGGCCCGAAGATTCGCCTGGGCCAGATCGGCAAATCCAGAAAGCCGTACGCCATCGTGGACGGCAAGAGAATCTATGACGACGCCAAGGTCATCGACAATCCCGACACTGTCGAAGGCATCGTGCTGCTGCAGAAGGGCGACGACTCCGACCCCGTCCTCGAGGGCATTCACAGCGAGGTCGAAAAGCTCAACGGGGACAAGGGCCACCCCGGCATCCTGCCCAAGGGCGTGAAGATCGTTCCTTTCCTCGACCGCTCCGATCTGGTCAAGTACACGGTCGAGACCGTCGAGCACAACCTGACCGCCGGCATGTTGCTGGTTTCCATCATCCTCTTTCTTTTTCTGGGCAATGTGCGCGGCGCAATCATCGTCGCGCTCACCATTCCCTTCGCGCTGCTGTTCGCCTCCATCTGCCTCGACCTCAGCCACATCCCCGCCAACCTGCTCTCGCTCGGCGCGCTGGACTTCGGCATGGTCGTCGATGGCTCGGTCGTCATGATCGAGAACATGGTGCGCCATCTTTCGCAGCACGACGGCACCCGCACCCCGGCGCAAAGATTCGCGAAGCAGCGCATGAGGTGCTGCGCCCGGTCTTCTTCGCTCGCGGCATCATCATCACCTCTTATCTGCCCATCTTCACGTTGCAGGCCGTCGAGGGCCGGCTCTTCAAGCCCATGGCCTGGACCGTCACCTTCGCCCTGCTGGGCGCGCTGGTCTTCGCCATCGCCGTGGCGCCGGTCATGGCCAGCTTCCTCTTCCGCAAGGGCGCCAAGGAGTGGCAGAACCCCATCATGGAGTGGCTCACCGCGCACTATCGCAGCGCGGTCCGCGCCGCCATTGTCCACCGCTACATTACCGTGGGCATCGCCGGCCGTTCTCTTCGCTTTCGCCATCTTCCTCGCCTTCGGCGGACCCATCGGTTCGGAGTTCCTGCCTCATCTGGACGAAGGCTCCATCTGGGTGCGCGGCACGCTGCCTCCCAGCGAAGGCCCCACCGCCAGCATCGACTTCACCAACAAGGCGCGCCTGGTGATGGCCTCGTTTCCTGAGGTCACCCAGGTAGTCAGCCAGACCGGACGCCCCGACGACGGCACCGACACGGCCGGCTTCTTCAACACCGAGTACTTTGTCGACCTCAAGCGCAAGGAGCAGTGGCGCCCCGTCTTCCACCAGAACAAGGAAGAGCTGATCGCCGCCATCGACAAGGAGCTCTCCAAGTTTCCCGGCGTCATCTGGAACTACTCCCAGCCCATCTCCGACAACATGGAAGAAGCCGTCTCCGGCGTCAAGGGCGAGCTGGCCGTCAAGCTCTACGGCGACGACCTGCGCACGCTGGAAAAGAAGGCCGAGGAGATTCAGGCGCAGATGGCCACGGTCAAGGGCATCGAGGATCTGGGCATCTTCCGCATCGTCGGCCAGCCCAATCTCAACTACACCGTGGATCGCGACGCCGCCGCCCGCTGGGGCATCAACGTTGCCGACATTCAGGACGCCATGCAGACCGCCGTGGGCGCCAATGCCCTCACGCAGGTGCAGCAGGGCGAGGCGCGCTACGATGTGACGCTTCGCTACCAGCAGCAGTATCGCGATACCCGCGAAGCCATCGAAAACGTGCGCCTGCTCGCGCCCTCCGGCGAGCGCGTCTCGCTGGCGCAGCTCACCAAGGCCTCCACCGACGACGGCGCCGAGCAGATCAACCGCGAAGCACGGCCAGCGCTACATCGCCATCAAGTACTCCGTGCGCGGCCGCGACCTGGGCTCAACCGTCGAGGAGGCCATCGCCAAGGTAAACGGGAACGTGGCGCTGCCCGCCGGCTACCACCTGGAATGGGCCGGCGAATACGAAAGCCAGAAGCGCGCCGACAAGCGCATGGCTATTGTCGTTCCCATCACCGTTCTGGCCATCTTCCTCATCCTCTACACCATGTTCCGCTCCTACAAGTGGGCCATGCTGATTCTGGTCTCCGTGGTCATGGCCTCCATCGGCGGACCGCTGGCGCTTTTCATCACCGACACCAACTTCTCGGTCTCTTCCGCGGTCGGTTTTCTGGCGCTCTTCGGCGTCTCGGTGGAGACCGGCGTCATCATGATCGAGTTCATCAACCAGTTGCGTGCGCGCCGCAAAGGCATGGAAGTCTCTACCCAGGAACACATCGTCGAAGCCGCCGTCGAAGGCTCCGTGCTTCGGCTGCGTCCGGTCATGATGACCATGCTGGTGGCCACGCTGGGCCTGCTGCCCGCCGCGCTCTCGCACGCCATCGGCTCCGACTCGCAGCGCCCCTTCGCCATCGTCATCGTCGGCGGTCTGCTGGCCAACCTGGTCATCGGCGTCTTCCTGCTGCCCACGCTCTACGTGTGGATGGCCCGCGAAGACGACGTATTGCCGGCTGCGGAATCCACCGAGGAGTTCTGAGTCACCGCAATCCGCTGAACAGCGATCAACCGGGGGGCGCTCAAATCATCTGGCCCACGAAGGCGGAGTGTCGCCAATAGAATGGGCGCCCCACCCTTGCCGCGTCTTTGTTTTTGCGGCTAGCC
>CAWCWQ010000222.1:0-9692 GCA_963799145.1 uncultured Acidobacteriaceae bacterium | reverse complement strand
ACCGTGACCGACCAAGCCAAGCCGCCCGTCTTCCTGCTCGACACCATGGGCTTCATCTTCCGCGCCTACCACGCCATGCAGCGCTCGCGGCCCGATGAGCACCCGCGGCGGGCTGCCCACGGCGGCCATCTACGTCTTTGTGAACATGATCACCAAGCTGCGCCAGGACTTTGCGCCGCGCTACTTTGCCGCCGTCTTCGACATGAGCGGCGAGGTCTTTCGCGACGAGCGCGCCCGCGCCATGGGCCCGCTGCGCAAGTGGAACGGCAAGACGCAGAGCTTCGACGAGGTGAGCTACGAGGGCTACAAGGCCAATCGCGCGTCGATGCCCGAGGATCTGCGGCGGCAGATTCCCTACATTCGCCGCGCGCTGGAGGCGCTGCGCATTCCCATCCTGGAGGCGGTGGGCTTTGAGGCCGACGACGTGATCGGCACGCTGGCCCGCGAGGCCGCCGAACAGGAGCATGAGGTCTTCATCGTCAGCGGCGACAAGGACATGATGCAGCTGGTGACGCCGACGGTGAAGATCCTCAACCCGCAGAAGGACAACCTCATCCTCGACCCCGCCAAGGTGACGGAGACGCTGGGCGTGCCGCCGGAGAAGGTGGTGGATGTGATGGCCCTGCGCGGCGATCGGTCGATAATGTACCCGGCGCGCCAGGAATCGGCGACAAGGGCAGCGTGGATCTGATCCTGGAGTTCGGCAGCGTGGAGGCGGTTCTCGACCGGGCCGCCGAGGTCAAGCGCAAGAGCTATCGCGAATCTCTCGAACAGAACCGGGACGCCGTGCTGCTGTCGAAGGAGCTGGTCACCATCGACAGCCATGTTCCGCTGGAGCTGGATTTGAAGGCGATGGAGACCCAGCCGCCCGACATTGAAGCCTGCCGCGAACTCTTCACCGAGCTTGAGTTCACCTCGATGCTGCGCTCGCTTGAGCCTTCCCAGTCGGCGCCGGCCATCGAGCTGATCGAGGAGCCAACAGCCGAGCAGGCCGCCGCATTCTACGCCGCCGCGCGCGCGCATGGCTTTGCCTTTGCGCTCGATGCCAAAGCGCCCGCGCCCGAGGAGGCTGAGGACGAATTGCCGCAAACCATGTCGCTGCTTGACGCGGCCGAGGCCGCGGAGAAGCAGGGCAGCTTTTCGGTGGGCGTCTGCGCGGAGACCGGCAAAGCCTTGCGCCTGCCGCCAACGCCGGATCTGCGCGCTTTGCTGGCCGACACAGCCGTTCCAAAGCGTACACACGACTGGAAGTCGGCGCTGCACCTGCTTGCCGCGCAAGGCATCGAGCTGAACGGCGCAGTGGACGACACCATGCTGCTCTCCTACGCGCTCAACCCAACCCACTCCACGCAGGCGCTGGCGGATGTGGCCGCGCGGCAGGGGCAGCCTGCGCCGGTCACGCTGGCGGCGGGCGCGGCGGCGATTCAGGCGCTGATTCCCGCGCTGCGGGCAGAGGTTGAGAAGGCAGGCCTGGAGCGCGTCTATGAAGAGATCGACCTGCCGCTCGCCCCGGTCCTCTTCCGCATGGAGCGGGCGGGCGTACGCATCGACAAGCAGATATTGATCGACCTTTCGTCACGTTTCCAGAAGGAAATCAATCGGTTGGCGCAACACATTTTCGAGCTTGCCGGTGAGAACTTCAACATAAGTTCCCCGAAGCAGCTGGGAGAAGTGCTTTTTAACAAACTTGGTTTACCGGCTCCGACCAGACGAGGCAAGAGCAAGTCTCTCTCCACTGCAAAAGACATTTTGGAACGTTTGGCTGAACAGCATGAGCTTCCCCGCTTAGTACTCGAATTCCGCCACTATTCAAAGCTCAAATCATCCTACAGTGACACCCTGCCGCATCAAGTCGACGATCAATCACGCATCCACACAACCTTTCAGGCTGCATCTGTGGCCACAGGGCGCATATCTTCCTTCAATCCAAATTTGCAGCAAATTCCCATCCGCACCGAACTGGGCCGCGAGATCCGCGCGGCCTTTACCGCTGCTCCCGGCACGCAGTTGCTGTCGGCGGATTACTCGCAGATCGAGCTGCGGCTGCTGGCGCATTTCAGCGGCGATCCGTTACTGGCGCGCGCCTACCAAAACAACGAAGACATTCATACGCTCACCGCCAGCGAGGTCTTCGGCGTGCCGGCCGCGCAGATGGACAAGCAGACGCGCAACCGCGCCAAGGCCGTCAACTTCGGCATCGTCTACGGCATTTCGCCCTTCGGCCTGGCCGCGCAACTGGGCATTCCGCAGGCCGAGGCCCGCGCCTACATCGACCGCTACTTCGCGCGCTACGCCGGCGTTCATGCATTCATTGAAAAGACGCTGGAGCAGACGCGCCGCGAGGGATGCGCGCGCACGCTCTTCGGGCGCGTGCGGCCCATCCCGGACATCGAAAGCCGCAACCCGAACCAACGCGGCTTTGCCGAGCGCACGGCCATCAACACGCCGCTACAGGGCACAGCCGCCGACCTCATCAAACTGGCAATGATCGCCATCGACCGCAAGCTGACCGAGCGCGCCCTGAAGACGCGGATGGTCCTGCAAGTACACGACGAGCTGCTCTTCGAGGTTCCCATGGACGAGACCGACGAGGTGGAGGCGCTGGCGCGCGCGGAGATGGAAGGGGTGGTCAAGCTCAATGTTCCGCTGGTGGCCGACATCGCCTTCGGGCCAAACTGGCGCGACTTGTAACCCGTGCCGTCTAGAGCCGCTTCAACGTCTTGCAGGCTGAGGTCTGACGCGCCCATCTTGGAATCCCATGCCCTAAGATCCGGAGAAGGGGCGCCCATTCTCTTTGGGAGGGTTAGACCGGAACCTGCCATCCCACTTCTCAATGGCCGTCTCACAAGGAGCAGAGAGCACAGCGGGAAGCAGCGCCGCCGATGCCGCGTCCGGCTCAATCAGTTCGCCCCGTCTTTAATCACGGCCCAATCGTGATTGTTCCCACCGTCGTCAGGCTTGATGCCGCCGACGAGTTGCCAAGGCACACCGTGTAGGTTCCCTTTGCCACCTGCCAACTGTTCGTGGTTTCGCTCCAGTACCCCATCGGGTGCGACGAGTCGTTCTCATCCACCTCAATCGACACCTGCTGCGAGGCGCCCGGCTGCACCGTCACCTTCTTCCAGCCCACCAGCCGCTTCGGCGGCTCGTTCAGGCTCGCGGGCAGCCCAAGGTAAACCTGAGCCACCTCCGCTCCCGCCACCGCTCCCGTATTGTTGAGCGAAAAGCTCACCTGGAAATTTGGATTGCTCGTCGAGGCCAGGTTATTCGTGAGCACCGGATTCGTCATCGTAAAGGTGGTGTAAGAAAGCCCGAACCCGAAGGGGAACCACGGGGTCAGGTTGTTCGCATCAAACCACTTGTATCCAACGTTGTATCCCTCCGGGCTGTACACGCCGTTGTAGTTCACATCCACCAAGCCGCTCCCGTTCGGAATGGCTATGCGCGGCAATTGGAAGTCCCCCAGCGGGAACGTCACCGGCAGCTTGCCCGAGGGGTTCGTGGTTCCAAACAGCAGGTCGGCAATCGCCGGCCCTCCGCTCTGCCCTGGGTACCAAGCCTCCAGGATCGCAGGAGTCGGGTCGGACCACTGGAGATAAACCGGGCCCCCGCTTTCGATCACCACAACGGTGTTGGGATTGGCCGCCGCGACATCCATGGCCAGTTCGTCCTGATCCTGATTTCCCGAGTACACCGACCAGTTCGTCCCATTTACTGACAGGTTGATGCTATTCTGGTCCATCCCTTCGCTTGCCCACTGGTAGACGAATACGATCGCCACCTGTGACTGTGCTGCCAGCGCAATCGCCGTTGGAAAGTTCGACCCGTCGGCGAACTGCACCGTAGCATTCGGAGCCTTCTCCTTGATCGCATTCAGCGGTGAAGACGGATCCCACTCGATCGGAGCCCAGCACGGTGGGCAAGGCGAGCTGCCCACAATCGCGCCCCCTACCGGCTGCACCTGCGCCGACCCCCCGCCGGAGAGCACCGCCTTGTCGGCGTTCATTCCGATCACAGCGATGGACTTGATCGTCGCCGCGTTCAGCGGCAGCAGGCCCCCCTTGTTTCTCAGCAGCACCGCGCCAGTCTCTTCAATCTCCTGCGCCACCTTAGCATCGGCCGCCGCCGGGATCGTCTGCACGGTCAGCGGATCATCGAACACTCCCGCCGCATACATCGCCCGCAGAATCCGGCGCACCATATTGTCAAGCCGCGACTGCGGCACCTGCCCCGCCGCAACCGCTGCCCCCAATGTGGAGAAGTACTGCTGGTCGGGCTGCTCCTGGTCCAAGCCGCTGTTGGCCGCATTCGCCGTACTGTGCGTCGCCCACCAGTCCGACATCACGAATCCCTGGAAGCCCCAGTCGCCCTTGAGCACGTCGTTCAGCAGGTGGTTGTTCTCGCAATTGTACTGGCCATTCACCTGGTTGTAAGCGCACATTACCGACTGCACATTCGAGTCCTTGATTCCAATCTCGAAGGCCAGCAGATCGCTCTCCCGCATGGCCCGCTCGTCGATGATCGCGTTCAGTCCGGCGCGATCTGTCTCCTGGTCGTTCAGCGCATAGTGCTTGATGCCGGCAATCACGTGTTGCGCTTGGATCGCCGTCAGATGCGCGGCCGTGATCTTGCCCGCCAGAATCGGATCTTCGCCTTTTGTCTCAAAGGTCCGCCCATCGCGGGGCTCACGGCCAATCAGGTTGATGTTGCCGCCCAGATTCACGTTGATGCCGTAGTCAGCCAGCTCCGTTCCCAGAACGGCGCCGTACTTCGTCGCTTCGGCCAGATCCCAGCTCGCCGCATTGGCCAGCGAGCTCGGCAGCGCCGTTGCCGGGCCCACGCCGTTCCCCACGCCAACGCTGCCGTCCGCCAGGTAGAGCGCAGGTATCCCCAGCCGCGCGATTCCCGGCACCCAGCCCGCGGCGCCTCGCGGCACCGTCGTATTCGCGCTCGTCTCGCCCCCTTGTACCAGTTGCAGCTTCTCAGCCTGCGTCATCAACGCCAGCATTTCGTCCGCGCGGCTGTCGGGCGTCTCCCCAGGGACATTTCCCGGTGTGCCAATCCCCGTCAGCGTTGCCGTCTGCTGCGCCCCGCTGGCGGAGTTATCTGTTACAGTGAGCGACGCGGCAAGGCTTCCCACCAAGGCCAGGCGCGAAGGTCAGGGAGATCGCGCAGCTGGCTCCGGCCGCCAGCGTCGATCCGCACGCGTTTGCGCCTTTCCCGCTCGCAAACGATGTAGGATTGCTTCCGCTGAAACCGATGCCAGAGATTGCCAGCGAAGCATTGCCCGGGTTTGTCAATTGCAGGTTCTGCACCGCGCTTGTCGTGCCCACGATCTGAGCGACAAAAGCGACCGAGCTCTGGGAAAGAGCGGCAATTGGCTGCTGCGGCGGAGGCTGCTGGTTCGAAGTGCCGGCGCCGCCGCCGCACGCGCTCAGACCGGCCGCGACCGCCAAGGCTGCCACCCAGAGAGAAGTGCGCCCGCGGAGCCTGGTACCCGCCGATCCGATGGGGCAGCACGAAAGTTGCCAATCATCTTCACATTCTCTTTCGAGCGGAACGGAATCTTCAAAAAGCGCGTTGGGCATTGCAGCCCCCGGAGAAATGAAGTTCAAGAAGGCGTAGCCATCATACACCTGGATACCGATGGCGATAGTACCGACACCGGGTCCGAGTTATCCCAGATCTTAGAATCCAGGCTTGGCCCGCCCTCCCCTGTTGCTAACGGGATCTGAGCCTCCCGCTCGCCGATCCGCTCCATTATTCGACGTTTTTCGGGTCAATGCCCAGCCGCTGGTTGCCCCATTCTTGCCGCGAGCCGCCGCGGCGACTCTCGGCAAGGGTGGGACTCGCAACTCTTCCCCGGCCCGTTTTGATTCCGCTTCGCGCCAGCGCAAATGCGATAATCGGAACTGCGCATCTACTCCCCTCCCCGCGCGGGGTGATTCCCTTGATCGTCGAAATCGAAGGCCTGACCAAAGTCTACGAGTCCAAGCTCCGCGTGGTGGCCGTCAACGGCATCGACCTAGAGCTGCGACAGGGCGAGATCTTTGGCCTTCTCGGCCCCAATGGCGCCGGCAAGACCACGACAATCAGCATCGCCACCACGCGCACCCTGCCCACCAGCGGCACCGTCCGCATCGCGGGAATCGATGTGGTAGAGCATCCGGCCCACGCCCGGCGCCACATCGGCGTTGTCCCCCAATTCAATACTCTGGACCGTTCGCTCACCGTCTACGAAAACCTCTACTTCCACTGCCGCTACTTCGGCTTCTCGCACACGCAGGCCAAGGCGCGGGCTATGGAACTGCTGGCCCAGTTCCTGCTCGCTGAGCGCAAGGACGTTTACCCAGCGCAGCTCTCCGGCGGGCTGGCGCAGAGGGTGCAAATCGCCCGCGCCATCGCGCATCGGCCCACGGTCCTGTTCCTTGACGAGCCGAGCGCCGGCCTCGATCCGCAGAGCCGCATGGCGATGTGGGGGGCGGTTCAGGATCTGCGCAAGGAAGGCATCACCGTGCTGCTCACCACGCACTACATGGAGGAGGCCGACTCGCTTTCCGACCGGCTGGCGATCCTCGACTACGGCCGCGTGCTGGCTCTGGGCTCGCCGCAGGAACTCAAGGCGACCCTCGGCGCGCACACCGTCTTCGATCTCCATCTAAAGTCGCGCGAAGGCCTGGAGGCGGTGGTCGCCACGCTGAAGGCGCGCCCGGATGTAACCCAAGCGGAAGCGACCGCCGACGGGCTGCGGGTGATCGCGGCAAGTTCAGAGGGACTGCTGCCGGACATTATGCAAGCCGCCGTCCGCTTTGGCATGCGCGATCTGAAGATTACCGAGCCAAGCCTGGAGACGGTATTCATTCAACTTACCGGGAGGGACTTGCGTGAATAGCTCCACAGAGTTCAGGGGTCAGAGATCAGAGATCAGGGACGCTGAGGGACACAGTCGGGCCATCTTCTTCAAGGCCTTTCTGGGGCTTTTCCTGCGCGACCTCCGCGTGCTTCTGCGCGAGTTCCATGTCTTTCTGGCGCGCGTGGGCATGCAGCCGCTGCTCTTCCTCTTCGTCTTTACCTTCATTCTGCCGCGCATGGGCGGCGGCAACATGATGGCCACCGGCGGCGGGGTCGATTTCGGAACCATCCTCCTGCCGGGGCTGATGGCTGTGGCCATCATGTTCTCAGGCATAGCTTCCGTGGCGCTGCCCCTCTCGCAGGAGTTCGGAGTCACGCGCGAGATCGACGACCGCGTGATGTGCCCGCTGCCGCTGTGGGCGGTGGCTCTGGAGAAGGTCTGCTTCAGCGCCATGCAGAGTATCATCGCCGCGCTGCTGGTGATTCCCATGGCCTATTACGTGCCCGCCGCGCCCGTTCGCGTCCATGTGGCCAACTGGTTCCTGCTGGCGCTGGTGCTGGTTCTCTCCAGCCTGCTCACCGGCTCGCTCGGCCTGGTCATTGGTTCCACCGTGAATCCCCGCCAGATCGGGCTGGTCTTCTCGATTCTTGTGGTGCCCATTACCTTTTTGGGATGCGTCTACTATCCCTGGGCCAATCTAGGAAGAAGTGGCCTCGTTTGGATACAGATGGGCGTGCTCTTCAATCCCATCGTTTACATGAGCGAGGGTCTGCGCGCGGCAGTCACTCCCGGCATTCCGCACATGCCGTGGTGGGCCATCCTTCTGGCGCTGGTCTTCTTCACCGCCGCGCTGGGCCGTTGGGGCCTGCGCGGGTTTCTGGGGCGAGTGCTGTCGTAGCGCGCGGCTCACCGAGGGTCATGGTGCTGGACACCCTTTCTTTGCGGATTCTTCAATCGCAAGGGCGCCGGACCACCCACCTTGACTGGCTTCGGCCATGCAACGGCCAGAGTTCGGCGTCCAACGGAATCGTCCGCGGGACTCACCTTGATTTCAATGTCGTAGCCGAGCCGGTTCAGGCACTCCATCAACTTGCGCTCCGACAGGTTGGAGAAATCGCCGCGCATCAGGCCGGATACCTTTGCTTGCGAAATCCCCATCCGGCGTCCGGCTTCCTCCTGGGTCAGGCCCAAACGCCGCACGGCGCGCGTGATTTCGATGACCAGCCCGGACTTGATTTTGAGTTGCTCGGTCTCAGGCAGGCCAAGGTCCGCAAAGACATTGCCCGAGCTGATTTCGATTTCGATCGGTCTTTCGGAAGTCTGCACAGATTGATTATACCAGAACAGGTATGACACGCAAGACCTATCGACGTAGTTCTATGTGCTATAGTATTCAGTGTTAGAGCATCGACATGAGGGTATTCAAAACGAAGTGGCTTGCTCGGTTTGCCCGGCGTGAGGGGATAGCTGACAAGAGCTTGAGCGAGGCCATTGAGCGGGCAGAGCGGGGCGTGATCGACGCCGATCTTGGCGGCGGCCTTATCAAGCAGCGCGTCGCCCGCGAAGGACAGGGACGATCGGGCGGTTATCGGATGATCGTTGGTTATCGGGCAAAGGGTCGAGCCGTGTTCCTTTTTGGGTTCGCCAAGAACGAACGGGAGAACATTGAGCCGGACGAACTGCTGTTTCTTCGAGAACTGGCGGAGAACTGGCTTACCGTCGATGCCGCAACGATTGGCAACGAACTTGAGACCGGCAATTTACAGGAGATCGAGCATGAGCAGGAAGTTTAGCAAATTGTCTGAAGCCATCCTTGAGATGGCCGACGACCAGCGCCGCACAGGCGTGATGGACAAGGTTTCGCATGAAAAGATCACCCTGCGCCTCCTGGGCACGCGGGCGCTCAGCACGGCCGAGCCGATCAGCGGAGGAGAGATTCGTACGCTGCGAGAGCGGGCGAATCTGAGTCAGGCAGCGTTTGCACGGTATCTCAATCTCACGGTGGGCTACGTCTCGCAGATGGAGCGCGGAATCAAGCGACCGAGAGGTCCGGCGCTCGCATTGCTGAATGTCATTCGCCGCAAGGGCCTTGAAGTAATGCAATAGGTCGGGCGGCCTGTTCGCTCCCCTTTCTCCAGGAAGGCAGTCGATATACTGTCCTAAGGGTCTTGACCATGCGGAGCCTGTCTTTGCGGAGCTTATCGATGCTTTTGGCTCCCGCGCTGCTGTTGGCAGCCGGCTGCTCCGCGGGACTGGTGACTGCCGACCCAACCAACTCGACCTTCTCAATCTCCCCCGGCACGGGTTCGATCGATACCAATTGCACCGGCTGTAATGGAAGCAACGCTCAGGGCGCGGCTGTGGAGCAGTTCACCGCGACGCTCACCGGCGGTGGCGCGGCCAAAGTCGTCTGGTCGGTCTCCGGCGGGGACGCCAACAGCGGGCCGGGCAGCATTACCCTCACGGGCCAGTACACTCCGCCCTCGTATCTTACCGCCGACCACGTGCAGGTTCTGGTGATGGCAACGCTGAACGCGAGCACCGCGGCGACAGCGCTGCTGACTGTGACGCCGGGCTTCTTACAGCCGCTTACGCCGGAAAATGCGGCTTTGGGCGCAAACGGGCAAGTGACCGTCACCGGCTATCTGGCCTTGGCCGGAGGCAACGCGGGGATCAAGCTACACGCTGTCGAACTCCGCTACCGGCTCGACCGGCGGGCAAGGTTCGCTGGGGTTAACGAACTGCCAGCGCAGCGCGGAGACCTTCACATCCTGCACGGTCACCTACACTGCGCCAGCCTCGCTTTCGGCTACCGGCGCAACCTGGATTGTGGCCACAG
>CAWCWQ010000221.1:0-3574 GCA_963799145.1 uncultured Acidobacteriaceae bacterium | reverse complement strand
GCCCGCCTGGTTGATCGCCGGCAGGTTGCGGTAGCCGTCGTTCATGTCGGTTCCGTCGAGCAGATAGTTGTTCGACCGGCCACGATTGCCGTCCAGGCTGAACAGCCCGTACGAGCCGGCCGACTCGGTCGATCCCACAGGATCGCTGCTCGAGCCTGGAACCAGTTCCAGGAGCTTCGTAAAGTCGCGCCCGTTCACCGGCAGCTCTGAGGCCTCGGTGGCTTCGATCGTGCCCCCTGTTGTGTTGGAACTGGTTTCAACCAGCGGCACTTCGGCGTTCACCTCGACCACTTCCTGAACCGCCCCGGCGGCAAGCCGGGCATCGGCGCGCATCGGCGACCCCACGCTCACCGGAATCTGCGTCAGCGTGGTAGTGCGGAAGCCCTGCTTCTCGACCTTGACGCTGTAGGTGCCCAGCGGCAGCTCAGAGGCCGCATACTCGCCCTGTTCGTTGGTGGCCACTGTGCGCGACAGGCCAGTGGCCGGGCTGAAGACAGTCACCTGCGCCCCGGGCACAGCCGCCCCGGTGCTGTCGGTGATGGTGCCCTGAATGCTTCCTCTGAAAGTTTGCGCCGCGGCGGCAGGCGCATTGACGCCAGCCAGGAAGGCAAACAGAACGGCAATCGTGCCTGAAAAAACGATTGAGCGGCTTCTCACCAGGCTACACTCCTTAAGTTTTCTGGGTAATTAATCGGATAATAACACGAGCGTCCGGGACCGAAGTAAGGACTGCATAAGGAAGCAGCCGACCTCCGCGCGCAATCGCCTGACCTTCTGGAACTTGGCACCGAATCGCCGATTGCTGCGCTGCAAATCTCCAGGCCATTCGACACCTTCTGCGCCGCCGATTTGATTCGCAAAGTCGCCTGGTACCGCGGCCTGGCAATTCCCTAAGCGTGCCCATAAGCCTGGGTGCCCCAGGTCCCGCTATTGGGACCTGGGAAACCACAAATCTGCGCGGTTGCGGTCCAAGGTCTTTGACCGTATGAATCTGTATCGTGTCCGTGCCCCATCCATTCGCTTCTTCTTTGCGAATGGGTGGGAAAGCACAACCCTCAATGAACGAAATCAGGCGGTCGGAGACCTAGTGTTCATTGGCCTGCTCACAGGCGAATCCGAACTCCTGTCATCGACCCTCCGTCCTCGCAAACCGTCCCACCGGCAGTCCAGGTTTTCGCAGATTTTCATCCAGGCAACATCCTTGCTATTGCGGATTTCACACAATAGCCTGGCGTTGGCCGCCCCGCCCTATGGTAGCCTCCCGTTAAGGGCCTTCGCCGCTTCGCGCCGGAGCCTTCCCAGCCAACTTCGATTGCACCCCTGGAGCAGAGACACTGGTAATGAGCGCCGTCAAGTATGACCTGATCGTCATTGGTTCCGGCCCCTCCGGGCAGCGGGCTGCCGTGGCCGCCGCGAAGATGAAGAAGCGCGTGGCCGTGGTGGAAGCCCGCTCCGTCGTGGGGGGCGTCTGCGTCAACACCGGGACCATCCCCTCCAAAACCATGCGCGAGGCGGTTCTGCACCTCTCCGGCTACAACTACCGGTCGATCTACGGCATCAACTACCGCGTCAAGGAGAAGATCGCCATGGCCGACCTGGCCTTCCGCGTCCAGGCGGTTATCAAAACCGAGATCGACGTGACCGAGGCGCAGCTCTCGCGCAACGGCATCGATGTGGTGCATGGCGTAGCCCGCTTCGCCGGCCCCCGTCAGGTGCACGTCGAAGGTCCGGACTCCGAGACCACCCTGGAGGCCGACCACATCATCGTGGCAGTTGGCACCAAGCCCGCCGACTCGCCCAAGGTGCCCATCAATGGCCGCTCGATCGTCAACAGCGACAACATTCTCGACCTGCCGGCGCTGCCCCGCTCGCTGATCGTGGTCGGCGGCGGAGTGATCGGCGTGGAATACACCTGCATGTTCGCCGTTCTCGGCGTCCGCGTCACCATCATCGAAAAGCGCGACCGGCTGCTCGAATTCGCCGATCGCGAGATCGTCGAGGCCCTCAGCTATCACCTGCGCGACGCCCGCGTCACCCTGCGCCTGGGCGAAGAGGTCCAGAGCGTGGAAGAGCTGCCCGACGGCACCGTGGTGGCAAATCTCGAAAGCAAGAAGCGGGTCTCAGGCGACGCGCTGCTCTATGCCGTGGGCCGGCAGGGGAACATCGACGACCTGAACCTGGCCGCCGCCGGCATCGAGGCCGACAATCGCGGACGCATCCCCGTCAATGAGCACTACCAGACCAAAGTCGAGCACATCTTTGCCGTGGGCGACGTGGTCGGCTTTCCCTCGCTGGCCTCGGTCTCCATGGAGCAGGGCCGCATCGCCGCCGCCCGCGCCTTCGACGACCACGCCGCTACCTCCAACCCCAGCTTTTATCCCTACGGCATCTACACCATTCCGGAGATCAGCTTCATCGGCAAGACCGAAGAGCAGTTGACCGGCGAGGACGTGCCCTATGAAGTGGGCATGGCCTACTACCGCGAGACCGCCCGCGGCCAGATTCGCGGCGATACCACAGGCCGCCTCAAGCTCATCTTCCATCGCGACACGCGCAAGATTCTTGGTGTGCATATCATCGGCGAGGGCGCCAGCGAGCTGGTTCACATTGGCCAGGCCGTCATGACCCTGGGCGGCACGGTCGAATACTTCATCGACACCGTCTTCAACTACCCCACCCTCGCCGAGTGCTACAAGGTGGCGGCCTTCAACGGCCTCGGCCGCCTCCACCGCTATCAGGCGGGGTAGGTAGGCAGGCCGGCCTGATCCCGCCTGGCCCGGTGACTCATAGCCTATCCGCAACTTGTAGCGCCGGTCTCCAGACCGGCTGTACTGGCGGCTTCCAAGCCGTCAGGGGCGATGAGTGCAGGTCTGGAAACCTGCACGACAGCCGCTCTGGAGAGCGGCGCTACAGAATCAGCAATTTTCGGATAAGCTCTGATATGGAGTGACCCTGTCAACTCCTGCGCATCTGTGGGGTTGTTTTTGCCGTTGTTTTTGTTTTTGCCTGTTTTCGAGGGCAGGGCCAGCAGCAGCCGGGGCAGGTTTTAGCGACGATTGATCAGTCTGATATTCGCGGGTCGAAACCGCATAATCTTGATCCGTCGGGAGCTGCCTCTGACTAGTGGCGCGAGTCCGGCTGTGCCTGTCGCATAGAGCATTCGAGGATTCTCCTTCGTGCTTGCTCCGGCTGCGGCTGGCTCTGCCTTCGAATTGGGCGATGCTGTTCATTGGTTAGTTTTTTGCTTTTTCATTCTTTGGAAAGTTCTTGCTTTTGCCTTTGTTCTTGTTCTTGCACTTTGTCAGGCCGCCATCTGCTGTCTGGCTGCCCCCTCCGCCTTGACCCCGATGGCCCAGATGAAGCCCAGCAGCTCGCGCCCCACCGCGGTGATGATCTTCCGCTGATCTTTGCTTGCCGCCGCCAACTTGCAGTAGCGCTTATGCAGCCGGATCTGCGCCTTCCAGGCGATCTCCTTGATCTCTTCCGGCACTCCCTCTTGTCGCTTGCGCAACGCCGGCCCGACGCCTGGCCGCAGTCGATAGCTCCAGGCCGCTTCGACGGCGATTCGTCTGAC
>CAWCWQ010000220.1:0-29077 GCA_963799145.1 uncultured Acidobacteriaceae bacterium | reverse complement strand
TTATGTCCTGTTCCTTTCGACAGTTGCGTATTGCTCGCGGCCATCTTCGTGCACGCGCGAACGCGCAGAGTACGGAGGGGGAAGGAGTTCGGTCACGCCATCCTCGGCAGTCCAGCGCATGACCGGCGCGCGCCCCCTTTCCGAAGGCCGTCCCTCACTCCAGTAGATGGCGCGGCCAACGGCTTGAACGCGCCCGAAGCGAAGAGCGCTCCCCGCCACCGAAGCGGCTGAGATCGGTGAGGGCCAGTGCCCGAAGGCGTAGACATCCGGTTCCATGCTTTGCCAGCCTCACTTAAGTTTGCGATTAAGATTTCCAAGTCTTGCCGCTGCCGTTATGTGTTTTGGCCGGCGTCCGACAGTGAGATCACATATGGTATCTTTGCAAAATTTTGTGCCGCTGAAACCGGCGGAACAGAAATTATTGGCGGTCGCATCGACAGGCAAGCAATGCTCGTTCGGCCGCACGCACCCGACGCGCCGGCGGAAGATAATCAATTAAGAGCCGATTTTGTGCGCTTTCTGGCCCTTGGCCGTGACGCCGCAGCAGCCGTTCACGAGGGCGGCCTTAAATTCCAGGGGGCGTATATTGAGGGCTCTGTCAACCTCGATGGCGCGACGAAGGTCAGGCCACTCTGGATCGTCGGCTGCACCATAAGCGGAGAATTCAGCTTTGCCGATGCTGAGACCAAGGTCGTGAGCCTCGACAGGACCGCCGTTTCGTCGATCCGGGGCGACGGCGTCATGATTGATGGCAGCTTGTTGCTGCGCGGTACGATTATCGACGGCAGTCTGCAACTTTTCGGCGCAGAGATCATGGGGTCCTTCTCCTGCACCGGCAGCATGAACGGAATTCTCCGCCGCTGCTCCCCTGCAACCCTTGCTCTTATCAAGATCGATAACTGGTTCGGCGCGAGGTGGCTCGGCTTCTCTGGAAAGGCGCTCGGGCTTGTGGGGTTGACGATCATCCCTTCCTGTCACAACAAAAAGCATCTGAGAATTCCACCCTTCGTGCCCGAAAGAGTTGTGTGCCAACGGAGATTTGCCGGCCCTGCATTCGAGGAGACCGATGCAGGCAAGCCGGTGCACAAGCACGTCCCAGCCAGCAGAGCCCTCCAACGTATGGTGGTGATCGAAGAACCTAACGTGGCGCTCGCATGGTTTAGCGGCAAGACAAAGACTAACGACCGCGGTGCACTGATGATGTACATACCGGCAGGCGAATCATACTGGGCTTGGTACGCCGAACTACAGCGAGCGGAACCTTGGCGCATCACCAAAGCCTGGGAAATCAAACACGAGGCTCTCTCGCAACTTATGGAAGAAGAATTGGCTCCGTTCGCCGGTTTCTCGACGCTATGACCTACTGCGCCGCAGCTGCCACTAGCTCCCATGCCGCTCCCAAAATGCCGCAGGTGTGACAATGGGGTATCTCCCGGCAAGCGCGAGCAGGTCATTATCCCCCGTAATCAGGTAATCGGCCCGCGCAGCAAGCAGCGTTCCCAGCACCGGCCCATCCGCTTTGTCGCGTAACGCTGCATCCACATCCCCGCTCGGTTCCACGATCTCCGCCATGAACAGGAAGCTGTCGGCAAGATCGCGAATCTCCGCCCCACTCAACCTGATTCGCTTGAGCCGCGGCAGCACGCGCGCCATCTCATCCAGAATGTATTTGGACAGCGCCAGTTCGATGCCGCCCCGCTGCCACGCGCCCAGAATACGCCCCGGCATGCTGCCCGGATAGGCCAAACCCGAGACCAGAACATTGGTGTCCAGCACCACGCGCAGGCCAGCCATCAGCGCCGCCGTTCGCGCGCCACGGCCGCATCGATCTCCGCCAGACCCTCATCGGCCGGCACACCCGCCCAGTCTTCGGCCACCTTGCCGCTCAGCGCATCGAACCGCTCCCGCATTCGCCGAATCCGCGCAAACAGCTCCGCATCCACCAGCGCGGCCACCGGCTTGCCGTCCTTGTTGATCACGATGCTGTCATTGCGGTACTGCACTTGATTCAGCATTTCGCCCAGATTCTGGCGAAAGTTGACGGCGCTGACTTCGGAGATCATCGAAACCTCCAATCATAACGACCAGTATGGTCATTATGAACCAAGAGACGCTCACGGTCCAGCAGTCGATAGACCAGTGAGCTGGAGAAACTGGTCACGAGAGCGTTTCAGCGCCATAACGGCGCGTAGCCGCGCGCATGCCGGCAACGGATCGAGCAGCCGGGGCCTTCACGGTTGCTCCCGCCTCGTCTTCACCAAACTGCCCGCAAGACTCCGGCGCGTCTTCTCAGGCGACCGTCGCCTCGCGCCGGACGCAGAAAGCATGTGGGCCTACCTTCCGGTAGGCCCGCTTGAGAGGCATTTTAGGAGGGGAAATCCGAGGGGTGGGTGAGAAGAGGTCCAACCTGGACCTTCGAAAAGGGATGGATACCTTTCGTGGTGGGAACTACATCGGGGAAGCCTCTGCTTGTTATATGTGTAGATGCATCAGATTTAAAAAGGTTGCAATGTTCGCAAATGGCAACTCCCGTGAGCCGCTTGCAAAATTGCTTTCAGGCTGCGCAATGCGTCAGGGCACGACTTCAGTCGTGCCGCCAACGGCCCCATTCGGATTTCGGCTTTAGCCGCTGCGGAGTCGCAAATAGCTGAAAATAAAAGACGCAGGGGCTAAAGCCCAACATCTTCTTGCTGATCTTTCGGCACGACTTAAGTCGTGCCCTGACGCTTCTAGCAATCCCTATGGAATTTTGCAAGTGGCTCCCGTGTCAGGATTTGCCCCGTTGACAGACACCTCTTCTCCCTTTTTGCACCGCGCAGGCGGCACAGACACCCTCGGCATCCAATCCGGGCAGCGCTTACGTCACCGGCACTATGAGGAGCACCTCAAGCTCCGGCTCTTCCTTAGCGCCGATCGACTCGCGGAGCAGGTCGAAGAGCAAGTCGAGATCGCTTCAGGTAACAGCGACAACCTAGCGACCCGCGGCCTTCTGGCCGGCAATCCACGCATCGACGCGATCCGAGAGCACGTCCAGCGGCAGAGCGCCGGAGTCGAGCACTTGGTCGTGAAAGGCGCGCAGGTCGAACTTGTCTCCCAGCGCCGTCTTCGCCCGGTCGCGCAGTTCCAGGATCTTGAGCTGGCCGATCTTGTAGGCCAGGGCCTGGCCGGGCCACGCGATATAGCGGTCCACCTCGGCCTGGATGCTGGTCTCGTCGATGGCCGAGTGGTCGTGGAAGTACTGGACCATCTGCTCGCGGGTCCAGTGTTGGGAGTGGACGCCGGTATCGACCACGAGCCGAATGGCGCGCCAGATGTCGCCTTCCAGGCGGCCGTAGTCCGAGTAGGGATCCTGGTAGAAGCCCACATCCTTGCCCAGCCGCTCCGAGTAGAGTCCCCAGCCCTCGGCGTAGGCCGTGTACCCGCTGTACTTGCGGAAGGCGGGCAGGCCGTCCAGCTCCTGGGCGATGGAAATCTGCAGATGGTGGCCGGGCAGGCCCTCGTGATATGCGATCATCTCCACGCTGTAAAGGTTGCGGTCCGCGGCGTTGTAGGTGTCGATGAACAGGCGACCGGGGCGGCTGCCGTCGGGCGCGCCGGACTCGTAGTAGGCGGGCGCGGAGGTCTTCTCAAGGTAGTCCGGAACCGCAACCACCTCGAAGGCAGCCTTGGGCAGGCGGCCGAAGAGTTGCGGCAGCTTGGCCTGCATCGGCCCGAGGTAGCCGCGATAGGCCGCCAGCAGCGCCTCGCGCGAGGCCGGGTGCAGCTTGGGATTGGTCTTGAGGCTGGCGCGGAAGCTCTTCAGGTCCGCAAAACCGAGCTTCTGCGCGATCACCAGCATCTCCGCCTCGTCGCGCTTCACCTCGTCCAGGCCGATCTGGTGAATCTGCTCCGCGGTCAGGTCCGTGGTGGTGCGCTGGCGGATCAGGAACCGGTAATACTTGGCCCCATCGGGCAGGGCGGAGATGCCCGGCTCGGCGCGGCCGGCGGGAATGTAGCTCACCTCAAGGAAGCGCGCAAAGCGCGCGTAGGCCGGCAGCACTTCCTTGGCGATGGCATCCAGCATTTCCGTCTTGATGCGTTCCCGGTCGGCGGGCTTGATGTTGGCGGGAAAGCTCTTAAGCGGCATGGCCAGCGGCGACTCTTCGGGCTTCTGGCTGGCCAGGCCCTTAACCTGTTCGAGCGCCTTCTCCAGCAGATATTTGGGCGGCACGCGCCCGTCCTCCATGCCGATGGACATATTGGCGGTCGACCTGGTCGAAGGCCTTGGGAATGGCGTGCAGCCGGGCGATCCAGTCGTCGTAGTCCTTGACCGTGGTGAAGCTGAGCTGGGCCACCAGCCGCGGGTAAATGGTGTGGATGCCGCCCATCTGGTTCACGGGCATCTCCCACTCTTTGAACTCCGCGGCCTCTTCGTCTTCGGCAAACGTGCGCATCAGCAGTTCGCGGCTGATCGTCTCCTGGGCGGTCAATCCGGTGGGGTCGATGGCCGCCAGCCGCATCAGAAAGTTCTCCTCGCGGGCCAGCCCGTCGTTGACGGCCTTCACGGAGTAGTCGGATATCTGGTCGTTGTAGCGCTTGTCGCCCAGCGTCGAGGCGAACTCCGGCGAATGCTTGAGGTTGTCTTCCCAATAGTCCTGAAAGACGGCGTTGAGAGCTTTGCGGCTTGTCTCAACCTGAGCTGCCGGAGCCGAGGGAAAGGCCGGGGCCTGCGGGCGCAGGGCCTGTGGGGCGGCGAGCAGCATCAACGCGGAAACAGCCAGGGCGGGGAGGCAAAATCTACTCAACGGAAAGAAACCTCTGTGTGAGATGAAGGGGCGAAATCACCCTTCCGTCGAGTGTAGAGCAAAGGGACTCGACTCTGCGACGACGCCGAGCCCGCTATGGCCCGGTTGATCCGTGCCCGACCGGCCGCAACCGGCTCAAACGGGCCAGGTTCTCGAAGCTTCGCCTTCATGGCAAGACGCATTTCTCGCCGGGGCTTCTCGGTTGCACTCCGTCAGTTCGCCTCCGGGCTGGCCGTGCGTCGCGAACTGGCGAAAAATCGTCTGCCTATCTTTTCGCAAAGCCAAACAAGAGTCGCGCTCGCCAGGATAATGCACAGGCCTTCGACCGGGTAACGGAATCGCGACGCTCCCCAGAAGATCAGCGCAGTCATAACAAAGTGGAGCACTCCCATGTGGAGAAGCCAGCCCGGATTGTTCGTCTTCAGGAAATAGACTGCGGTAGGAAAGAAGCCAAGGGCGAAGAGGAGCAGAATCGGCCCCCACGACGTCAGCATGCCAACCCGGTAGAGCTTGGGGCTTTGCGGTTGCAGAAAAGGGCTCCACGAGCGGCGAAACCGCGATTCGCCCAGGTACCACCAAGTCTCAGGATGGTTGCGCGCCCACTGCATGGCCAGCTGGGTTTCGACATGATCGCGGATCACTTCGTTGTTCGGAGCGGTGATCTGGTTCCGGTACTCAGGAAGCTCGGAAGTCGGATAGATCCAGTAGCCGTATTCGCTTGGGTCGGACGCTACGATCCGGTTGTAACTGCCGAGCAAAACATCTCCTCCGCCCGTTTCGAACGGAATGAACGAGTGAAAGACCTCATAATTGCGAATCGTCCAAGGTACGAGCATGACCAGGGCCACAACTGCAATAGCCAAGCCGCGGACCATCTGGCGCGGCGCCCTCCGAAATTGCCATACCGACCAGGGGACCATCAACGCGAGCATCAACACCGCGTTTCCTCGCGTCTGCATGGCGAGACCGAGAAGGACGCCCGCGGCAATTGCGAGCGGCCAGCTCGGGCGCTCCGCGAATTGCAGCGAGACCAGGATGAAGCAACAGAACAGAAACGTGTACAGTGGTTCAGAGCCTAGTGAACTCGAGTACAGCAGTGCCGTCGGCCACACCGTGTAAATCGTTGCCGCCACTAGCGCCACTTTGTTGCTGAAGACCTTGCGCCCAATCCCAAATACAAGCAGGATAGTCAATGTGTCCAGAACGCACTGGGAAACTCGCACAACGCTGAATCGATGTCCAAAGGACAAATACAGGCCCGCCCATAACACCGATGTTCCGGGAGCGCGATAGGCCGTCGGATGCTCCAGCAATTGCCCATCGGGCCCTTTCACGTCTGGGCTGATTCCGCTGAAACCCCGGCCTTGAACGAGATTCCACGCATACGAGTCGTATTCGCTGGCATCCGAGCCGGACACAGGCGGCTTGGCCAATCCCCCATGCATCGATACGGCAATACGCAATGACAATCCAATGACCATCAATCCAAGCAGGACTCGCGAAACCAACCGCGGCATATTGCGCCTCCAGGCGTTGTTGTTGGACCGGATTTCATTACCATCCTACATGGCCGGGCAAGAGCCGGATTCATGCAGAAAGCGATTCGCGCCCACGGGACGAAAACCCATTGTGCCGGCCGCCCAAGGAGCAACCCGCCGGGCCTCCGCCTGCAAGCGAGTAACGCGGCCTGATTCGCGACTGCTCCGCCAGGCCAACGATCACGCACCCGCGATCGGCTGGCTCTCGATGACCGAATGGCGCTTCTTCATCTTGAGAAACGGCGTCTCGAAATAGCGGTAGGAAACTGTGGCCATCAGGATGGTCAATCCGAGGGCTACGCTGCTTCTCAAGAAGTGACCATTGAAAGACGCGAGCAGATGTCTCGAAATGTAAAGCGCGAATTCATGATAAACGTATAGGCCAAAGGAGATGCGCCCCAGATAGATAGCCCATCCAGGCAGGAGCTTTGGATTTACCCCCAAGAAAGCCACGAGCAGCAGGACGGAGCCCAGCGCCGCAAGCGCATACCCGCCGATGAGCGGCCAGGAGCCGGGGTTATGGCCGCCTGCCCCGAAATCTTTGGCGTGAAATCCGTAGGTTGCAAAGAACCAGCAAGAAAGGCTGAATGCTACCAACGCTAGTCGCTGCCATGCACCGATCCTGGGGACTCGGCCGCGTAGAACAAGGCATAACAAGATACCAGCGGCGAAACACTCGAACTGAACGAATGAGTCGGCCCACACGCGATTATCACTCGCCAACGCCCGCCCCAGGTAGTACAGCCAGCCATTGGCGACAAGAACCAGCGCCGCGCAAAGAGCATAAAGCGCCTTGCGGTTGAAGAACTTCACGATCCACGGAGCGAACAGGTAGAATTGCTCCTCGACTGAGATGCTCCAAAGAGGCGCCACTGGGTTCCTAATCCAACCTTGGATGGCGCTAGACCAAGCGCCCATAAAGATGGCAAACCAGCCGAACTTAGCCCAATCTCCTTGTTGGCCGCCGAACAGGAGCGCGATAACCACTCCTAGGAACAAGCCAAGGTAATAGAGCGGCCAGATGCGCAGAATGCGGCGAAGATAGAACTGCTTGACTCCAACGTCCCCGGCGGACTCGCGCTCGCGCAGCAGCAGCTCGCAAATGAGGAAGGCGCTCAGCGTGAAGAAGAGGCTAAGACCGAAACCACAGGCCTCTTGGGAAGCGTAAAGAACGGGAGCCAAACCTCTTAGGAGTTGGCCAACGCGCGCATCACCATGTTCGGGCAGAGTGTGGTGAAGAAACACAAGCAGAAATGCAAGGAAGCGAACGACGTCCAGTTCCGGTCGGTAGTACCGGCCTACTGCATACCCTGCGGTCTGCATGGAAACGGGTGTCCTCCCGATTGTTTCCTATGGAAGATGATCGCGAGCCCAAAACGGAATCTTGAAGAATCGTATCATATGCATTTGCATTGCCGAATGGACTACAGATCACCCGGCGCTCGCGATCGGCTGGCGTTGTTGAGCAGAATACCGATGACAGGAAGAGAGAGAAGGGAGAAGTATCGCTGAAAATGACAGCGAGATGTTTCTATGAGCCCCCTTGGCGCGATTCTACAGGGGCTTCCTCTAATCTCCCCTTCGTTGTATGCGATTAGCTTGTGCTAGCATAGCCGTGTAGGCCCGTAGAATTTGATCCCGCAGGCTACCGTCAACTTCTTAGTTCCGACGGAGGAAGGTATCCGTGCCAATCCCAACCGCCCACTGGAAAACCGGCTTTCAGCATAGCACGCGGTTCTGGATGGCCGTGGTCTTCGCCATCGGTCTCATGGTGCGAGTGAGCTTGATCCTGCTTACTTTGCACAATACCGACCACACGCGGATGGATCAGGTGGAACCGTACTTCATAGCCACATCTCTTGCCAATAACGGTACCTATGCGGACGCCTTCGGCCCGGGCTCTGGGCCCACAGCGCACACGGCGCCCGCCCTGCCGATCATTCTGGCGATTATCATTAAGGTGTTTGGGGTCGGGCTTGCCGGGTATCTTGCGCGATCCATTCTCGCTTCCGCCGTGTCGTCTGCCGCATTTGCACTGTTGCCGGCATTGGCAGTTAGATGCCGGCTGGGAATGTCGCCGGGTGTGATGGCCGGATTGATTGGCGCCGCGGTTCCAATCAACTTCATGAATCAGACCGCGGGGGATTTCGACGCACCTTATACAATGCTGGGCCTGGTCGGATTGTGCATCGTTGTGAGCATTTATTGGATTGAAGAGCGCTTTCCCATACGCGGCGCAGTTTCTCTGGGCGTTCTCTCGGGAGCCCTATGCCTGCTTAACCCGACAATCTTAGAGGTTCTGGCCGGATGGTACATCTTTGGCATGTTGCGTTTCAAGAATCGCCGCAAGGCGTTCTCGATTTTTATGGCAACAGTTGGCGTAATTATTGTGATTTGCCTGTCTCCATGGGCCTACAGGAACTACAAGGTGCTGGGGACAGCGATCTGGACTCGTTCTAATGCCGGTTTGGAACTGTCGGTTTCCAACAACGACCATGCTAGCGCCGATTACGAAATAAACGTGCGATCTCCAGATTCTCCTCATCCTCTCTCACAACATAAGGAAGGTGAAAGAGTTCGACAGATGGGAGAGGCGGCATATAACCAAGCCAAGAAGAAGGAGGCACTTTTGTGGATAAGCAACCATCCGGCAAGGTTCTTCCAGCTGACAGTGCAGCGTTTCGTTTATTCTTGGTTTCCCCCAATGCACCGATGGTGGCAAACCATCGCGGAAGCTCTTATAAGTATTCTCGCGATCGCCGGGTTGCGGAGTCTTTTCAAGAGAAACAGTCCCTCTTCCTGGATGCTTCTTGCGGCCCTCCTTTTCTATCCAGCGGCATACTTAGTCATTGAAGTAGGGCCGAGGTACAGGCTCCCGATCGAGCCAATTCTGCTTCTGTTGGCTTGTTGTTTCTGCCTCGATATGTGGAACACGGCAAAGGGGAATTGGCGAAGAAAGAATCTGGCCCCCGCGACCGGCGCTTGAATGGCGGATTCTCCGGCCCTACCGGCGGCCCCTTCGCCCGAGGCCGGGCCTACCGCACCCTCCGTCTGGCGGCGCGCTGTGCACTTCCTGCCTCGGGAAGAGCGCGGAAGGACTTTTCCAGGCTGCAAAGGAAGTTAAAGCGGACGATGTACCAGAGCGCCGCGATGCCGTCCTTCATCCCGATCTTCTTGCCCTGCTCGTAAGTCCGCCCGTGGTAGGAGATCGGCACCTCGTAGATGGCGATGCCTAGTTTGGCCACCTTTGCCGTCACTTCAATCTCGAAGCCGAATCCGCTGCTGGTAATCGTCATGTTGCGGATAATCTCGCCGCGAAACGCCTTGTAGCAGGTCTCGACATCGGTCATGTTCACGTTCGTGCATAGATTGGAAAGAAACGTCAGCCCTTTGTTGGCGAGGTAGTGATAGAAGTACAGCACGCGCGACGCCTTGCGCACCAGAAAGCGCGAGCCGTAAACCACATCCGCGTCGCCTGCCACAATCGGCGCAATCACGTCCGCGATCTCCGCGGGGTCGTATTCCAGATCGGCATCCTGCACGATGACGATTTGGCCCGTCGTAAGCGCAAAGCCCGTCTTCAGCGCCTCGGTCTTGCCCCGGTTCACGGGGTGGTGGGCGACCTTGATCCTCGGATTCTCCGCCGCCAGCCGGTCGGCAATCGCCCGGGTCCCGTCGGTGGAGCAATCGTCTACGATGACAATCTCGGCGGCTTGAGGAACCGCCAACAGACGCGCAACGATCTCGGATAACGTGGCTTCTTCGTTGAAGGCCGGAACAACTATGGAAAGCAGCGGCAGGTTGTCGGCAGGAGCGTTCATTCAGGACTTCCTTTAGCGATCTTGCTCATGCACTTGCTCGTGCAGAAGGTCGGATAGATGACACCGGTGACCTCCATCTTCAGCATTGCGCAACCTAGGTTCATACTCACTTTTGCGCCGGTCGAGCCGGGAATGGCACCCTACGCGTTACGGATTTCGCACACAGTCGTAGGTCAAATGGATCGGCGTTCCCATGTTCACAACTTCGAAGTCCGTCACTTTCAGTCCAAACATGGAGTGGGAATCGAAATCGAGGTCGGAATACTTTGCTTTTGTATCCTGGTCGCTTTGCGCCGTGAGGGCAATGTTGCCCCCGTCAGCGAGGAACATGCCATACTTCTGCAAGGCTCGCGCAACGACTTGTGCCTCCGGCATCAACTGTGAAACGTCGTAGGAAGCCTTCAGACGGAATCGCGCGCCGATCGGCGGAGCGTCAACCGGTCCGCGCGGGCCGCCGGCGTGCGTGGCAGGATGCACATATACGTGGGCCCGAATTCGCTGATTGGGCAGAATGAAGCGGATGGCGTGGTCGATGTGTCCCGCGGCGAGTTCGTCGGCGTTGAAGAGCAGAGGCGCAATCGGGAAGCCGGCGGAGTCGGCGCTGGTGCACTGCTCTCCACGTCCCGACGGCGGATACACGCGGTTGAGGTTCCAAACCGCCACAAATTGCGCTGTAACTGCATTCTCCGCAACATGGGCATTGAAGGATTCGTAAAGCTTGCCGTGGCTGCGGTCAACTACGATAAGTTGGCAGTCGCCCTCGCACGGCGCTGCAACGCCGCTTGCGGCGGGGAGGGGAAAGGTCGAGATGTTGTCGGATTCCCCGGCATAAAAGTCGGAGCTCTTGCGAAAGGGGACAAACGGAGTCTTGGCGTCTGCTTGCAGTACGCGAATTCCGGTGTCAATCTGGAACCTATTGTTGTTTCCCCAACCACCAGCATCCGCGAGCCAATTAATCATGGCGCCGGATTGCGGATCGAGAGGCGCATGGCTCACATCCTGCGTCCAGACAGCGCCAGGAGGGAAGTAAGGCGCCGGGCCGGGCCGCCGTGCTCCAGCTTCGCGGCTTTCACTTCGACAACATGGTGGTGATACACAAGGCCGGCGACCGCGGCTACGGCTCCCAGGACGGCGATGATGAGCAGATTTCTCTTCGGGTTCATGGTCTTTCTATCTTCCTCCGATTCACTTGAATCATTTCAGCGGCGCTTGGCGATGTCAATTCCGGGCGGCAGTGGGCGGTTCCAGCGGGGTCAGGTTCTACGACTCCGCAGCCGAATCCCTGCGCCGCCGGCCCGTTCGGGTTCCATATCTTCCAAAGTGGGCCGCGCGTCGTCATGAACTTATAAAGTCCGGCGACGGCAGCCGTATTCAGGACAAGCAGCGCGCTCGCCGGAGCCGCGATGCGATTCAGCCAGCCGATGCTGGAGAGCAGGCCTGCGACGGAAAGCGCCCAGCACAATACCTGAAGCGCCGCGAATGCCGCGTAGACTCGCGAACTGGCGCCGAGAACAAGGCTTGAGACCAGCAGAAGCGCCAGCAGGTAAGGCACTGCAAGGCGCATCACCTTGTGCGAGACAAGTTGGAATAAGACTCGATTTCGCGGTGTCAGCGTCCAGGGCGCGAGCTGGAAGAGCTGGAAGTTTCCCGCCAGCGTGCGCACCTTGCGATGAAATTCGCCTTCGACTTTCTCCGGCCATGTGTCGTAGACATAGGCCTGCGGATCGACGACCGACCGGTAGCCTTGGCGGATGATCGAGAGCGGCTGGAACATATCGTCCAGAATCATCCCGGCTGGCTGGGGGACAGCGAGTTCTCGGCGAATCGCGTAGAAGCCACCGCAGACGCCGACCGGGGAGTCGATCGTCGCCTCGCATCCTCTGATCCACTGCTCGTACCGCCAATAGATTCCGCCCACAGCTCCAGAGGCCGCATCGTGGCCCGTCCTGGCGCAGAATCAGTTCGCCGGCAACGCAGCCAACCTTCGGGTCGGCGAAGTTGCTCACCAATTGCTGGATCGCGCCCGGAGCAATCTCTGGCCGGATGTCCACGAAGCAGGATCACCTCTCGCCGTGGCTTCCGCCACGCCGGCGTTGACGGCGACCGCCTTGCCGCGGTGCTCTTCCAGGACAATGGTCTTGAGAAGGGGATGGTGTTGCCAGACCAGAAACTCCGCCGTGCCGTCGGTTGAGCCGTCCGAGACCACGATAATCTCTTTGATGTTGGGGTAATCGAGTGCCAAGCAGATGCTGGATCTTGTCCGGGAGAAGCGCGATGCCGTTATGCACCGCCAGCACGATGCTCACGCTGGGAGTGATTGGGGCCGTCTTCCAGGGCCGCGGCCGCAAGCTTCGCGAGCATCCACATCGCCACCGGGTATCCCACATAAGTGTAGAGAATGCCGATCAGCGAAAGCCAGAATACGATCTTCACTGGGCGCCTCTCCGCAGAAGGATCGTCTTGATCGTCTCAAACATGATGAGCAGGTCGAGACCGATCGACAGGTGCTTGACGTAGTAGAGATCGTATTCGAGCTTTTGCTTCGTTTCTTCCAGGCTGGCGCCGTATTGATAGCGCACCTGCGCCCAGCCTGTGATCCCTGGACGGATCATGTGCCGAAGCTCATAGAAGGGAATCTCGCTGTTGAGCCACTGCACAAACTCCGGGCGCTCCGGGCGAGGACCGACAAATCCCATCTCTCCGCGCAGGACGTTCCAAAGCTGTGGAATCTCGTCGAGGCGAGTCCTGCGCATGAATCTGCCGAGCGGAGTGACGCGAGGATCGTTCTTGGCCGCCCACACCGCTCCTTTCGCTTCGGCATCCTGCGCGCATCGTCCGGAACTTGATGACGGAAAAAGGACGCCCGCGCAGTCCGACTCGAGTCTGGCGGAAGAAGATCGGGCCCGGCGAAGAGAGGCGCACGGCCAGAATGATAATAGGGATGAACGGCAGGCAGATCAGCAGCGCAATGAATGAGACAGCGATGGAAACCAGGCGCCGGAGTATCTGCTGCGACGCCTTCACGTTGAAACCTTGCGTGAAGATGAGCGTGCTTGGATTGAGGCCGTCCAGCGGCAGTTTGCCCAGTAGCCGCTCCATGACAGCGCGCTGGCATCTTCAATGACAACGCCGCGGAGCCGAAGGTCAAGGAGCTCTCGAACCGGCATCGACTCCGCGACGGTCCTCCATGGCAACGATGACGCGGTCAATGCCGGCTTTCGGACTGCAGAAGGCGCGGAGGTCCGCGGCGAAATCGCTCGAATTCCCGTTCAGGATCCGCCTTCGCCTCTTCCGTCGACAACTTCCATGCCGGCGTCGCGCCTGGCGCGCAGTGTTTCCACGACGGCGCGCGCCCGCTCGCCGCTGCCCAGCACGTAAACGCGTTCGCGGAAGATCGAAAGGCCAATGATCCACTCATAGGTCCATCGCCAGATGACGAGGGCAACAGCGAGGATGGAGACGCCGAGCACGAGAACATTTGGGCCGATGTCCAAGTCCGGGAAGAAATAGACAAGCCCAGCCAGGAAAAAAGACAGAACGCTCAGAACCAGCAGCAGCCGGAAGTAAATCTCCCAGCGGCCTGAGATGCGCTGCGGCTCGTACAGATCGAAGTAATACGAGAGAAGCAAGGTGAGAACCGCGATACCCGCGATCTTCAGTATCCCGTTTTCGTAGAACAGGGCGATGTAGCTATCCTGCCCAAGCAGGCACGCCGTGGCCAGCAGAAACGAGCCGCTCACGACCAGCGCTTCGAAAGACAGAAGCACCAGTGTCCGGGTCGGATAGTAGACATTGAAAATCCTGATCATTCCTGTCTTCCGCGATCCTTTCGCCCCTTGTCGCGGCCGCTGTCTTCCTGTCCCCCGTAGTAATAGTAGTAATATCCGCGGCGTGGAGCGCGCTTGACGTCGTTAAGCACAAAACCGAGGATGCGCGAGTTGCTGAAAGCGGCCTGTGTGCGCTGAGCGACATCGTATGGCGTGGTTGCTCCCCGAGCGACCAGCAACACCGCATCGGCGGCGCGCGATAACTCCACCGCATCCGTAACCGCCAGTACCGGCGGGGAGTCGATCAGTATCCAATCGAAATGCGGCGCCATGTTTACAACCAGCTCTTCAATGCGGCGATTTGCCACCAATTCCGAGGAGTTGTCGCCGCACCTGCCCGCGGGGATGAGAGTCAGGTTCGAGATGCCGCGCGGGCCGCCGGTCTCATCGGCCCCGTGACTGAGGTCGCGCTGCAAAACGGCATTCAATTCCGCGCTCCCTGCCAAATACTCCGACAACCCCGGCTCATTGCGGGCGCCCAGCAGTTTGTGCAGCGTAGGACGGCGCAAATCGCCGTCGATGAGCAGGATGCTGTTGACGCTGTTGCGCGCAAGGCTCATGGCCAGATTCGCCGCGACAAAGCTCTTGCCTTCCGCTGGCATTCCGCTGGAGACGAGGATCGTCTTGAGCGGACCCTCATAGCGCGTCTGGTAGATGCGCGAGCGGAGGCTGCGAAACTGCTCGACGCCCGGGCCGCGGTCTGCGAGCGTAGGAAAGGAGGCGGCATGCGGCTTCCAACTATACTGCGCGATGTTTTGAAGGACGGCGTCGGCCTTGGCCGGTTGCGGCTCCTCGGCATCCGTGGCAACCGCCGGCTCGGCGAAGTGTTCCATTCCCGATCCTTGCGCAACTTGCCGCTCCCGGTCAGCTCTTTGAAGCGCTTCGTATATTCGGCTCATATCTCACGTTCCTTCAGGAAATCCGTAACATTCACCATGGGCTTAACGGTATTGAACATGGCGGCCGGCGAAGCGCTCTCCGGCAGGACCGCGGGAGCCGCCGGCGAAATCAGAAAGGGCTGCTGGAACAGTTCGAGTTCCGCGCAAACCGATTCGACGATGCAGGCTGGAATAGGCTTCATCTGCTCCACATAAGCAGCGATCATGGCGTGCTCGCAGATCAGATTGATCAGGCGGGGAATTCCCCGCGAGCAGCGATGGACAAGCTGCACCGCATCGGGCGCCAGCACAAATTCGGTGGCGCCTGCGATGCGCAGTCTTTCGGCGATGTAGGCTTTGGTCTCCTCGCCCGTCAGCGCCCGCGTTCTGCACCACACAGCAACCCGCTGGCGGAGCTGGCGAACGCATGGGTCGCGAAGCTTCTCTTCGAGCTCAGGCTGGCCGGAAAGCACAATTTGCAGCAGCTTCTCCGACGAGGTCTCCAGATTCGTCAGCAATCGAATCTCTTCAAGAAGCTCCCAGGAGAGATTCTGCGCTTCATCGACGACAATGACGCACAACCCGCGATCACGGAAGCGCTCGATGAGCCACCGATTGAGCTGGAGAAGCATTGCCGACTTGGTCCGCCGGTCGGGCGGAATGCCGAAGTCGGTGAGCACAAACTCTAGAAAGTCCAGCACCTCCAGACGCGGATTGAAGACAAAGGCCGACGAAACGCGATCTGTTGAGAATGTGCTCAGAACGGTCTTGAGAAGAGTCGTCTTCCCCGTGCCCACCTCTCCCGTCATCACCACAAACCCCTTGCGGGTCGCAATGCCGTATTGCAGGCAGGCAAGCGTCTCCCGTATCTGCGGCATCATGTATAGAAACCGCGGATCCGGACTGGCTCCGAAAGGCAGGGCGCGAAGCCCGAAGAAGCTCTTGTACATGGTCAGCGGCCCGCGCTTTCAACGGGGTTGGGCGATCGTGAAAATGGGTTCCAGCGGCTGCGTTCCTTAGGGGGCTTGGGCAAGCCGTCGATGTGCGACAAGATGGCCAAGGTCGGCAGCTTGGTGAAGGCCCAGATGTCCCTCTCGTTCCGCAACGATGTATCGCGATACTCGAGCAGAGCCGTAAGCAGCAGTCCCAGAAACAGGCCGGAGGCAAACCCGCCGCCGGCGAACACCATACGGTTGGGGTAGCTCGGCGCGTCAGGAAGATTGGCGGCATCCATGACCCGGAACTGCTCGCCCTGCTGGCGATGTTCAAGGGCGGTCGCCATCGACGATTCGTTCATCTTCTTCAGCAGGGTGTTGTAGAACTCCAAGGCCGTCTCATGGTCGCGGGTTATCTGCTTGTACTCCTCCTCGATCAGCGGGCTGGCCTCGATCTTCGCCTCAATGAGGCGAATCTGCTGCTGAATCCGGGCCTGTTCCTGCTTTCCATTGACTATTGCCTGTTGCACGCTCTTCAGTTGGAACTTCAACTCCATCAGGTGCGGGGGGTCCGGATGGTTGGGATCGGGAGCCGCCGGAGCCGGAGCCGGCGCGGGGGGTGTGCGCGCGATCTCCGTTTTCAAATCGGCTATCTTGCGCGAGATCGCCACCACGTCGGGGTAGTCCGGCGTGTATTGCGCCACCAACTCCTGCTTCTGCGCCTCAAGGGCCTTGAGTTGCGACCGTCGCTCGTCGGCCGAGATGCCGGAGCCCGGCTCCGCGCCCCCCAGATCGTGCGTTTGCTGCGTGACCAGAGCCTGGAGGAAGACCTCATTTTGCTGCAAGCGGTCCAGCGACTGCGTCACCGCGTCAAGCTGGGTGGTAAGCGCCTGTAGCGTGCTTTCGTTGGGACTGCCCATGGCCAGGCTCATATCTCCAAGCTTCACGGTCTGGCCGGGAAGTTTCCCGATGTTCCTTTGCTCGAAGGCCGCGAGCTTGGCGTCCTGATCGTCCAGGTTCCTCTTGGCATCGGCGAGCTGCTGCTTCAGGAATTCGGTCGTGCCTTCGGCCGACTGCTCGCGCGCGCTGAGATTCTCGCTGACGAAAAGCGAGGTGATCTCGGTGCATACCTGCTGAGCTGTGCGCCCATCCTTCGCAGTGAAGGTGATGTAGAAACCCGGCATTCCGCCGCCCGCGGATGGGATTGGCTTGACCCCGATTGCCTTCTGCGTCATGGCCACGCGGTCGTCCATGGTGGCTTGGCCGCCGCCGTACAAGTTGAATCGCTCGATGATCGGCTCGATGCGCGAGCGGCTCAGAATCTGCTCTTTCATCGACGCCAGGCGCGCGTTCAGGTTTTCTTCGACGACCGGCTTCACATAGTCTTCCGGAACCTTTTGCTGCTCAATGAGCACAAGCGTCTGAGACATGTACCGGGGGGAGATGACGTAGCTGAGGCTCGCGCCAACAGCGAGCAAAGAGACTGAGCAGGAAAATATCAGCCAGAATCGCCGCTTCAAGATACCGGTGTAGTCTTCGAAAGTCAATTCACGATGGCCGAGCATACGACTCCTTGAGGATTTAGTGCCTGATGTGCATTTCCCGAGGCGAATACCCGATGCCGAAGCCGATTACTTGCGTCAGCCCGCGGAGAGCGGTGCTGGAAAGCGTGGAACTCGACGACTGGGCCATGACCGTGTAATCCACAAAAACGCTGAAGACCTTGCCAAGCTGCCTTGAAGCCTGGCCCCCCGCATACTTTCCGTTCGTGACTCCGTTGCCATTCAGCCCAGCGGTGCGCATATATGCGGCTGTCAGCCCAGCGCTCGCGCTTCTGCCCAGATTCCGCGAGAAGTTCGCGCTGGCGATATCTTCCTCCGCCCCAAGCAAATAACCGGAGCCGCCCTGCACGCCATGGCTGTAGCCCAGGCTGGCCGTGCCCACCCTGAACGCGTCGCTGACCGAAGCGCTCGCCGCGACATTCGTTGACGACGGCAAAGCGTTGCCTCCCGAACCGGAAATCCACTGCGGACCGGCGGATGCGCTTGTACTGATCTGGCGGTTCCACTTGCGGGTAAAGCTGAGTTGCGCGGTGCTCAACTGAACGACGCTGCTCTGCGCGGCCGTCTCCGATGAGGCCGGACCAACGCCGCCGTAGCTGTAGCGGGAAAAGGAATACTGGCCTGCAAGCGAGTTGCGCGCGTTCAGGCGGCGGGTGATCCCCGCGTCGGCCGTCAGCATATCCGTATTCAGGCCATTGTTGTCGATAAAGTAAATCTGCCCCGCGGAGCCACCTATGTTGAGAGAAGTTGCATAGTTCAGCCTGTGTCCCGCCCCTACCGTTGTGAAGTTATCCAGAGTCCGGGTATTCAGAGCCAGGATCGTCTGGTCGGGCGGGGTTGTCGAGCCGGACACGCCGATCGGTTCTCCCGTTCCCGGAACTCCGGAGAAGCCCGTGGTGGGCGTCTCGAAGGTATAGTTGACGTTGTCGCTCGCCGTCAGATTCCACGACCGTCCGACGATTCCCTGCGACAGCGAGAGGTGCTGAAAGACGCCTCCCGCCTGGGACGGCCCGGCCCAGGTCCAGGCGTAGCCGCCGCCATACTGCATGGAAAACGGGAGCCGCTCGCTGTTGTTCGCGTAGCCGGCGTCACCGGACGCAAAGCTCCGCTGCTGGCCATCTTCGTAGCCGCCGATTCCAGAGGTCTCGGAGTAGCGCAAATCAAAGCGCAGCTTGCCGGCAATCGGCAGCCCAGGACCCGTCGCCTCGGGCACAACCTGTGCACCGGCCGCGGCGCAAACGGCCAAGAACAGCGCCAGAAATGTGAAAGCTTTCTTCATCGATGCGCCTTACGGAACAACAATCGTGTCGCCGGGTTTCAGGACGAGATCGAGCGCGCTGTCGCCCTTCAGCGCTTCCTTGTAATGCACGGGAATCTTCTCGTGCTTTCCGGCTTCGTCGCGCAAGATATACATCTTCTTCACGTTGGCGAACTCCGTTACTCCGCCCGCGCTGCCAATGGCCTCTAGCAAGGTCATAGCCGGCGTCATCTCGATCGGCCCCTTCTTTCCAACCTCGCCCATCAGGTAGACAACTTTGCTGTGGATCTGGTTGACCACCACCGAAACATTCGGATCCTGGATGTACTTCTTCAACTTGGCGGCGATCTGATCGGCCAGCTGTAGCGGCGTAAGGCCGGCGGCCTGGACGTCGCCTAACAGGGAAACCGAGATCATGCCATCCGGGCGAACCAGGAGACTGCCTGAAAGGGTCGGCTCCTTCCACACAGTAACGGTGATCGTGTCGGATGCGCCGATCACATAGGTATCGGCCGCGGCTCCTGCCGCCAAGGCAGGCGTCGCTGGCTGGGCCGGCTTGCCGCCGGGTTCCTTGTCCTGGGCAATACACATGAGGCCGGGCATGGCGATTGCCAAAATAAGAAGCCTTCCGCATTTCATAGCGCGACTCCGTTCCTGTTGGACGCAGGCTGGTTTGGCGTCCCGATTTGCTTCAACTTGTACAACAGGGCCTTGTAGCTGATCCGCAGTTCATCCGCCGCCCGCTTGCGATTCCCGCCCGTGGCTACCAGAACTTCGCCGATCAGCTGGCGCTCAATCTGGGTGGACGCGGCGCGCGTGGCTTCCTTCAGCGACAAGGGTTTGCGATGCCCATTCGACTTTGCCGAGGGAGCCGCTGCCTTGAGCGCGGCCAGGGAGATCGACTGGTCGCCGATGGCCACGAACGTCTTGATCGCCGTCTCCAGTTCAGACAGATTCTCGGGCCAGTCGTGCTCCATCAGGAACCCTATGATCCCCTCCCGCAGAACCGGCTTGGGACGATCGAACTGCTTCGAGTATTGCGTCAACAGCTCGTCGGCGATCGAGAGAATCTCGGACTTCCTGCAACGCAGAGGCGAAATCCGGAGTGTGACGGCGGAGACCAGGTAGTAGAAATCCTCCCTCATGCGCCAGGTCTTCACTTCCTCCAGAAGCTCGCGGCTCGTTCCGCAAAGGAGGCGGCTGGTCTGCGCCCCTTCGCCTTGAAAATAGCTCTTGACGATCAACTCCTGCAGGGTCAGGCTCAGATCCCCAATCTCCGACAGATAGACCGTTCCTTTGCCGGAAAAAGCCGACAGCAGGGTCTGGGCGTCGGCCTCGGCGCTGCGAATCTCAGTATAAATGCTGCGAGACCGATGCGACTGCGCGTGGATCTGCTCGGCAACAGAACGCTTCCCAGAGCCGTGCTCGCCCACAATCAGAATCGGGCAGTCGCTCTCCGCAATCCGGGCAATCGCGCGTTGGATCTGCGGCTCGATGAGGGCAGCGGGCTTCGTCTGCCGCTTCACGCTTTGGATGGTCGCACTGCCTGTCATGGAGTACCCTGGGGTCACACCTCTGTTGTAGCAATGCTGGTTCCAAACGGGGCCGCGGGGCGCGACTTTTGCTATTCATGCTGTTTATCCGCTATACAGCGCGTTCCCGGATGGAGCGGCGGCCGAAGAAGAGGGAAAGTTTGTTCCTTCCGGAGCGCAGAATTGTGACATTTATTTCCCTGAAAAGTGGAAAGTTGTTTCCACTCGCGCGGGAAGCAGGATTCCAGATCGCGGACAATTCATCGGGAATCGTCCAAGATTGGGCCGTTCCACTTTCGGCATTCCGATTGCTAAGGAGAGTGTGGCGGATTGAGATGCCGCGGGTGCCTTTACGGAGAACATGGTCGCAAACACAGAAACGCAAGCGATTCCAAAGAACCTCCGGTTCTTTCAAAACGCTCAATTGGCCTGGGGAGCATTCCTCATCGGCGCGCTCATGGCGGCCCTTTACTACCGTGTCCTGGCGAAGCTGGTGACCGACTGGTGGCAGATTCCCGATTTTTCTCACGGCTTTCTGGTTCCCATCTTTGCTGCCTACGTGGTCTGGGCCAAGCGAGAGACCCTTCTCGAAACCAAGATCGCGCCTACCTGGAGCGGTATCGTCGTGGTTGCTCTGGGTCTGGCCGTTCTGCTTCTGGGTGTCTACGGAGCGGAGTTGTTTCTCTCGCGGGTCTCGCTGGTGATTCTGCTCTCGGGGCTGGTGCTTTGCTTTGGCGGCTGGGAGATGCTCAAGGAACTGCGCTTCGTCTTCCTGGTCCTGCTCCTGGCGATCCCCATCCCATCTATTCTTTTCAACGAGATAACCCTTCCGCTACAGATTCTTGCTTCCAAACTGGCCAGCGCGCTGCTTCCCTTGTTTGGCGTGCCGGTTCTGCGCGAGGGCAACGTCATCGAGCTGCCCGCCATGAAGCTCGAAGTGGCAGAAGCTTGCAGCGGCATCCGCTCTCTGGTGAGCCTGTTCACGCTATCGATCTTTTATGGGTACTTTCTGGAGAAGTCCTTCGCGCGCCGGGCCGTGCTCGCCCTGGCAAGCATTCCCATTGCGATTGCCGCCAACGCCCTGCGAATTCTCGGCACCGGATTGTGCGTCCAGTACTGGGATCCGGACAAGGCGATGGGCTTCTTTCACGAATTCTCCGGCTGGGTGATGTTTCTGGTGTCGCTGGGCTGCCTCTTCCTCGTCCATCGCGCGATGGGCCTCGTCCCCACCCGAAGGAGCCAGTCATGAAGAGTCCCCGTTTCTGGACGGTTTTCCTGCTCCTGGCTGGAACCCTGCTGCTTCTGCTCGCCCGCGGCAATTCGGACCTCATTCCCGTCAGGGAGCCTCTGGCGCAGCTTCCGCGCGCGATCGCGGGATGGACAGGAACCGATCTGCCCATCGATCGCGAGACGCTCGATGTTCTTGGCGCGGGAGACTTTCTGTCGCGCATCTACACGCAGAACGGGGGGGCGCGGCCGATCGGCCTCTTTATCGGCTACTTCCCCACGCAGAGGACAGGCGTCACCATCCATTCGCCAAAACACTGTCTGCCGGGGGCCGGCTGGTCATTTGAATCGTCGCAGTATGTCAACTTGAACGATGCAGATGGCAAGGCGCACCGGGTGGGCGAATACATCATTTCCAATGGCGGGAACCGCCAGTTCGTTATCTACTGGTATCAGGCGCATGGGCGCAGCATCGCCAACGAATACCTGGCTAAGATATACATGGTGACCGACGCCATGCGGATGAACCGCACCGATGGCGCGTTGGTCCGGGTGATTGTGCCCATTGACTCCGCGGGAAACTCCTCGACAGCTAGGGCGCGGGCCGAGGCGTTTGTTCAACAGCTTGCGCCCATCCTGCCCCGCTTCATTCCCAATTAAGCGGAGAAGAAGCGACGGAGGGCGGGATGTGGTTTTGCGAAGGAACCGAGGCTGTGGCCGCAACCTGGGCAGCCGGCAAGGATGGAAGACAGTGAATGGTCCGTTTCAGGCAGTTCAAATGAGTTTCGATCACCGGCGGAGACCGATCGATTGGCGTGGATCTCGCGCTCTAGCCGTGCTCTTTATCGCGGTTGCCCTCTTGGCTGGCTGCCATCGCGATCCAAACGTGCGCAAGCAGAAATACCTGGAGAGTGGAAATCGGTTCAGCACCCAGGGTAAATACCGGGAAGCAGCCATCCAGTATTTGAACGCTCTCAAGGTCGATAAGAGCTTTCCCGACGCTCACTATGCTCTGGCGCAGACCTACATGCACCTAGGCCAGTACTCCGGGGCGTACGGCGAACTGGCGCGCACGGTGGAACTGCAACCGTCCAATCTCAAGGCGCGGATCGACCTGGGCAACCTCTTGCTTGCCGGTGGAAGGATCGACGAGGCGCAAAAGCAGGCGGATGCCATCGTGGCCTTGCAGCCCAACAGCCCCGACGTTCACGCCATGCTGTCCGCCATAGCGCTTAAACGCGGGAACAGGGATCGGGCTCTCGCCGAGATAGGCCAGGCTTTGCAACTGGAGCCCAGCCGGGCAGCCTTTCACGAGGATCTCGGGCTCCTTCAATCCGCCGATCCTGCCAAGGCTTCCTCTGTCGAGGACGAGCTGAAGAAGGCTGTTGCGCTCGATGCGAAATCGGTGAACGCCAAACTGCTCCTCGCCTCGTTCTATGCCCGGAACAACCGTTTGCAGGATGCCGAGCAGGTGGGCTGGAGCGCCGTCGCAACCGATCCCAAGAGCCTTGCTGCCCGCGCCAGCCTGGCCCAAATCGTCTTGAAGGAGGGTGATCGGCCAAGAGCCGAGAAGGTGCTTCGTCAGGCTTCCAACGATCTAGCTGACAATCCGCAGGGAGTGCTGATCCTGGCCGACTACTTTGAAGGCTCCGGACAGATCGATCAGGCCAAGGCGGAGTTTGCGAGTCTGGCCGCGAAGTACCCAAAGAACTCCACAGTGCAAAAGGGATACATTCGCGTCCTTCTTCAGGTCAAGGACTACGCGACCGCGCGCGCCGTGGTCTCCGAATTAATGAAGAAGAACTCCAAGGATCCCGAGGTTGCGGCTTTGAACGGGATCGTGCTACTCAACGATGGCAAGGCGAACGATGCCGTTAATGCCCTCATGGATGGCGCCAAGAACTACCCGAAGGACGCTTTCATACAGTACTGGCTAGGCAGGGCGGCGCTACAGAAGGGCGACAGCGCCCTCGCCGAGAAGAGTTTTCGTCAGGCAGCGGACCTGAATCCAGCCAGGTTGGATGCCGAGGAAGAATTGGCGCGGATAGCGGCTGCGCGCGGCGACATGCAGTTACTGGAGGATGTGGCTGACAAGGCGATTGCCGCGGCGCCGCGCTCTCCCGCCGGCTATGTCTGGCGCGCAAATGTCGAGATGACCCACAATTCGCCGGACAAGGCTGAAGCCGACCTGAAGGCCGCAATCGGCGTTGCCCCGCAGAACGTGCAGGCATACCTGCTGCTGGGCAGGATACGTTTTTCGCAGAAGCGCTTTCCAGAGGGAGTCGCGTTGCTGGAGCAGGCCCTCCAGTACGATCCGAACTCCCTGGAGGCCATGCGCCTCCTGGTCGAATACGAGTTATTCCAGAAGCATCCAGACAAAGCTCTGGCCCGTGTGAACGCGCAGATTGAGAAGAGCCCAAAGAACAGCGGTCTCTACGATCTGCTGGCGAAGCTGCAGTTTCAAGACAAGAAACCGGACGAAGCTGCCGCCACCGCCCAGAAGGCCATGCAGTTGAATCCCGGCGATGCCGAGGCGGTCATGATCTACACGCAACTCCAGGTCAACCGCGGACAGGTGGCGACCGCTATCGGCGCATGGGAGCAGTGGCTCGGCACACATCCCACCGATGCCGGCGCCCTTGCAGTTGTCGGAACCCTCGAGGAATCGCGTGGAGATAATGGCAAGGCAGAAGCCTACTACAAAAAATCCCTGCAAATCCAGCCGCAGCAGCCGGTCGCGGCCAACAATCTTGCCTACCGGATGCTGCTCAACGGTGAAAACGTGGATGTGGCCTTGACGCTGGCGCAAACCGCAAGGCAGAATACTCCGAACTCACCCAATACCGCCGACACATTGGCGTGGGCTTACTACTACAAGGGAACCTACGCATTTGCGCGCGATCTTCTGGAGGACGCGGTCAAGGCCGCCCCTGAAAATGCCACGATGGAGTATCACCTGGGAATGGTGTACGCCAAGCTGAAGGATAAAAGCAACGCGTCGATTCACCTGAAGAAGGCCGTGTCGCTGGCGCCCGATTCGCCGGCGGCAAAGGACGCAAAAGCAGCGCTGCAAGGACTGAGTTAGACTGCGTATAGAGCTTGCCGGCAACCGGCAGCGCGTGGAGCGCTGCCGGTTGCGTCTGGGGGCTTGTCAGGCGCGCAACAAAGGCGCGCGAGCCCTTATCGGGAACACGGCTGGAAGACTATGTCCAATACAAGAACGATAGCTAGAAATTCCGGCTGGTTCGGCACCGAAACCATCGTCTCCGGCGTTGTTGCGCTAGTATCCTCGATTGCCATCAACCGCTATCTGGGACCGGAGAAAAACGGCTACCTCATCTATGTGGCGTATATTGCCGGGCTGGTTAGCAGCCTCGGCGGATTTGGCATTCCGGCGACCACGCGGAAGTATATGGCCGAGTTCATCGGGATGGGCGACTGGGGCACTGCCCGGTACATCTTTCTGCGCACCTTGATGTTGCAGGCCGGCCTGGCGACACTGGCCACCGGCGGTCTTCTCTACTGGGTGCTGGGCGACGCCAATCCCGACTACAAATTGGCCGCCGCCCTGCTCGTCCTCAGCATCTGGCCTGCGATGATCAACTCCATCCCGGCACAGGCAAACATGGCAACCGAAGATTTGTCGACCAATCTGCCGGCATCCGTTGTCTCAATGCTTGCCTACTTCATTGCAATCGCCGCAACGGTGGTTTTTCGCTGGGGCGTGGTTGGCGTTGGCGCGGCCGCGCTCGTCATGCGCGCCGTCGATCTTCTTGTGCGCTTCTTTCCCACACTTGGGCGTGTTATGGCATGGGAGACCTCTCATGCTCATCCGCCGGGACTTGGCAGGCGCATGATGGCCTTCGCGTGGCCGAGCGTCGCCAACATGGCAGTGGCGATGGTCGTCTGGGGCCGGTCGGAGATACTCCTGCTCAGGCATCTCTCGGCGGATATCCGTCAGATGTCGTTCTATTCGCTGGCATTTACCATGGCCGATCAGTTGCTGCTGGCCGCGACCATCTTCGGAACGGCGGCCGCCGCCACGATCTTTGTCCAGTACGGGCGCGACAAGTCCAGGCTTCCCGCCATTACAGCCTCGACTTTCCGCTACCTTGTCTTGATCACGATTCCGGTGCACTTCATCGCGGCGTCGCTCGCGGTTCCGGCCCTGCGGCTTCTCTACGGCCCTAAATTCGAGGACGCGGCCAGGGTGGTGACGCTGGCTCCCTTTCTGTGCATCTTCAAGGGCTTCATCGGGCCCGCGCAGAGCCTGCTCCAATGCTCCGAGCGCCAGAGCTATATCATTGCCGCAACCGTTTTGGCGGGGATCGTCGATATTGGGGTCGCCTGGTACTTCATCCCAGCCCACGGCGCCGTCGGCGCATGTATCGGCAACGGAGCCGCGCAGGCCACTGCAGTCGGCATCGTGTGGGCCGCGGCAATCTATCTCTTCAAGGTGAAACTTCCCTGGCTACAGGTGGCGAAGATCGCCTTCATCAGCGCGCTGGCGTCGCTCGCCGCACATGAGATCGTCCTGTGGCAGGCCCCGTTCACCTCGCATGAGATCGTCCTGCGGCTTGCCCCGCTCACCTCGCATGAGATCGTCCTGCGGCTGGCGCCGCTCTGGGGCATTCTCCTGGGTGGAAGCGCTTCTCTCGTCATTCTCTTCGGCCTTTTCTACCTGATGCGCGTCCTGGAACCCGAAGACCGCGCCCGCTTCAAGCTCTTGACCGCGATGCTGCCCAAGCACATTGCCGGACCGGTTGACAAGGCCTTGTCGATGCTGATTCACCCCGGACCTGGCAGCGCAACTCCCGCCAGCGCTTAGGCAGGGGACGGCGATGCGCGCCGCGCCAGAACCTTTGACAGGTGGAAGATAGGTGCCCGATACTCGGACATGGCGGTCATGATTCCGGCCCATGTGCACCAGGCCGGCCCAAACACGCCTAAGGCAAGTCGATCTGATGAAGTTCCCTCGAAACGCGGAAATCTGGCTTGGGCCCTATCTGAGGGACCGCTTGCAGAAATCTGTGCGTTCGACGAAGCCGAAGCGGGCATGGGTTGCCATAGCCGATCACTTTGAACCGCTGGGAATGGGAGCGACAGTCGAGATCGCGCTTGGCCGCATGACGCAGTGGCGGGAGAAGTGGCCGCGCATTGCCGAAGACGCTCCCAGAGACACCGCCGGCCGGCGCCCCCAGTATACCTTCTTCTATCCGCAGGAGGAGTACCGGCGCGATCTTCTCGATGGCATCGCGGATATGGTGCGGCTCGGCATCGGCGACGTTGAAGTGCATCTCCATCATCAGAACGATCGGCGCGAACCGTTTATCGAAAGAATCACCGAATTCTGCCGGCGGCTCACCGGCGACCACGGCCTTCTCCGCCAGCAGGACGGCCGCACCGTCTTCGGGTTCGTCCATGGCAACTGGGCGCTAGACAACTCGCGCCCGGACGGCCAGTGGTGCGGCCTCAGCGATGAGATCGCCCTGCTGCGCGACCTTGGTTGCTATGCCGACTTCACCATGCCGTCGGCTCCCTCGCCGACCCAGGGGCGCGTTGTGAACAAGATTTACTGGTGCACACAGAATCCCGACGGTCGTCCACGCTCTTTCGATCGTGGCATTGAGGCCGCGGCCGGCGGCGGCAGGCGGGGCGACCTGCTGATGATTACCGGACCGCTCGGCCTCCGCTTCGCCGGAAGGCTCCTGCCGCGGTTGGAGACAGGCGAGATTGCCGGCAACGACCTTCCGATGCCCTCGCGGGTACGCCAGTGGTTCGATCTGGCGCCCACCATCGGCGACGATCTCTTCCTGAAGCTCTACACCCACGGCGCCCAGGAAAGGAACCTTGAGCCGCTGCTGGGCGGAGCTCTCGGCAACATGTTCCGCTGGCTCGCGGAAGAAGCGGCGCGGAGGGGTATCGAGATACGTTGGGTCACGGCCTGGCAGATGTACCAGGCAGCCGATGCGTTGATTCGCGGCGGCGATCATGCCCCCGCCTGACCGTGACGCAAAAAGATGAATTGCAGGTCAAGGACTCGGCGAGACGAACTCTTTACTCTTCTGAGAATGGCAACGATCCCCGTTAGATACTGACGCTGTTGCGCCCAAGGCGCCAGATGGGAATCTTGTACTGGATTTGCAACTGGCGTAGTCTGTATGCACGAGTTCCATTCCCAGCCAGTGGATCGACCGAAGAGTGGGTTGTTCACGGTGCTGAGACCGCACCGTACTGCCCGAACCGGGCAGCAGATCGATCCTTGAAACTCCCGAGGCTAAATGAACAAGGTGACAGGCTCCCTTACCACCGCGCGACTGGCAGGGCTGAAAGAAAGAATAGACAACCGCGAGGCCCGCATCGGGATTGTTGGCATGGGATATGTCGGCCTGCCCCTGGCGCTGCTCTTCAGCGGCGAGCGCTTCCGGGTGACGGGCTTCGATATTTCGCCGGACAAGGTTGCCACCCTCAACGCCGGCGGCTCTTACATCGTACGCATCCTCCCCGCCGCCATTCAACAGGCGCGGCAGGCAGGCTTCCGGGCCACGGCCGATTACGCTGAGATCGCGCAGATGGACGCGATCATCGTCTGCGTGCCCACCCCGCTCGATGAGCATCACGAGCCCGACCTGAGCTATGTTGTCGGGACGGTCGAATCCATCGCTCCGCACCTTCACGAGGGCCAGTTGGTGGTGCTCGAGAGCACCACCTATCCCGGCACCACCGAGGAGGTCGTGGTTCCGCTGCTCGAGGCCGGCAATCCGCTCGGCCTGAAGGTTGCGCGCGCGCTCGACGAGCCCGGCATCCACGTCGTCTTTTCGCCGGAGCGCGAAGACCCCGGAAACGACACCGTCGCCCGGCCCGATATTCCCAAAGTGGTGGGCGGCTGCGGGCCGGCAGCCGTGGAGCTCGCCTCGGCCTTGTACGGCGCCATCTTCCGCCGCATTGTTCCTGTCTCAAGCCCCGCGGCGGCCGAGATGACCAAGCTGCTCGAGAACATCTACCGCTGCGTCAACATTGCCCTGGTAAACGAGCTGAAGCAGTTGTGCATGAGAATGGGCATCGACATTCACGAGGTGATCGACGCGGCCAAGACCAAGCCCTTCGGCTTCCAGGCCTTTTACCCCGGTCCCGGCCTCGGCGGCCACTGCATACCCATCGATCCCTTTTATCTTTCTTGGAAGGGGCAGGTAGTCCGCGCGCACCGCATCGGAGCCGTAGCGGGCGATGATTTCGCTGATCAGGATGGTGTCCACCATCGGCCCCGGCAGCAGAAAGCGGCCGAATTCCTCGAACGACAGCACGGCATCTTCCATGCTCAGCCCGGCGCCGCCGAATGGCTCCGGCACCAGCAGGGTTTGCAGGCCGAGGCCGCACAGGCCCTCCCACAGTTTCGCATCGTGCCGCGCGCCCGCCGCCCGCAGTTTCGCCATGCCCCAGTGGTCGGACAGGAAACCGCGCACGCTGTCGCGCAACCGATATTGGTCCTCGGAGAAATCGAAATTCATCGGAACTGCCTCCTAACGCGGGAGACCGAGACCCCGTGCGGCGACGATGTTGCGCTGGATCTCGGACGTTCCGGAGTAGATCGTCATCGCCCGCGATTGCAGGAACTTGAGCGGAAGCGCCGCCGTCCGGTGCATCCGGATCGCCCGGCATCAGAACGCCCGCCTCGCCAGCGACTTCGATGGCGATTTCGGTGTTGATGCGCTGGT
>CAWCWQ010000219.1:0-3743 GCA_963799145.1 uncultured Acidobacteriaceae bacterium | reverse complement strand
AACCGAGCACCCGGCAGACCCCCCAAGAAACTATGGAACGGTATTGACATATATATCGTATGGATATATACATTGCAATACGAGGTATAAAGCAATGGCGAACAAGCGAACGCAGTTCGTTGACGGCGAAGAGCCGGACCGGTGGGAGGCGCAACTGCGAAAAGGAGCCCTGGAAATGGCGGCTCTGGCCAGTCTGTGGCGGGGACGCCTCTACGGCCTGGAAATCGTTCGCTTCCTTGAAAACCACTCGCAACTGACTCTTGCGGAAGGCACCATCTACCCCATTCTGAGCCGCCTTAAGGACGAAGGCATGCTCTCCAGCGAATGGGTGGAGGCCGAGGCCGGACACCCGCGCAAGTACTACTCACTGACAAGTGCCGGACGCCAGCGGCTGCGGCTGATGGCGGAAGCCTGGACCAGCTTTTCAGGCGGCCTGAGCCGGCTGCTCGAACCCGTACTCGACAAGAAGGAGAAGTCCCAATGACCGCTGAAACGCAGATTGAAGACTACCTGGCCGCGCTCCGCTTGCACCTTGGACCGCTGACCATTGCTGAGCGGGAGGAGATCGTACGGGAGATCACGGCGCACATACGCGACTCGGCCGAAGAATCCGGCACATCCGTCGAGTCTGTGCTTGCCCGCCTGGGGCCTCCCGAGGAGCTTGCCAAGCAGTATCGCGATGGACTGCTGATTCGCAGGGCCAGCCACAGCTTTTCTCCTGTCTTGCCGCTGAGAGGCACGCTGCGGCTGGCCACCAAAGGCATATCCGGCGTCTTCGTCTTCTTTTTCGCTGTCTTCGGATACGCGTTCGGGGCCGGGCTTGTGTTGGTTGCCTTTGCCAAGACGATCGTTCCCTCGCACGCAGGCGCATGGGTTGAGGATGGGAGACTGGTTTGCGCGGGCGCGTTCGTAAACGGCGCGCCGCCGCAAGCGCATGAGATCCTGGGCATGTGGATCATACCGATTGGACTCACATTGGGTGTAATCGCCTTCCTGATGACGTCCTTTCTCATCCGCAAATCGCTGGTTCTATCGCAGCGCGTGCAGGCGCGGCTATAACGGCTAAGGAATCCATGACTATCTTCCATTTCCAGCGGAGCGGCCCTCCGGTGCTAAAGTGGTTTCATTCTCTCTTTCTTGCCGGGGTCCGTCTTCTTGCCGGGTTTTCGCTCGCTTCTCGCGGTACTACTCGCTTTGCCCGCCGCCGCCCATGCTGCCGCTCGCGTGCAGGTTGCGCCCGTCCCGCCTGAGATGCGCTCGACGGCCTTCACCGTCACCGTGAACGGCCAACCGGTGGACGTGGCCCACGCCGCGGCGAGTTATGAATATGTCAGCTTCGACTCGACCGGCTCGATGGATGTGGCCGTCACCGCCGCCGAGCCGGGCTTTTGGGATCGTGGCGTCGATATTCAGCCCTGGCGGCTCGGCCTGCGCCCGAAGCGCGTGGGCCAGACGATCCGGTTCCGGCTGGAGGGCCCCGCCAAGCTCTCCATCTCCCGGCCCGGCGACTTCCTGAACCACGCGCACATGCTCTTTGTTTTTGCCGGCACTCCGCCTCCACCCTCGCCGCGCGATCCAAAGATCCACGCCTGGCAGCCGGGCGTCTACCGCCAGAGCCTGAACCCGAAGAGCGGCGATACCCTCTACCTTTCGCCAGGATCGTACTTCTTCGGCAGCCTGAACCTGTGGAAGGTGCACGACGTGAAGGTTTTGGGCCGGGGGACGATCGTCTACGACGGACCGCAGGACCCGAACAACGACGAAGGCTGGTTGCAGAAGCCCGACTGGCACTGCATTGGCGCGCTCGAAGCGCAAAACGTCGAGATCGACGGGCTGACCTGCATCGTCCGCTCGCGGACCTGGTCCATCCAGATGAAGGATTCGACGGGCCTGACCTTCGACGACCTGCGGGTGATTGGCGGCAACCCCGGCAACGCCAACCAGGACGGCATGGACTGGCTGGGCGGCGGCGACTCGGTGGTCCGCGATGCCTTTCTGCGCGCCTCGGACGACGTATTTGCCATGCAGGGCAATTGGGACGGCTACACCGACGAGGAGATGCTGCGGCCCGGCAAGGACGTGCAGAACATCCTCATCGAAGACAGCGTGGTCTCAACCAGCATCTCCAACATCGTCCGTCCCGGCTGGCCGCGCAAGACCTTCAACTCCCGCAACTTCACCCTGCGCAACTCGGATATTCTTCATGGCGGCATTGGGGCCTGCGGCCAGACCTTCGGCCTGCTCGGCTTTTGGGGCGCGAACAACGCCAAGGGCGACCACTCCAACTACAACTTCGAGAATCTCTTCCTCGACAACTGGTACTCGCTCGCGCAGATGGAGCAGGAATACCCAGGGCTGCACGGCTTCACCTTTCGCAATATCTGGGCGCTGGACCAGCCGCCCCTGGCCGATTCAACGGCGATTGGCGACATTGCCGGCGTGATCTTCGACAATGTGAAGTACGGTCAGACTCGCGCCGCCGCCAATGCCGACCTACCGCTGCTGGTGTCCGGCGGCGCCAAGCCGCCCGAATTCCCCGCCAGTCACAACCCCGTTGCCGCGTTCACCTTCGATCCCCCGGTCTTTGCGCCGGGCCAGAAGGTCACCTTTACCGCGCAGGCGTCGCCGGGCGCGCGCTACACGTGGCTTTTTGGCGACGGAAGCGAGGCTCATGGCCGCCGCGTACGGCACAGCTTTCCGGACGCCGAAGGCACACAGCTCGACGGGGCGGCAAACGGCGCGGGGCGCTTCAGGGTTCTGCTTCGCGCGGAGGGTCTGCAGAGCAGCGCCGGTCCGGCCCCTGAGGATTGGGCCGCGCAGGGAGTTGTTGCAATAGCTCGATGGCACGAAGCCGTGACCGAACCCGACAACGAGGCGCCCGGTCTTGCCTGGCTGATCTATCCCGGAGAATGGACCGAACTGCCCAACCTGGCCGCCGAGCACCCGCTCTTCGCCGGCGAGTCGCCCAACCTGCACGCCGACTCCCAGGGCTTTACGCGCTATGCCGCCGCCTGGGACGGCCTAATCGACATTCCCGCAGACGGCGGCTACACCTTCCACCTGCTGGCCCGCGACGGCGCGCGCCTGACGATCGACGGCGTGGAGGCGGCCAAGACCGGCCCGTCCTTTGCCCAAGTCTGCGGCTCGCCGGGCAATGCCATGCGCTACGACCGCGGCTCGCTCGGCCTGCGCGCCGGCAAGCATGAATTTCATCTGGAAGGCCTGCACTCCGCCAGCCAGGGTGGGCCGCGCCTGCTTTGGGAAGGCCCCGCGCTACCGCTCACCGACGTACCTCCATCCGCCTATTCGCACGCCCGCCAGGACGCATTGACGCGATGGAAGCGTTGAGGCGGAGATAGTGTCGGGAGGTAACTCTCGAGCGAGCCTCCCGCCCACTGGTAATTGCAGCCTTCGAAGAATCTCATCGTTCCCCCTAAGTTTCTTCTAACCGCCGCCGATGCATCCACCAGTGAGGTCACTGAGGATGATCGCCAACAGCCGCCCAACGTTCCTGCTCGCATCGCCCGAACCAGCCCTGCTGGCCGCCATCGAACCGGCGCTCGCGGCCTGCGGCGCGCGCGTTGAGATCGCACTCGCCGCCGAGGCCGCGCTGGAGGCCATCACCGTTCCCAACCCACCGAACCTGGCGCTGCTCGACGCGAAGCTGCCGGGCATGGAGACGAGCCAGTTGCTCGCGTTGGCCCGCGCCCATGTGACAGCCGGGCGCCTGCCGATTGTCCTGA
>CAWCWQ010000218.1:0-20346 GCA_963799145.1 uncultured Acidobacteriaceae bacterium | reverse complement strand
CGCAAGGACACACAAGGCCGGCCGCTGTACTTCACTACCTGCGGGATTAGCCCGCACTCCAGTTTGGCCCTGACTCTGGAAGGGCTGCCGCTGGGCTTGACCGCCGTCAAGTTCTGGAGCCGCAAGACATTCAAAGGCCAGAAGGCGAAAAGAAAGGCGCGTCACGCTCCCATCGAGGAGATGGAGAGCGTGCGCTGGCTGGAGAACCTGCGCTGTTCGACCGAGTTGCTCGGGCAGCCACAACGTTCGGTACACGCGGGCGACCAGGACAGCGATATCTTCGATCTGTTCGGCGCGGCAGATCGGTTGGGGACGCACTTTCTGGTGCGCACGCGCGCCGGCCGGTTGGCCGATGGTGGACCCGAGACCGTTGCCGAAACCATCGGGCGGAGTCCACGCCGGGGACTGTACCGCGTCGCCGTGCGCAATCGCAAGGGCGAGCCGTGTGAAGCGGTGTTGAAAGTCCGCTATTGGCGCATACGCCTTCAGGCGCCCAGAGGCAAAAAGAAACGCTATCCGGAGCTGATGGTGACCGTGATCGAGGCGCGCGAACAAGAGATGCCGCCGGACCGAAACCGGATCGACTGGAAGCCGATTATCGGCCTGGAGGCCGGTTCGCTCGATCAGGCCATCGAGAAGGTGCAATGGTACGCGCTGCGCTGGAAGATCGAGGTCTTCCATAGGATTCTCAAATCGGGCTGCCGGGCCGAACAAGCCCGGCTCAGAACCACGTCGCGTTTGATGAATCTGCTAGCGGTCTCTTGCATCTTGAGCTGGCGCTTCTTCTGCCTTACCATGACCAATCGCATCGCGCCGGAGGCCGATCCCGAGCTGGTCTTCACGGATCTGGAACTGCGCATTCTGGATCGACTGGTGGCCGACAAGCCCACGGCCCACCCGCGGCAACACTTGCTCTCGCATTATCTGATCAAGCTGGCGCGGCTGGGAGGCTATCTGGCCCGCAACTCGGACCCGCTACACGGCAACCTGGAGAGGATTAACGCGCCTTGTGGATATTCAACTGGGCGTCATGCTGGGGGCACAACTTGCGGGTAATTGAAAGCGCCGAGGCGCGGGAGCTAACGAACGGTGGGCCTCCGGCGCTATCGATCCGGCCATTCGCGAAGTTGCGCTCGGGACCTTCGCAAGGTTGCGCGGAAGACGAGAGGCGCGGAAAGAGCTGAAGGCCGGAGAATCTCGACACCACAGTACTCTTTGGCAATGGTGTCAGAAGGCCAGAGGATAAGAGCTTCACTTCGATCAAACTCACCGCAGGCATGTGCCCCCCATCTGACCATCCAGAAGTTTGGGTGCCCCAGGTCTCGCTTTCGAGCAAGGAATCGGCTTTGGCCGATGAAGATTCTAAACAACTTATTTGGAAGTTGCTTGGGAGACCTGGGAGACCGCTTATCCGAGCGAGTTACGCGCTAGCAGCCCGGGTGGGCCTGCGCTTGGTTCTCCTCCAGCAGCGGCGTTACCGGGATCTTCAGGGCGGAGTTGAAGCGCGGGAAGAACTCGAAAGCCGCGGCCACAGCGGTCAGCTCAACGATTTCCTGGAGGCTGAAGTGCGCGCTGAGCTCGGCGAAGGCTGTTTCGTCGATGTCGTTGCCCGAGCCGTGGAGCAGGCTGGCGTAGCGGAAGCCTGCCTTCTCCTTTTCCGTGAAAGGGCCGCTCTCAAAGGAGTCCGTCTCTACGGAATCGGGATCGTAGGCTCCAATGCTGGCCGACTGCTCCGGCGTTGCGCCGCGCAGCACAGCCAGGCGGCGATGCGCGCTGACGCAGTATTCGCACTCGTTCAGCGCGGCCACCCGAGTGGCGATCAGCTCCTTGTACCAGCCCTTGAGCGCCCCCTCGGCCATGAGCGGCTTGAGCAGCGCGGCGATGCCAAGAACCAGTTCCGGGGCATTGGCCAGCGCTTTGAACATGTTGGGCACCACGCCGCGATCGGCATAGAGCTTGTCGTACAAAACGGCCACCTCAGCGGGGACCCCGTCGCGCTCCAAAAGCGGAACGCGGGCTTCAAGAGTGGATTCAGCGCTCATCGGGACTCCAGAAAATACATCTAGCAGTGTAAATGCGCAGGGCTCGATTGCGGTTCCAAAACTGAACCGCCATTAGAATCGGGAATGCACAACCAGCAAATCGCGCATTCCACCAGCATTCGGTTTGAGCGCCTGACTCGCATGACCTAGGGTCCGAGATGAGTCGTATGCGAGGCCCAATCCCGCGCCCACATTTGCTGAGCTCCGGGCGACCCTCTATTCACAAAAACTTATGGCAGACCTGGCGAAAGAAGCAATGCCCCACGGTGACTTGACTAGCCGCTTGACCGAGGTGGCCCGAGGCTGCCAGCGGATACTCGAGGAAAATCCACGCCAGCCGAAGGCGCTGGTGGGCATCTGCCTGGTGGCGCTGGCCAGCCGCCAATTCGATGCCGCTATCACAATGGCCGAAGCAACCGTGGACGTGGCGCCGGAGATGGGCGTCGCATGGGTTGCGCTGGGCCAGGCGCTGAACGCCGCCGGTCGGAGCGGCGATGCCGAGAGCGCCTACGCCGAGGCCATTCGCCGGGACGGCACGAACGCCCTGGCCCGAATAGGGCTGGGTGAGCTGAAGATCGCCGCCGGGAACGCCGAGGCGGCTGCGAAGGAGTTCGAGCTGGCCCTCAAGCGGCAGCCGTCTCTGGTGGCGGCGCGCTTGGGCCTGGGTAACGCGCTGGCCCTCATGGGCCGGAATGAGCAGGCTCTCGAACATTATGAGCAGGCGATTGCCATGCGCCCTCGCCTGCCCGAGGGCGAGTTCGCCTCCGGCTTCGTGCTTGCGCGGCTGGGACGGCTCAAGGAGGCAGAAGCGCGCTACCGGCGTGCGCTGGTGCTGCGCCCCGACTTTGCCGCGGCCTGGATGAACCTGGGAAGCCTCTTGCGGGAGCAGGGCCGAGAGGTTCATGCCCAAGCGGCGTTGCTTCGGGCCGTCGAGCTGCGCCCGGACCTGATTGCGGGCTGGATCAACCTGGCAATTCTGGAGCGGGAGCGCCGCCGGCCGACCGAGGCGGAGGCGCACCTGCGCAAGGCCTTCGCGCTGAATCCCGAGCAGGTGGAAACGCTGGTAGTCTGGTGCCAGTTGCGCGCGGCGGAGCGGGACCTGGCCGGCGCCTGGGGCTGGCTGCGCTGGGCTCTGGCAAGCGATTCCAACCACGCCGAGGCCGTGAACATGCACGGCATTCTGCTGCACACCGAGGGCCGCTTTGCCGAGGCCATCGAGGTCTTTGAGCGGGCCGAGGAACTGGGCAATCGGGCCGCGGCGTCGAACCGCGGAAACTCCCTGCTGGATATGGGCCGGATGGGCGAGGCTTTGCAGGCCCACCGGAGGGCGGTCGAACGCGATCCAACCCACCCTGGCGCGCAGTACAACCTCGCGTTGACGCAGCTTCGGCTGGGCGACTGGGGGCAGGGCTGGCCGGCGTATGAGGCGCGCTGGGGCTTCCGCGAGGTTCATCGCGGCCCGCGCGTCTTCCGCCAGCCCCGGTGGCAGGGCGAGCCGCTGGAGGAAAGGCGCGTGCTGCTCCACGCCGAGCAGGGGCTGGGAGATACGATCCAGTTCTGCCGCTATGCGACCCTGGTTGCGGCGCGCGGGGGCGCGGTCATTCTGCAAGTGCAGACGCCGGTCGAGCGGCTGATGGCCTCGCTGCCCGCGGTGCGCGCCGGGCAGGTCGAGGTTGCGCTGCTGGGCGTCCGCCGGGGCGGGCCGCCGCAGTTCGACCTGGAGTGCCCGCTCATGAGCCTGCCGGCCGTCTTTGGGACTACGGTGGAGACGGTTCCCTGGCCGGGCGCGTACCTAGGCGCCGATCCGCTGCTTGCATTTGAGAGGCGCGCGCAGACTCCGCAGGTTCGGCCCGGTTTGGGTCCCCGTCACGATCTTGCCCAGCGGCCTTTGCGCGTGGGACTCGCATGGGCGGGCAATCCCCGCTACAAGGCGGATCGCCAGCGCTCGATGGAACTGAAAACGCTGCTTCCCCTGCTGCGCACCCCCGGCATCAACTGGATTTCGCTGCAAAAGGGCGAGGCTGCGGAGCAATTGTCTGGCGTGGCCGGGAATGTCTTTGTCTGGGACGGTTCGAGCGCGGACAAGGATCTGGCCGAAACGGCCGCCCTGCTGGCCACGGTCGATCTGGTCATCAGCACCGATACCTGCATCGCCCACCTGGCCGGCGCCATGGGCAAGCCGGTTTGGATTTTGCTGCCCCATCTGAGCGACTGGCGCTGGATGCAGCAGATGGAAACCACTCCCTGGTACCCGGCCGCAAGGCTCTTCCGCCAGCGCAGCCCCGGCGACTGGGCCGGAGTATTGGAGCGCGTGGGCGCAGAGCTACGCGAACTCGGCGAGGCGCGGTCGAAGCCAGCGCAACCGCGGCTGACGGCAAGGTCCGCGAGGCGGGACTCGCGGCCTTCCGGGCTCATCCGGGCGTAACGCTCAAGACAGCCGCAAAAAGAACGCAAAATAACTCTTGACATCGAGTACTCTATTATGTAGAGTACTCTTCATGATGAGTTTACTCCTTTCGTATCGCTTCGATTTCAACAGCAGGAACCATCCTCTCGCTATGGTTCAGCAGAACGGCAGGGCAACCGCATGAACGTACCTTCAATGCCAGATTCTCCGCTCCAGTCCGCGTCGAGCGTCTCTGAATCGATCCCGCTCGAAGTGGATTCATTGGTCAAGCGCTTCGGTCAGGTAACGGCCGTCGACGGCATCTCGCTTGAACTGCGCGGCGGCGAATGCCTGGGTTTGCTGGGGCCAAACGGCGCCGGCAAAAGCACGCTGATCCGCAGCATTGTGGGCCGCGTCATTCCCGACGCGGGGCGAGTCTCCGTCTTCGGGTTTCCGGCCAATACATCCGAGGCCCGCGCGGCCCTGGGATGGGTTCCGCAGGAGTTGGCCCTCTATCCCCGGCTCACGTGCAAGGAGAACCTGGCCGCCTTTGGACGGTACCACGGTCTCTCCGGCGGCAAGCTGTCGGAGTCGCTGGCGTGGTGCCTGGACTGGGCGGCGCTGACTGACCGCGCCGGAGAGTTGGCAAAGAACCTCTCCGGCGGCATGAAGAGGCGTCTGAACATGGCCGCTGGAATCATCCATCGACCCCGCGTGGTGCTGATGGATGAACCGACCGTTGGCGTCGATCCGCAATCGCGCAACCGCATCTTCGAGATGATCGAAGCCCTGCGCGGCGAAGGAGCAGCGATCATCTATACCACGCATTACATGGAAGAGGCAGAGCGGCTCTGCGATCGCGTCGCCATCATCGATCACGGCCGCATCATCGCGCAGGGCGCGCATGAAGAACTGGTCCACAGCGTTTTCGCCCAGCGCAGCCAGGTAGTGGCGCACTTTGCCGGAGCCCCCGGCGTACTCGATTCATGGGTCGAGCAACATGCGGGGCGCCTGGTGGATGGCGCCGCTGAGTTCACCATCGAAGATTCCACTCTGATTGCCGGCCTGCTCGACGACGCCGCCCGCTCCGGCCTCAAACTGCTGGACGTAACGCTGCGGCGGCCCAATCTGGAGTCCGTTTTCCTGCACCTCACCGGAAGGGAGTTACGCGATTGATCACCCCCATTGTTCGCACCGCCATCGTTTCCCTGCGCCGCGACCGCGCCGCGCTTGCGTTGAGCTTCATTCTGCCCATTGCCTTTTTCAGCATCTTCGCCGTGATCTTCGGCGGCCAGCACGATTCCACGTCCAGGATCAGCGTCATTCTGGTGGACGAAGACCGCAGCCGCGCGTCGCTCGACCTTGTACGCGGCTTGCAACGCGAGGGCTCGCTCGTTATTCGCACCAAGCCTTCGTCGAAAAGCAAGACGGCGGAGCCTCCGCCGGAATACACGGCGGCAACCGCGGAGGCCGCGGTCCAGGCGGGCGACGCTCCGGTGGCGCTCATCATTCCCCACGGCTTTGGCAACAACCCTATCTCCTTTGGCGGCGATCAAGGCGGCCCGGCGATTCAACTGCTCAACGATCCGAGCGACAAAATTGCCCCGCAGATGGTCGCCGGCCTTCTGCAGAAAGCCGGTATGACCTCCATGCCTGAGGTCATGGCGGAAAAGGGAATGAAGTACACCGATCAATTCATCGGCGGATTCACGCCCGAGCAGCGCAAGCGGATGAACGGCTCCATCGAACAAATGCGGCAACGCGATAACCAGCCAGCCGCCGCCGGGTCCAGTTCGGCCCAGGCCGGCTCCGGCGCGGGTCCCATCGCCGTACATTCCCGTCCGGTCGTGGGCCAAAACAAGCGCAGTCCCATGATCTCCTTCTATGCCGCCGCCGTCGGCGTCATGTTTCTGCTCTTCACCGCCAGCGGCTCAGCCGGGGCGCTGCTGGATGAAGCCGAGAGCGGAACCCTGGACCGCGTGCTCAGCTCGCGCGTCACCATGACCACGCTCCTGATGGGCAAACTTGCCTTCAACACGCTGCTGGCGTTTACCCAATTGGTTGTGATGTTTCTCTGGGCCTGGGCGGTCTTCAAACTCGATCTCTTCACGCATATTCCCGGCTTTGTAACGATGGGCCTGTGCACGGCCTTCGCCGTGGCCGCCTTTGGCATGCTGCTGGCCAGTATCTGTCGCACGCGGGCGCAGTTGGGCGCGCTCTCCACGCTGTTGATTCTCACCATGTCCGCCGTTGGCGGCAGCATGTTTCCCCGCTTCCTTATGCCAGAGGCCATGCAGAAGGCCGGACTGTGGACCATCAATGCCTGGGCCATCGACGGCTTTACCAAAGTCTTCTGGCGCGATTTGCCGGTCCAAGACCTTTGGCCGCAAGTCAGCGTCCTACTCGCCGTCGGCATTGTGCTCTTTGTCGTCTCGCGCAGAATCGCGCGGCGCTGGGAGTTCGCATGAGGCCGGGAATCCTGAGCACACCGCGTCCGGCGTCGTAACTCGGGCTCGATTGCTTCCGCTGTAAGAACATTTTTACCGAAGATTGACCGTCAACCGACAAGGAGATTTTCCATGACCGCAAACGCTGAAGAGTTGGAACTGAAAGACAGGCTGAGCCTGATCGAAACCATGATCGCCGAGGGCCGGCGCAGCACCGAGAGCTGGGCCTGGACCTTCGTCTTCTGGGGCGTGGCCTATTACGTCGCCATCGCCTGGACTGCCTTCAATCAATGGCCATACGCCTGGCTGGTAACCATGATGGCCGCCTGGGCGCTGTGCATGGCCATTATCGGGAGACAGAAGAAGAACCAACTGGAGCGAAGGCCGGCGACTACCATGGGCCGAACTATCTTCTCCGTCTGGATCGCCATGGGCGTCTCGCTGTCTCTGCTGTTGCCGGCTTTGGGCTTCAGCGGCAGGTTTAACCAGCATGTGTTTGTGGCAATCGTTGCCGCCATGCTGGGCTTGGCGAATGGCGCATCTGGAATGATCATTCGCTGGAAGGCGCAGATTGCCGCCGCAATTGTCTGGTGGGCGGCAACCGTGGCTGCGTGTTTTGGCTCCGATAACCAGTGCACGGTGGTGTTTCTGGTTGCTATCTTCTTCTGCCAGATCGTCTTCGGCATCTACGGGATGGTTTGCGAAGCCCGCATGCGCAGGCAGGAGGCCGCCCATGCCTGAGCTGCCGGAGCTGAATCCTGTGATCCACGGGAAGCTGCGCCTGGCCTTGCTCTCGCTGCTGATTGGGGTCGAAGAGGCGGAGTTTACCTGGCTGCGCGCGAAGACCGGCTCGACCGACGGCAACCTGGGCGCGCAACTGCTGAAGCTGGAAGAAGCGGGCTACGTGACGGTCGAGAAAAAGTTCGTCCAGCGCAAGCCGCAGACCCTCTACCGCATGACCGAAGCCGGACGCCAGGCACTGACCGAGTACGTGCAGGCGTTGAAGCAACTGCTGGGCGGGGCTATCGGCTGACTGGCAGACCTATCGAAGACGACAAATCGAAGGAGAGATGCCATGAACAATGCTCAAACTGCGAATGCTTTCAGCGGCAGGGCGATTGGTTCCATATTCTTCGCTGGCTTTGGGGCGCTTTGGTTGGCCCTTTCGCTCTATGCGATGGAACGGCTCCGCGTCGCTACCGTTTTCGGGGTCTTGGTGGGCGCCGCGGTTCTGCTTCTCGCTGCTTTGTATTTGCTCCGGCAGGCTAAGAAATGGCCACGCGTAACCGATGATCCGGCGGTGGGCCGCTACTTCGGCTGGATCAATGCCATTCAGTGGACCGCCGTCGCCATCGTGGCCTTGAGTTTCACGAAGCTGCACATCGATGCGTACATCGTCTCTGCAATTACCGCCATCATTGGCTTGCACCTGTTTCCCCTCGCGCGGCTCTTTCGTTATCCGCTGCACTATGGAACGGGAACACTGCTGGTGGCGTGGGCAGCGGCCAGCGCGATGCTGGTGCCTGCCGAGCAGATGCAAGGCACGGCAGCGCTCGGAACAGGGATCATTCTGTGGCTCAGCGCGGCGGTGACGTTGGCCGTCGGGATCAATGCGGCGCGGCAGCCGCTTCATGCGCAGTCTGTTCCGTAGAAATGCGGCGCGGCGGAAGGGCTCCGACTCAGGCTTCTGCGTGGAGGCTGTGCCGCACCCGCTCCATTACGCCCAGGTAGTAGGCCAGGTTGTGGATGGTGTTCAGCGTTCCCGAGAGCGCCTCGCCGGCCTGCATCAGGTGGCGCAGATAGGCGCGCGAGTAGCGCCGGCAGACCATGCAATTGCAGGCGGGATCGGGTGGGCCTCGCATCCTCGGCATAGCGTTTGCCTTTGATGTTCAGCCGCCCCTCGCTGGTGAAGAGCAGTCCGTGGCGAGCTGCGCGCGTGGGCAGCACGCAGTCCATCATGTCCACACCCATGCGCGCATACTGCTCAATCTCGTCCGGGTAGCCCACGCCCATCAGGTAGCGGGGCTTGCCGGCGGGCAGCAGCGGCAGCACCTCGGCGATCGTCTCCTGAGTCAGCTCGCGCGGTTCGCCCACGCTCAGGCCGCCAATGGCGTAGCCGTCGAAGTCCATCTCGACGAGGCGCTCGGCGCTCTCGCGGCGCAGATCGCGATAGGTTCCGCCCTGCACAATGCCGAAGAGGCTTTGCGTCCGGCCGCGCAGATCCTCGCGCCAGACGACCTGCTCGCAATGCGCGCGAAAGTGATCGAGTGAACGGCTCGCCCAAGCCATGGTGAGCCGCAAACTCTCTTCGGCCCGGCCGCGTTCGGCTGGATACTCGGTACACTCGTCGAAGGCCATGCAAATATCCGCGCCAAGCGCGATCTGCACCTCCATCGAGTGCTCGGGCGTAAAGAAGTGGCTGCTTCCGTCCAGGTGCGACCGGAAGCGCACTCCCTCGTCGCTCACCTTGCGCAGCCCGCTCAGGCTGAAGACCTGAAAGCCGCCGGAGTCGGTGAGCAGCGCCCGCGGCCAGCTCATGAAGCGGTGCAGCCCGCCCATGCGCCGGATGGCCTCGTGCCCGGGGCGCAGGTAGAGGTGGTAGGTGTTGCCCAGGATCATCTCGGCGCCCAAGGCCTCCAACACATCCTGCGCGACGGCCTTGACCGTCCCGGCGGTGCCCACTGGCATGAAGACCGGCGTCTGCACCGTGCGATGCGGTAGGCGAAGCTCGCCCCGCCGTCCGCCCGCTTCGGTCGCCGCAAACACATTGAATTCGAGGGCCACCAGACGATTCTACCGGGGCCGCGACAGGCGGGCACAATAACAAAGAATGGCGGCCCACGCACACTGCCGACAGCGGGCAACCCGCCAACTTGCTAACTCGCTATTCTCGCGAAGCGAGAGCAACTTGCCGCGCTTGTCAGAAACGTCTCCAGACCACCTCAAGCCAGCCGTCACCTCGCAGCAGAACCACGGCGCCGGATTCGCCCTTGGAACTTTGCAGACTAGCGAGCAACTGCCTCACCGTCTCCCCGCAACCTGGAACAACAGCCTCAGGCGCAATCTCGTTGAGCGGAATCAGCACGAAGGCGCGCTCGGCCAAACGGGAATGGGGAATCTCAAGGCCCGGTTCGCTGACCACAAGATCGCCGAAGAGCAGGATATCCAGGTCCAGCGTTCGCGGCCCGTTAACGATGCTCGCCGTCCGGTCCCGACCAAACTCCTGCTCGATGGCCAGCAGCCCATCCAGCAGCTCCCGCGGGTTCAGCTCCGTTTCCAGCGCCACCACGGCATTCACAAATCGCGGCTGCTCGGCAAAGCCCACCGGCTCGGTCAGGTAGAGCGAGGACCGGTTCGCCACACGCCCCAGCGATTCCAGCCGCAAAGCCGCCGCCGCCAGCGTAGCCTCCGGCGTCCCCGCCCAACTGGCCAGGTTGCCGCCCATTCCGATGTAGGCTGCGCGCATGATCTTCAGGTTATCGCGGCCACTCGCCTCAACCGTCGCGCCGGGGCAAACTCCGCGCCTCCCGCCTCTTAATCACGCAATCCTCAGCGCCTTTTGCACCGCCTGGGGCTCACGGTCGATTACCAGCAGATAGGCGCGCGTCGGCCCCTCGGGAACCCGCCTGCCCTGCTCCCAGTGGCGCAGCGTATTGACGCTGAAACCAAAGCGAATGGCAAACTCCTGCTGCGTCAGCCCCAGACGGCCGCGGATCGCCTTCACGTCGATCTCCGGTGGAATGTGAACTCGGTAGAGGCTCATGTCGGCGGTGCCTTCGGCGAAGGCAATGGCCTCTTCAAATCCCCTGAGAATGCTCTCGCCAATTTTGCTCATCTTCCCGGCCTCCGTCTGCGGTGTATCTCCACCAATATCTCCGACAATTTGTGGTACGCCTCGATCTCCGCTTGCTCCAGGTCTTCGCGGTCATTCTTGGCAAATGCCGTGAACAAATACAGCGGCATCTCCAAATCGTGAAAGAAAAAGATCACCCGAGCGCCACCTCGCTTGCCACGCCCTTCCAGGCCCCAGCGCAGTTTTCTGACTCCGCCAGAACCAGGAATCACATCGCCCGCCGTTGGGTTCCAAGCCAGATAGTCGACCAGTTCCGCCCTCTCGGCGTCGTCCATCAACTTCTTCGTCGCACTCAAGAACTCGTGCGTCTCGACTACCGTGATGGGTCGCATTTGCTCCAAACCTTATTGTAGTGCATTGCACTACCCGGCGCAATCCTCATGGAGCGGTTTGTCAAGAGTTCCGAAGCACAAAACGCAAGTACATCGTGCTATCCTGCCGCCATGCGAAAAACCACCTTCGTGAAGCTGCTCTCTGGGTGCATCGGCCTTGTCTGTCTCGTCGCGCTTGGCCTGGCCTGTCTGCCCGCCTTTGCGCAAGACGCTGCGGCGCCCAAAGAAGCTGCGCCCGCCGCAGCAACCATGCCCGCCGATCTTAGAGCCCTCATGCTTCTGGCCGCCAAGACGAATAGCCTCACCGGTCCCGATATGCAGCCTTGGCGGCTGAAGGCTTCTCTTCATACATTCACTCCCCCTACGAACCTTTCGGAAGAAGAGAACAAGCAAGGGGAGTACGAAGAACTATGGGCGGGCGGCGAGAAGTTCAAGCAAAGCTACTCGGACGAAGAGTACTCGCAGACCGTCTATGGTACGCCGAATGGACAATTCATCGGCGGCGGACTCCATTTCGTTCTCGGCGAAGTGCGCCAACTCAGCGAATTCTTTGACCCATCTGCTTACCTGCGCCAATACGCTGAGGGGCACAACCCGGAATTCGACCCGGCCGACGCAAGTGCGGGAGCGTCCGCATGTCTCCGCACCGTCTCGGATCGCCCGAAAGACTCAAAGAGAGAACCTCTCGTCTATCGTTTCTGCTTCGATTCCGCGCTACGGCTTGTTCGCTTTTCCATCAACGGCAACGACGACTTTCTTATCCTCTTTCGTAGGCCTCTCTCTTTCAACGGGCGGGCGATTCCCGCCGAAGTTGAATTACGCCGTCATGGGATTGTCCGAATGCTTGCACATTTGGAAAGCCTTGAAGCCGCCGAGCCAATAGAAGAATCAGAGCTTCAGCCACCAGCAGACACCGTGCCCGACGAGTCTGGTCCTCTCGTCGCTGCGGCGCCAACCAAAGTCAATATCTCCCAAGGTGTCGCCGTTGGGATGATTCAGTCAAACAGTCCCCCGATCTACCCGCCGGAAGCCAAGGTTGCTGGCATCACGGGGACGGTCGTTCTGCGGGCTGTCATCGGAGTCAAGGGCCGCGTGACGGACCTGGAGGTCGTCAGCGGACCGCCTGCTCTGCAGCAAGCTGCCATGGACGCAGTCCGGAGTTGGCAATACAGACCTTACCTTCTGAACGGTGAACCCGTCGAAGTCAACACGCAGATCAACGTGGTCTTCACGCTCAGCAAATAAAGAGGATTCTGATCCTGCGTTTCAACGGTGAGGGGTGAACGACTTGCGTCGCCCACCCCCTTGTATTTCCGCCGTCAGGCGGGGCTGCCGCACCGCAGGTGCTTACTTTTTCTCTTCCACGTCCACATACTCGGCGTCGATCACGCCTTCGTCCTTTTTCTGTTCGGCTGCCGGTTCTCCCGCTGGAGCCGCCCCGCCCGCTGCCGCTGCCGCGTTGGCTTTGTAGAGCACCTCGGCCAGCTTGTGGCTGGCGTGGGTGAGCTTCTCGTGCGCGGCCTTCAGCTCCTTCGCGGAGGGCGTTCCTTCGAGCACCGTCTTGGACTCGGCCAGCGCCGCCTCGACCTCGGTCTTGTCCGCCGCAGCCACCTTTTCGCCGCTGTCCTTGAGCATCTTTTCGATGTTGTAGACCAGCCCGTCGAGCTGATTGCGCGCCTCGATCTCCTCGCGCTTTTCCTTGTCCTCGGCGGCGTGCGCGTCGGCTTCCTTGGCCATCTTCTCCACTTCATCCTTCGAGAGGCCGGAACTCGATGTAATGGTGATGCGCGTGTCCTTGCCGGTGGCGTTGTCCTTGGCGGTCACGTTGAGGATGCCGTTGGCGTCGATGTCGAAGGTGACCTCGATCTGCGGCACTCCGCGCGGCGCCGGGGGCAGCCCGCCCAGCTTGAACTTGCCCAGGGTGCGGTTCTGCGCCGCCAGCGGACGCTCCCCTTGCAGCACGTGCACCTCGACCTCGGTCTGCGAGTCGGCGGCCGTCGAAAAGGTCTCCGTCTTCTTGGTGGGGATGGTGGTGTTGCGCTGAATCATCGGCGTCGCCACGCCGCCCAGCGTCTCGATGGCCAGGGTCAGCGGCGTCACGTCCAACAGCAGCAGGTCCTTGACCTCGCCGGCCAGCACGCCGGCCTGCACCGCCGCGCCGATGGCCACCACTTCATCGGGATTGACGCCCCGATGCGGCTCCCGGTTGAAGAGCTTCTTCACAATCTCCTGAATCTTGGGCATTCGCGTCTGCCCGCCCACCAGAACCACTTCGTCGATCTTGTCCACGCCGATGCCGGCATCGCTCAGCGCCTGCTTGCAGGGGGCGATCGACTTGTCGAGCAGATCGCCGACCAGTTGCTCCAGCTTGGCGCGCGTCAGCTTGCGCACCAGGTGCTTGGGCCCGGTGGCGTCGGCGGTCACAAAAGGCAGGTTGATCTCGGTTTCGACGGTCGTCGAGAGCTCGATCTTGGCCTTCTCCGCGGCATCCTTCAGCCGCTGCAGGGCCATTTCGTTGCCCTTCGAGGAGAGGTCCAGCCCCTGCTCCTGCTTGAACTCGGCAATCAGCCAGTCCACGATGCGCTGGTCGAGATTGTCGCCGCCCAGGTGGGTATCGCCGTTGGTGGACTTGACCTCGATCACGCCCTCGCCCACCTCAAGAATGGAGATATCGAAGGTGCCGCCGCCAAAGTCGTAGACGGCGATGGTCTCGTCCTTCTTCTTGTCCAGGCCATAGGCCAGCGCGGCAGCCGTCGGCTCGTTCACAATGCGTTTCACGTCCAGGCCGGCAATCTTGCCCGCGTCCTTGGTCGCCTGGCGCTGCGCGTCGTTGAAATAGGCCGGAACCGTGATCACAGCCTGGGTGACCGTCTCGCCTAGGTAGGCCTCGGCGCTCTTCTTCAGCTTCTGCAGGATCATGGCCGAAATCTCCGGCGGGGTGTACTCCTTGCCCTGCGCCAGCACGCCCACGTGATCGCCCTGCTGCGTCACCTTGAAGGGCACCATCTTCATCTCGTCGTTCACTTCGTTGTAGCGCCGGCCCATGAAGCGCTTGATGGAGAAGATGGTGTTCTCCGGGTTGGTGATGGCCTGACGCTTGGCCACCTGGCCCACCAGGCGCTCGCCGCTCTTGGTGAAGGCGACGATCGAAGGCGTAGTCCGCGCACCCTCTTCATTGGGAATCACTTTGGGCTCTCCGCCCTCGAGAACGGCGACGCACGAGTTCGTGGTGCCGAGGTCAATGCCGATAATCTTTGCCATGGTTGGTCTCTCCGCCTGTTGCTAGAAATCTCCGACTCTTTCAGAATGCATCATTGAGTGAAAGATTGTCAACTTTATTTGATTGCATCTCCATAAACTATACCGCGATCCCGGGCCTTGAACTCCGCATCTCGCCATGCGGCACAGAGTCTCTTGCCGAAAATATAGGACTATTTTAGTCTTAGTTTATATCCGACTATTTTAGTCGTATTCTCTGGAGGCCTCATCTTGATTGCGAAGACGCTCAACCGAATCGGAAGACGCCACTTCTGGCTGGCCACCTTGCTTCCCTTCCTGTTCATCTCGGTGGCCCTAGCGCAGGACAAGCCCTACTTCGTCACCTACTCCCACGATCTTGAGGAGCCCTGCAACCTGGAGATCGAAACCAAGACGGCGCTGGCCACGCCGGACGGGAGGAACGGTTACGGGGCTACGGCGATGGAGCTGGAGTACGGCACGCGCGCCTGGTGGACGACCGAGCTGTATCTCGACGGCCAGGCGACTGCGCAGGACTCGACCGTATTTACCGGCTTCCGCATCGAGAATCGCCTCCGGCCGCTGATGCGGGATCACGCCGTCAACCCAGTCTTCTACGTCGAGTATGAGAACATCTCCGGCGCCGACAAGACCATCCTCGAGGTCGTGGGCCATGACGGTCAGGCAGACCTTGCCGGCCCCAATGGGGAGCTCCGCCGGGAGCATCAGCACGAAGCCGAACTCAAGCTGATCCTCTCTTCCAACCTGAGGGACTGGAATATCTCGGAGAACTTCATCTCGGAAAAGAACCTTGGCCACGATCCCTGGGAGTTCGGCTATGCGGTGGGGGCTACGCGTTCACTGCGCAGCGCGGCCAGCGGCCGGAGCTGCACCTTCTGCGCGGAGAAGTTCATCGCCGGCGCTGAGGCCTACGGCGGGCTGGGAGATACTTCCGCGCTCACCATGCGCGATACCTCCCACTACGTCGCGCCGCTGATCGGCTGGCAACTGCCCAGGGGCACCCGGCTAAGCTTTTCGCCCGGCTTCGGCCTCACCGGCACAAGCCTAGCCAGGGTCTACCGGGTGGGCCTGGCCTTCGAATTCGAGCAGGTAGGCAACCGGTTCCATGGCCAGCAAGGCCGTAACGGCTCACAGGGAGGCGCCCAATGATGCGACGAGCTGCCGCAGTTCTCCTTATCCTGATCAGCGCAACGCTCGCGCTTGCCACGGCTTCCGGCTCCCGGTGGCTGCAAGTCCCCTCGAAGGACCACGCGCGATCCAATCCTCTGGCCGGCAAGTCCTCTGCGATTGCGGCCGGAGCGCTGGTTTACCACGAACACTGCCAGCAATGCCACAAAGCCAACGCCCAGGGCGACGGACACAAGCGCCCCTCTCTGCACAACGAAGATATTCGCGCGGCAAGCGACGGCGACATCGAGTGGTTTCTGCGCCAGGGCGACCTGGGTCACGGAATGCCGTCGTGGTCCAGCCTGCCGGAGGCGCAGCGATGGCAGCTGATAGCCTGGCTCAGGTCCATCCAATGAGGTGACTGGGTAGCCTCAGCCCTCAACCGAAGCCAGAGCCTGCTTCGCACAGGAATGAAGTTATGAACAACAAAGCGGCCCTGCCCGCAAGGGTAGGGCCGCTTTGTTGTTTTGGAACAAGCCTTATTTCACCTTGATCAGGATAATGACCAGGGTGAACAGGGTGAGGGATTCGATCAGAGCCAGGCCGAGAACCAGGAAGATCATCAGTCCGCCACGAGCGCCGGGGTTGCGAGCCAACGCTTCGCAAGCCGAAGCGGTGGCCCGGCCCTGACCCAGGCCGCAGAGACCGGCTGCCAGCGCCATGCCGATACCGGCCCCGATCGGAACCAGGCTTACAACGGCCGAGCCGCCATCCTGGGCGAAGGCCGGAACGGCAAAGCACAGAACCGCCAGGGCCATGAATACAGATTGAAGTATGCGCATATTTCTCCTGCTTCCCTTGAATTGGCCGCCAGTGGGTGGTTGAAGCTCACCGTGCTGGCCCCCTCACGCTTGCAGCCGTCCGTTTGCCCAGGGCGGAAGTGCTCCCCGGCGGAATCTTTTCTTTGTCATCCTGAGCGAAGGCCGCCGCTGCGGCCGCAGTCAAAGAACCTGCGTTCTTATCGCCCGTAATACCCGTTGCGCCTTCCGTCCGCCAGCAATTCTAGTGCTCGTGCGAAACCGCCAACGAGAGATAGATCATCGTCAGGAGCATGAAGACGAAAGCCTGAATGGCCGAGACGAAAATGTGCAGGCCAAGGAAGATCACCGGGACCCCCACCGGAACCAGCGAGAAAAAGCCCAGAGACACCATGTCGCTGGCGAACATGTTGGCATAAAGACGGATGGTAAGCGACATGATGCGCGCCAGGTGAGAAACGAACTCAATGGGGAAGAGGAGCCACGACATCCACCAGATTGGCCCGGCGATCTGCTTCAGATACCCGAGAATCCCATTTGCCCGGATGCCGTTGAAGTTGTAATAGACGAATGTGGTCAGCGCCAGACCCAGCGGAACCGAAGGCAAAGTGGTGGGCGCGGCAATGCCGGGGATAAGACCCAGCAGGTTGTTGATCAGCACGAACAGAAAAATGCACGTAACGAAGGCCTGGAAGCGCTGGTAGCCGTGGCCGATGATCTGGTCGGCAAGGCCGCCGCCGACCTCGTGGATGATCTCTGCGATCTGCTGCGCAGGGTTGGGCTTCTCCACAGACAAACTCAGCCGGACGATCAGAAAGAACGCGATCAGGCCGCCTGCCACCAGCAACTCAAGCCCCAGAGCCTGATTGACCTTGACAGCCGAGTGGTCAGCTTCGGCTTGGAGGAGCCCAACCGCTCGAAATGCCTTGACCTCGATGCCCATGAAGAGGGCGTTCAGCAAACGGACCAGCGCAAAAGATTCTGGCATGAATACTTAGTTCTTTCCGCCCCAGGACGGATTCACCGCATCCGCTGGCAGGCTTGTCAGTCCCGCAGCAGCGCAACCACTTCCCAGCCAATGGTCAAAGCCGCAAGACCCAGGCCGCACAGAAGCGCCACCACCGAACCATGGAAACATATCAGGCTACCATAAATCACCCCCGCAAAGACGGTGAGCCTGAGCACAAAGAAAAGAACGACCACGGGGGCGCTCCTGGGAGTCTGTCGATTGTTGAGTTTAGCGTTGATCGTCCGCACCAGGCGCTGCCACTCCAGAATGCTGGCCGCCGAAATCAGAGTGCCGGTCAGCAGCATGGCAGCGCTGCGCCAGCCGGAGCCTATCAGCACAGCCACAGAGGACAAAAAGCCTAGAATCAGCGTCTTGCGCATGGCCCGCTGGAGCAGCGCTTCCTGATCGCTTTCGCTGATGTCAACAATAGAGTGGGATTCTTCCGTCATGGTTCGATGTTGGATCTTCCCTTTCCGGTCCCATCTTGGCTATCGGCATCCGGACGGGAATTCCGCTCCGCCGCCATCGCCATCCGGATCACTGACACCAGTCCGGCAATGCATCCAAAGGCGATCCCGAAGATTGCAATCCACCCCTGATGCAGGCGCCGGTCCAGCCAGGCGCCTGCCAGCCAGCCGATGAAGGCCGCAGCCGGCAGAAGAAGCGCAATCTGCATCAACTTCTCGGCTTCCGCGATGGCCCCAATCCCTGTCGAGATCTTCGTGCGCGGCCGTGACTCGGGAATGGGGCGGTTGAAGGGCACTGATCGTGGTTATACACGATCAATGCCCTTCGGCACGAAACGGGAAGATCTACTTGTTGGGTGTCGAGGTGGCAACTTTCCAAGCTTTCACCCGGTACTTGCCCTCATCGTCATCCAACTGGGAAAGGCTGAAATCATAGGTGGCGCTGTTCTCGCCGGTGGGAATCACCTTGACATTGGCCGCGAAGTAGTAGACCTTGCCCGGCTCGGCGGTGAAGCTGGCCACATCGATGTACTTTTTGATCGTGGGCAGAGCCGATTGCCAGTTAGCGCAGAGATGATGGACGCCCGGGGTCACGTCCACCGCGAAGTAGGAGTTGTTGTTGTTCGCGCCCGCCCAGGCTCCGTCCAGGCCGAAGCGAACAGTAGCGTACATGAAGGGGCCGAGCATGTGATTCTCGTTTTCGATAAAGACGATCTGCGCCTTGCCTTCTGCCGGCGGAGCCGGCGGCGGCTGATGGCTTTGTGTGGAGACTTCAAACTTGATTTTGTCGTCGCCGCAGGCGTCTGGCAGGATGGTGGCTCGGGCTTGCAGGGCAAAGACGAGGGGTACGCAAAGAAAAAACGCGCTGAATTGTGGCTTCATAGGAGTTCTCCTGGAGATTAGACATCTGTTCAAACGTCCTGGTTAAGCGATTCTTTCGGAATGCTTCGACGCTTTGCCGCCGTTCCGCCGGCCCTGAGCGCAGCGAACGATATACTGACTGTTACACCAGTGACCTGGTTCACGCAAAGGAATCATCGTGTTCGATTCGGAGTTCGAGCGCAATCTATTCGAGTTGCGCAAGTCAAAACTGGCAGAGATCGAGAAGCTGGGGCAGGCCGCCTATCCCAACCGGTTCGCGGCCTCGCACACCGTCGCCGAGGTGCGGGCGCAGTGGGGCGAGGCGACGGGCGAGGCTCTCGAAGCCAGCCGCATGACGGTCGCCGTGGCCGGGCGGATCATGGCTATCCGCGCCCAGGGCAAGGCCGGCTTCGCCACCCTCCAACAGGGCGGCGAGCGGCTGCAAATCTACGTGCGGCTGGACGCGGTGGGCGAGCAGGGCTTTGCGCTCTACAAGCTGCTCGACCTGGGCGACCACATCGGCGCTACGGGCTATCTCTTCCGCACGCGCACCGGCGAGCTGACCATCCACGTCGAGCGGCTCACCTTCCTGGCCAAGGCCATGCTGGCCCTGCCGGAAAAGTTCCACGGGCTGGCCGACGTCGAGCTGCGCTACCGCCAGCGCTATGTGGACCTGTTCGCCAACCTCGCCAGCCGCGAGGTCTTCGTCAAGCGCGCCAAGGTGCTTCGCGCACTGCGGACGTTCTTTGATGAGCCGCGGCTACCTCGAAGTCGAAACGCCGATGATGCAGCAGGTCGCCGGCGGCGCGGCGGCGCGGCCCTTCACCACGCACCACAACGCGCTGGACCTGGATCTATTTCTGCGCATCGCGCCGGAGCTTTATCTGAAGCGGCTGGTCGTCGGCGGCTTCGACCGCGTCTACGAGATCAACCGCAACTTCCGCAACGAAGGCGTGAGCACGCAGCACAATCCCGAGTTCACCATGCTGGAGTTCTATCAGGCCTACGCGAATTATCAAGACCTGATGGACACTGACCGAGGAGCTGATCGCGTTTGTGGCGCAGCGAAGTGAACGGGACGACGATCACGAACTTCAATGGGGTGGAGATTGATCTGGGTAAGTGGACGCGGCTGACGATGCGGGAGGCGATTATCGAGTGGTGGCCGAGTGATCCCGCTCAAAAGCCTGAATTTTCAGTTTTTAGCGATCGTAGTGCACTGCTTACGGTCACGAGTAAATTAGCCAGCACGTATGATTCGCTAATGACACACGTTTCGAGGGCAGAAGTTATAGCCGAAAACCTTAGCTTCCAAGTCAAGACCGCAGGACTAGTCTCTCAATTAGCTAAGAACCTTCAAGACGATAACTACCTACTCGGAAAAGCAATCTCTGACCTTTTTGAAGCAGTTGCCGAACCCCACCTCATCCAGCCTACGATCATCTACGAGTTCCCAACCGCCGTTTCGCCGCTTTCCAAGCAAAAACCCGACGATCCCGACTGGGTCGAGCGCTTCGAGTTCTATCGCCGGCGGCTTCGAGCTGGGCAACGCCTTCAGCGAATTGAACGATCCCGTCGAGCAGCACAAGCGCTTTGCCCAGCAGCTTGAGGAGCGCGCCCACGGCGACGACGAGGCCCACCAGATGGACGAGGACTACGTCCGCGCGCTGGCCTACGGCTTGCCTCCCACCGCCGGCGAAGGCATCGGCGTAGACCGCCTCGTCATGCTGCTCACCGGCTCCAAGTCCATCCGCGACGTGATTCTG
>CAWCWQ010000217.1:0-12110 GCA_963799145.1 uncultured Acidobacteriaceae bacterium | reverse complement strand
AGGCCAACGATCTGCCCATCCGAATACTGTGCGATCAGCAGCGAGGAAGGTACGCTGTTGCCTCTCGATCAATATCCAAGGGAGACGTCGTGATGGCCAACGTGCGACCCTACGGAATCTGTGAGCCCCAATTATCAGACTCGAATTCCAAAACTGATCGGTCCAGCACTGTTCCATCAACCCAAAAGCAGGCATGCGGGACCTGTCTTGGCTTTACCACCGCCAAACCCAAGCTCCCGTTCTCTTGCGATCGCTGTAAGAGCGTCTGGTACTGCTCTGCGTCCTGCCGATCCCTCCGCTCGTCCACCATGAGGCGCACGAGTGCGCCCAGCTGAAAGAATTATCCACCGTCGTTCCATCGGGACCCTCCTTCCCAAAATGGTTGAAGGCAGCCTCGGATCGACTGCGCGTTGATTGTCTGTTGGTGTATGATCGCGACGAGATCATGGATCTATGCAGGTGGTGTATCTCCACATCCGCGCGGAAATCATCCGACAATGACCCTGGTCTACAAGATCTCGACCTCGCGACGTGGGACGACGCGATGGAGCTGCTTCATCTCGGACGTGTCCACGATGTCCAAGATCGAGTCAAACCAGTTCGTGGCCCTCTGGACTTCTCTCCTCGTTGTCCGGACAGATAACAGGGCATTCCGGGAGTTTCTCGGCGCGGTTCTTGGAGACGTATCCGGCCGTCGAGGTTTTAAGCGACTCGAGGATTAGGCAGTTGAGAACGCGTGGGATTTTCGACGATGGGGATGAGTGGTTGGGACAGGCAGTGTACCCTCGTTGTTCCTTCTTCAACCACTCGTGCGATCCGAATCTCACGGTTTCGAGAGGTCTGAAAGCGTTGACGTAGTGCTCGAATCGCTGTCGGAGGACTTCGGCGCATTGAGCATCGATGGGAAGAGATGTGTATCGGATGTGGGGGCGGCTTTGATGAGGGAGCCTGCCTGTCCTCTTTGCGAGCAGAGACGTGGAGGGGGAGGGTTTAAGCCATCAGCTACATCGATTGTTATTGCTTGGTTAGATTACGTATTGCTAACCTTCAACACGGAGAATATCAGGACCTGATCAGAGGCTCCTTAACGTTGGCGCCATGTCTCCTTTGATGTTCGCACTTCCCGTGGTTGGCAGAATTGCAATCCCAACATAATCTCCCCTTGAAGCACCAGAAGACGGTGGACCTCCGCTTCACTTTGCGAGACCAGGGGCGTGATCTCAGTATTCTACCGAAACGGTTGGACTCGTGACGCTCGCTCTTGAAACTCGACGATTGGCGCCCAACTCCTGCGATGCTGATTGTTGCAAGGGTGGGAGAGCACAATTCCAATCCGGCATCCAATTACGGACCGATCGGCTGGTCATTGAGGTCCGGCGTCGCCGAATCTACTCCCGCCCCATTGGCGCCGACCTAGACTGATAAGCCTGAACCGCCCTCCGCATCGGCCGTTCCCAATCGGTTACCTTGCGTCCCGCTTGAATCCGGCCTCGTTCCGTGTCAGCGCGCACACAGCGTCTAAGCGGTGACACGTTCCTTCTATGCCATTCCATCCATAACCTATTTGTTTTCAATCGCTGGCAATTGGCTGGCCGGTTGCACTTTGTCTGGGCGCAGGCAACTTGAAAGCGAAATTGGGGGATGCGATGAAGGCCTTGAGACTCAGCAGAATGGCAGCGGTGGCGGGGACGGCGATGGTTCTGGCGGCGCAGGCAATGGCGCTGGGCGCGGCGAACGAAAAGGTTGAGAAGCAGGGTTCCGAGCAAAAGGCTGTCGCGGCTGGGGCGCAGAAGCAGGGTTCCGAGCAGGGGGCCGTTGTCGCTGGGACGCCAAAGCGCGTCATCGTCGTCAGCCTGGAAGACCGCAAGCTGGCCCTGGTTGAGGACGGGCAGGTGAAGAAGGTCTACACCGTGGCGGTGGGCAAGCCCTCGACGCCCAGCCCGGTGGGCACCTTCACCATTGAGCGCCGCGTGGCCAACCCCACATACCACCACAATGGCAAGACCGTTCTGCCGGGGCCGGGCAATCCGGTGGGCACGCGGTGGATGGGGCTGAGCAAGCACGGCTACGGAATCCACGGAACCAACGAGCCGAAGTCGATCGGCAAAGCCGCCTCGCATGGATGCATCCGCATGAGCCAGGCCGACCTGGAGGAGTTTTACGCGCTGGTGGCCGTGGGCGACACGGTGGAGCTGGTGGGTGAGCGCAATCAGGAGACAGCGCAACTGTTTGGCGATGAACAGAATCCAGCCGCGGCGGCGCAGCCGGTGCAGACGGCGATGGCCGCGACGGTACAGGCTCCGGCGCAGGTGACGGCGCAGGCCCCGGCTCCCGAAGCCACGAAGACCCAGAAAGCGAATCCGGCAGCCAGCGCAATTGCGATCCTGGTTGCCGCTTTGTAAGAGCTTGTTGAAAAGGTAACTCGATGCTGAGTTTCAGCTCTCAGGGGCTAAAGCCCGCGTTGATTTTGCGGCATTTACGGCACGACTAAAGTCGTGCCCTGACACAATGCCAGACTTTTTCAACAAGTTCCTAAGGAGGCCGCGAGATGAATCTGCTGACGGAAGCAATGAACAGCCTGGGGGCGGCGCTGCTGCCGGTGGTTGCGGCGCTGCTGCTGGAGGAGTTGACGTACGGAGGACTGGTCCGGCTGCTGGTGGCTCCATGGCCGGGAACGGGGAAAAGCGGGGCCCCCGGCGATGGGCCTTCGTCGCTGGGGTGCAAAGGCGGGGAGCGCGGCGAAGCCCCGACGCAGGAGGGTACCCCGCAAACCAATCTCTCGCTGAGGCGCAAGCTGCGGCGGCGAATCAAGGCGAACAAATTCAACAAACTGAGGGAACTCAGGGAGCAAAAAGGAGAAGGAAGATGATCGCACTGAAGATGTTTCTGACGTTTGCGGGAGTGCTGTTGCTGGCTGCCGCGTTGGGAATTCCACTGTATAAACTCGCGATCCGAATCTTGAGCGCGCGCCGCAAATGCGCGGGCGAGATGGAGCTTGGCCAAGGCGAATTGGCCCCAACTGAATTAGTGCCGCCGGATGAGATTCCGTGGCGCGCTCCGCTGGCGCTGGCGATTGTGGCCTGCCTGCCGCTGCTGGTGGCCTCGAGCATTGTGGTGGTGCCCAGCGGGATGGGCGGCGTGCGCGTGAGCCAGATCAGCGGTACGCTGCCGGGGACGCTCTATCCGGGCGTGCATTTTGTGACTCCGATGGTGGAGAGCATAGAGACCTTCGACCTGCGCGATCACCTGTTTACGGCCGGCGTGGTGGAGGTGGGCGAAAAGGCTCCGGCGCAGAAGGGCGGGCTTACCGTGCAATCGCTCGAAGGCCTGAACATCGGCCTGGCAGTGACGGTGCGCTATCGCCTCGATCCCAACAAGCTGGACAGCGTGCAGGCGCACATGCCGCAGCCGGTGGACAAAGAGCTGGTGCCGCCAGTGGTGGCCAGCGCGTGGCGCGAACTTGCGCCGCAGTACACCGTTCGCGAGATCTTCAGCACCAAGCGCGAGGAGGTGCGGGCCAAAGCGGCAACCATCATCACCCGCAAGCTGAACGCCGACGGCATTGTGGTGGAAGAGGTGATGCTCTCTGACATTCAACTGCCCGAAGAGTACGCCAAGGGGCTGGAAGGGCTGCTGCTGAAGGAGCAGGAAGACGAACAGATGGGCGTGTTGACCGACATCCAGCAGAAGCAGGTGAAGATTGCCGAGTTGCAGGCCGAAGCGGAGGCGGGTCAGAAGGTGAAGCAGGCCGAGGGCGATGCGCAGTCGCAAGGTAGTGGAGGCCAAGGGCGAGGCCGACGCCATGCAATACACGCTGCCGCTGAAGGAGAAGCAGATTGAGCAAAGCAAGCTTGAGGCCGAGGCGCGCAAGGAAGCGACCATCCAGAACGCGGAGGCCGACGCACAGGCCAAGGTGATCGACAGCAAGGCCGAGCTGGAGCGGCGCAACCTGCTGGCCGATGCCGAAGCCAACCGCGTGCGGCTGATGGCCAAGGCCAACGCCGAGCGCATGACCAGCGAGGCGGAGCTGCTGAACAAGTCGCCGCTGCTGATCAACAAGATCGTGGCCGAGCGGCTCTCGGACAAGATCCAGGTGCTCATGGTGCCCTCGGATGGCAAGTTCTTCTTTGCCAACGACGTCTTCAAGGGCATGGCGAGCAGCCCGGTGGTGAAGCAGGAGATGGACAGCCAGGATGCGCCTGCGCCGGGGCATTGAAATCCAGTTCATGAATCGGCGGCTTGGAAGGGCACGGCTGAGGCCGTGCCCTTTCAGAACAGCCGACCTCCTCAAAGCGGCCTCTAGTCTGTTTGCTCGCGGAGACGGGCCGAGTGCCGCCAAGCGATATAATCCGCGCAAGCGAAACAAACAAGGAAAGCCGAATCGAATGAAGCTGCTCTGGCTAATTGAGGTGTTTTTCTGTGGGCTGACGGGGCTGCCGGCGCAGACGCCAAACCCAGCGCCCATCCTATGGGAGCAGCCGGCGGCGGCGCTGGCCGAGCAGATTGCCGGGATCCTCGGCCCGGGGCAGGCGCGGCTGACGATTCGCAACGCTTCGACGATTCCCAGCGGTGAGATTCCTGCGATCCGGCTGCTGCTGGAGCAGGATTTGAAGGCTCACGGGGTTTTGGCTGCGGACGCCGAGAGCGCCAACGCGATTCGCGTGACGCTCAGCGAGAACATGCGCGAGCGGCTGTGGGTGGCCGAGGTGATCGAGGGCAAAGAAACGCGCGTGGAAATGGCAAGAGCCGGTTTAGTCCGCGAGATCAAACCAGGCGCTGCTCAGCAACCGATTACATTGCGCAGGGTGAGCTTCTGGAGTACTCGAGCTCTGGCGCCGCCTTTGCCCTTTCCGCTCCGAGACAGCCCGCGAATTCTTGCAGCGGCCGATACGAACTCAGGATTGGTTGTTTTGGACCAGGAAGAGATTTCCATCTACGCGAGAGGGTTCAGCGGTTGGGATCGGGAGAAAGGCTTTGAGGTTCCCTGGCGGTTGCCCTTGAGCCGCGATCGGCGCGGGACCATCCTACCCGCCGAGGACGGCAGTGGTTTTATTGCCTTCGGTCCAGGATTGGAGTGCAAGGGCAGCTATACTCCGCGCACAGACAACAGCGGAAAGTACGGCGACTGGTCAATCAAGTGCAATGAGAGCGACGATCCCTGGCCGATCCTCACCGGAGACACGCCCTCCGGCCCCGCCACCATCAAAGCGTTCTACAGCGCGGCCCGCAACTACTTTACGGGCCTAGTCACGCCCAGTCCCGGCGTCGATCTGCCGCCGTTTTACTCGGCTGCTCTTATTCCGCGCGCCGGCGGGCTGGCGTTGCTGATCGGCGGCATTGACGGCAAGGCGCAGATTCTGGAGGGTACTTCGCTCAAGCCGGTGGCTGGCACGCGCGACTGGGGCAGCGATTTCGCCGTGCTCAACTCCGGCTGCGGAGCGGGCGCGCAGGTCATCGCCTCCGGCTCGGGCGAGGCGGCCAGCGACAGCCTTCGCGCCTTCGAGTTGCCCGCGCAGGAGGCTATTCCCGCCAGCGCGCCGCTGGCCATGGAGGGAACGGTGATGGCGCTGTGGGCCGCGCCCGACGGAAAGAGCGTCTTCGCGGTGGTGCGGGGCGCGGCAGACCAATACGAGGTGGACCGTGTTACGGCAAGTTGCAATGAATAGAAATCCCACCGCTTCGGCAAGCTCAGGGCAGGCTCTACGGCTTGCGGAAGAACTCGGCATTTCTGTTGAAACGAGCGTAGTTCCTGCCTCCGGGGCTAAAGAGACTGCGGAAAAATGGGGAACGGGAGGCGAATCCGCCGAAAAACGTCCCTCAGGGGCTAAAGCCCTCGTTGATTCTGCGGCAGTTTCGGCACGACTAAAGTCGTGCCCTGACACAAGGCCGGGTTTTCCCGCAGCTTGTTTATTCAAGTGGACATGGCGAGGGCGGGGCACGACATGGCGAGGGTGGGGCACCCTCTGCGTGATCCTGGCCGCGATGGCGATTCCGGCCCTGGCGCGCACGCGGCCGCACTACGGCGGCGCTTTGCGCGTCGAGGTCGAGGGCGATGCATGGCCACAGCCGGGGCAGCAACACGGCGGTGTGGCGCGACGCCTGGCGCTCGACGGCCTCACTCGTATCGATGCGGATGGCGCGGCGCGGCCGGCGCTGGCCGTGCGCTGGGAGTCGGAGAACAACGATCACCGCTGGCAGTTCTGGCTCCGCCCCGGCGTTCACTTCAGCGACGGCTCCGCGCTGACCTCGGCCGCGGTGGTTGACTCGCTGACCGGCACGTGCGGCGCCACGTGCCCCTGGACTGAGGTTCATGCGGTGGGTTCGACCGTGGTATTCACCGGCGATTCTCCCCTGCCCAACCTTCCCGCGCTGCTGGCCGGCGACGATCTGCTGATCGCGCGCGCCGGGTCGATCGCTTCGGGCGCGAGCGCGATCATGGGGCCTTTCATCGGCACGGGGGCCTTTCAGGCGGTGAGCCTCTCCAATAGCGTCCTCAGCCTGACGGCGAACGACTGGTGCTGGCAGGGCCGTCCCTTCGTCGACAAGATCGAGATCGTTGGCCACAAGTCCATCCGCGAACAGTGGCTCGACCTGAGCGTGGGCCGCGCCGATCTGGTCGAGGTTCCGGCGGAGCAACTGCGCCAGGCCCGTGAGCAGCACCTGACGGCGGCCGTCTCGCCGCCGGTCGAGCTGCTGGCGCTGGCGGTTGCCGATGGCGGCTTTCTGGCCAATCCCAACCTGCGCGCGGCCATCGCCCTGGCCGTGGATCGCGGCGCGCTGTCGAACGTCATCTTTCAGAAGCAGGGCGAGATTACGGCCAGCATGCTGCCCTCGGCGCTTACCGGCTACTCGTTTCTCTTCTCCGCCGACCGCGACCTGAACAAGGCTCGCGAACTGCGCGGCGGATTGACGCCCCCGCCGCTCACGCTCAGCGCGGACGGCGGCGCGGCGATGCAGTTGGCGGCGCAGCGGATCGCCTTGAATCTGCGCGAGGCGGGATTCAACGTACAGGTGGCCGACCCAGGCAGGCCGCAGCACACCGACCTCGTGCTGCTCCGGCTCACGCTTGCGTCGAATCAGCCACGGGCCGGGCTGGAGTCGCTGCTGCGCGCCGTGGGCGTTGCGACGCCGGTGCAAGAGAACGACCCTGCCGGCCTTTATAAAGTGGAGCGCGAGTTCCTGGATACTCACACGCTGATTCCCCTTCTCTATCTTCCCCGCGCCTGGGCCGCCAGCGGACGCGTGCGCGATCTGCGCTTAAGCCCGGACGGCGAGCCGCTGCTGGGCGACGTTGCGCTTGAGGACGCGCCATGAACCTGCGGCAAAAGCTCCTGCTGCTTTTCTCGCTCACCGTAGCGGCCGCCGTGGCGGCGGTGGCGTGGACGGTCCTGGTGCGCATCCGCCTGGTCTTCGAGAAGCGCGACCAGGAGGAGACCGCGCTCTTCGTCAGCCAGTTCCAGCGCGAGTTCCAGCACCGCTCCGCCGAAGTGGCCGCGGCGGTGGATCGCGTTGCCGCCAGCGAGCGCGTGCGCGCCATGGCCTTCGAGCTGGCCCAGTCGGGCGACGCATCTCCTTATTTGAACGAGGCGCAGACGCTGGCACAGGATGCCGAGCTCGATTTTCTGGAGATTGTGGGGCCTGATGGCAACGTCGTCAGCTCCGCCCAGTGGCCGGCGCGCTTCGGTTATCCGGAGCCGGCGGCGACTGCGGCTGCGGCGACCTTTCTCAAGCGCGAAGAGCTACCCGACGGCACAACGGCGCTGGGGATATTTGCAGCGCGCGGCGTTCGCCATGGTGAATCGGCCGCCGGGCAGCCGGTGCGGCTGGTGGGCGGCGATCGGCTCGACCAGAGCTTTCTGGCCGATCTGCCGGTTGCGCCGGGGATGCAAATCTGCCTCTACAGCGAAGCCGGCCTGAATGAGAATCCAGACGGGACGCAAGGCGCCGCGACGCCAGCATCGAGTTTTGCCGCGTTCGATCCCAGGCGGCTGGTGAGCGCCAGCGGCGAAGTAGCCGGCGCGGCCCGCTATCAGTCCTTGATCGACTCGGCCCGCCAGAGCGGCCAGCCGTCCAGCTCGATCCTCTACCTCACTGCCCGCCGCGAAGACTCCGTGAGCGCAACCGCGATTCCCCTCAAGAGCGAGGACGGAACCGTGCTGGCGGTGCTTACCGTAACCATCTCGCGCGCCGGAATGGTTCAGGCGCAGCAGCACATCCGCGCCATCGCATACGGCGTGGCGGCGGCGGGGATTCTTTTTGCCATCCTGTGCAGCCTTTGGATCGCCGCGCGAGTCTCGCGGCCCATCGAGCAGTTGGCCGCCGCGGCCGAAGAGGTGGCCGGCGGCAACTGGGAGACGCGCGTGCCCGAAGGCGGGCGCGACGAGGTAGGCGTGCTGGCGCGCAGCTTCAATCACATGACCGCCCAGCTTGCCGGCCAGCGCGAGCGGCTGGTGCAAACGCGAGCGCGTGGCCGCCTGGCGCGAACTGGCCCGCCGCCTGGCCCACGAGCTCAAGAATCCCGCTCTTTCCGTTGCAACTGACCGTCGAGAATCTGGTGCGGGCGCGCGAACTGCCCGAGGCCGAGTTCGACGAGGTCTTCCGCGAGAGCACCGCGACCCTGGGCATGGAGATCGCCAACCTGAAGACCATCATTGGCCGCTTCAGCGACTTCAGCAAGATGCCCAAGCCGGAGCTGGAGCGCATCGACGCCAGGGATGCGATCGAGCGCGTGCGGTCGCTTTACGAAGCGGCGGGCAGCCAGGACGCCGCCAAGATTCGCTTCGAGGTTCAACTCTCAGCCGAGCCCATGCCCCTCGACGCCGATCCCGAGCTGCTGCACCGCGCACTCTCGAATCTGGTTCTCAATGCCATGGACGCGATGCCCGAGGGCGGCACACTGACGCTCTCCGCAAAGCCGCGCGGCGATCGGGTGGAGATTCGCGTTGCCGACACCGGCGCAGGGAATGACGCCGGAGGAATGCGAGCGGCTGTTCACCCCCTACTACACAACCAAGCAGCACGGCACCGGCCTCGGCCTGGCCATTGTGCAGTCGGTAGTCGCCGACCATGGCGGCGCCATCGCGGTCGAAAGCCGGACGGGCGGCGGCGCTACCTTTGTCATCACGCTGCCCAGAGGCAGCTTATAGCTGTTAGCTTTTAGCTTGAGACGTTTCGCTTTTTAGCACATTGCCGTTCATTGAATTCCTCAGCTCGGATGGTTGACCTTGAGCGTCTTGTTTCTAAGTCGAAGCCCAAAGGGCCGGAAAGGAGGAACGACGAGCTAAGAACTAACAGCTAAGAGCTCGGTCCACACCATGACCGCCAAGGCAAAGATTCTCATCGTCGACGACGAGGCCAATACGCTGGCTTCGCTCTCCCGCGCCTTCCGGCTGGCGGGCCACGAGGCCGTGGTCTGCGACAACGCGGCGCGCGCGCTGGAGCTGGCCCGCACGCAGCCCTTCGACCTGATCTTGAGCGACGTGGTGATGCCCCGCCGCGACGGACTCGCCCTGCTTGAAGACCTGAAGACCGCCGGCGTGGCCGCGCCGGTGGTGATGATGAGCGGCCAGGCGCACATCGAAATGGCCGTGCGGCAACGCGGCTGGGCGCGCTGGACTTTCTCGAGAAGCCGCTCTCCACCGAGAAGCTGCTGGTCACGGTCGAGAACGCGCTCAAGCTCACCCGCCTGGAAACCGAGAATCAGGATCTGCGCGCCCGCGTGGGCAAGCACACGCTGGTCTTTACCGGCGAAACCATGCGCCGCGTGATGGCGCAGATTGAGCGCGTGGCCGCGAGCGAAGCGCGCATCTGCATCTACGGCGAAACCGGCACGGGCAAGGAGCTGGTGGCGCGCACGCTGCACGAGAAGAGCCACCGCGCCGCGGGGCCGTTCGTCACGCTCAACTGCGCGGCCGTTCCCGCCGAGCTGATTGAGAGCGAGCTTTTCGGCCACGAGAAGGGCTCCTTCACCGGCGCGGCGCAGCGGCACACGGGCAAGTTCGAGCAGGCGCATCGCGGCACGCTCTTTCTCGATGAGATTGGCGACATGCCGCTCGCCATGCAGGCCAAGCTGCTGCGCGTGCTTGAAGAGGGCGAGGTGGAGCGCATCGGCGCGGACAAGCCCACCACCGTGGACGTGCGCGTGGTGGTGGCCACGCATCGCAATCTCGAGCAGCTGGTCGAGTCGGGCGGCTTCCGGCGCGATCTCTATCATCGCGTCGTCGTCTTTCCCGTCGAACTGCCGCCGCTGCGCCAGCGCACGCGAAGACCTGCCCGCGCTGGTGGAGCACTTTGCCCGCCAGGTGAGCGCGCAGAACGGCTGGAAGCCCGTCCCCTTCACCGCAGGCGCGATCGACGCGCTCAAGCAGTACGCGTGGCCGGGCAACATTCGCGAGCTGCGCAACGTGGTGGAGCGGCTGCTGCTGCTGGCCGGGGCACGAGGTGGACGCCGAGGCGGTCGAACTCGGCGCTGCCCGCGGCTCATGCGAATCGCGGCGGTCGGTCTGCGACTGGCGCGTCGAGCGTCGATGCCGGCGGCGCGCTTGCCGAGCGGGTCTTGAGCTTCGAGCGCGCACGAGGTGCTGAAGGAGCTGGAGCGGCACGGCCGCCACATTACGCAAACCGCCAAAGCGCTGGGCCTGGAACGCAGCCATCTCTACAAGAAGTGCCAGCAACTGGGAATCGAACTCAAGAATATCGAGTAGGGGAGGCGATCTCGCGGAGATGTGAAAGCGTCCCGAAACGGAAGAGCGCCGTCCCTACGGGACTCCGGATGAACTATTGGTTTCGCCAACCCCACGCTGAAGCGCGGGGCTAATAACCGGTGCGCCTACGGCGCGACGATAGCACCTACCTGCGACTATTGCGCCTTCCTGTGACAATCTGGTTCTGTTGGCGACTACTGCGTCTGCGGCGCGGACCACGGGCTGCCGCGGGTAAGAAGCGCGTCTACGCAGGCGCCTTTGAGGGACCATCAACCATAAAGCCTCGGGCACCGCCGGAGGATACTTATTCGGGCTTGGGCTGGCCGATGGCGCTTTCCTGTTTGGCCAGCTTCAACGCGGGCGCCTTCGAGCTTGCTGCTGCACCTTGGCCACATCGCCCGGCTCCACGTCGGCGGCAGGCCGATTTGGCGTACTCCGCCAGCGACAGCTCCCACTGCGCCGCGGCCAGGCGGATGCGGCCGGTCTTCTCGTAGAGCTCGCCCAGGTGGTCGTGGACGGTGGGGTCGGTGTGGTCGCGCTCGACGGCCTGGCGCAGGTTCTCCTCCGCCAACTCGTACTCGCCCAGCTTGAAGTAGGCCCAGCCCAGCGAATCGAGGTAGGCGCCGTTCATCGGTTCGATCTCTACGGCCTTGCGAATCAGCTTGAGCGCTTCAGGCAGCTGCGCGCCCTTGTCGGCCAGCATATAGCCCAGGTAGTTCAAGGTCATGGCGTTGGCCGGGTCCAGATCCAGCGCCTGGCGGAAGAACTGCTCGGCCGGCTCGTAGTGCTTCTGGCGCTCGGCCACTCGCCCCTGAGGAAGAGCAGGTAGGTGCGGTCTTCCTTTTTGGCGGTCAGAGCGCCGGCCTTGTTGAAGGCCTCGTCCGCATCCTTCCAGCGCCGCAAACGGATGTCCATTTGGCCCACCGCTAGCCAGACCACGCGGTCCTTCTCGCTGTTATCCAGCAGCCCCTTGCCAAGCCAAGTCCCTCATCGGCCTTACCCTGGTCCGCCAGTTCGGAGGCCAGCATCAGCTTGACTTCCCGATTGCCGGGATTGGCATCGGCCGCTTTGCGAGAAACTTCGATCGCCTTATCGAATTTCTTGGCATTGCGGTATGCGTCCACCTCTCCCTGATAGCCGCGCAGAGCCTGGTCGCCGCCCATCTCGATCATCTTCTGGTAAGTTGCGATTGCCTGATCGGTCTTGTCCTCTTCCTGATACACCGCTCCCAGCCGATCGAGGAAGATGCCGCGATTGCTCATTTCTTCGCCGGTATAGGCGCCGTTGGCGTGGGACGTCTGGTCCACCATCTGCGAATAGACCTGCGCAGCCTCGTCGAAGCGGCCCAGCACGTCCAGCAGCAGCCCTTCGTTGTAGCCGGCTTCAAGCGAGGTGGAATCCTGCTTG
>CAWCWQ010000216.1:0-15647 GCA_963799145.1 uncultured Acidobacteriaceae bacterium | reverse complement strand
GGAGGCGAGCTGGTCATCAACTGGAACTGATCGACGGCGTCAACGGACATGGTCAGGGAGACCAGCCGGTTGTCGCCCTGCTGGGTAACGGTCTCCGCGGGCATGCCGTCAAGATAAAGCTGGCCCAGATAACTGCCCGTTCCGCCGATGATGGGCAGGCGCCCGCCGTTGTTGGCCCCCTGCGACCCTGGCGTGAGAACTCCAAAGGCTGTCGGATCGCGCATTCCCGAGCCGGTCATCTGGAGCGGGAGATTCGTATAACTCTCGTTCTCCATGGTCAGGCCCAGCGTGGCATCCTCAGTCTGGAGCACGGGCGGAGCCGAGGTCACGACGACGGTCTGCGTCTCGGAACCGACGACCATCACCGGGTCAAACGCCAGCGTCTGAAGGGCGTCCAGAATCAGGTTCTCCTGATCGAAGGTTTTGAACTGGTTGGCTGTCACCTTGACGGAGTAAGTGCCCGCGGGCAAGGGCGAGATCGAATAGAAGCCCGCGGAGGAGGAATAGCGCACCGTGGCTATATTGGTGGCCGTGTTGGTTGCCGTGATCTTGGCGTTGGGAATAACCGCGCCGGTCGTATCCCTGACCGTGCCCACGATGGAACCTTCGCCAGCTGTCTGCGCCGCGGCTTGCGTGGCCGCCCATCCCAGGCAAAGGATCAGCCCGAGAAAGATTGCAACTGCGCTTGCCCAGCCTGCGCTGCGCTTGCGCCCGACTTCCGTTTTGTTTGAAGACCGAATTGTTGTCATAATCCCTGCCTGAGGAGCCTCCATGAAGTTTTCACACGAGTACGCGCGTCCAATTAGACGTCGGCGAAAACTTAAGTCATTTGAGCAACGAATGTCAATAGAAAGATTATTTCTCTTTGTGTATACGTTTACCGAGCGCCCAGGTCCCCGCTTCCGCGCAGCACCATCCATTTCCGGCTCACCCTCTGCGGCGGAAAAGCCTGCTCCCAGGCGGAAAGGCCTGTGCTCCTCCGGCGGAATGCCCTCAGTTGACCTTCCCGGGAAAACGTAATGCGACCGATCGGCAACTCCGATTCCGAGTGCGCGCGCAATGCCCGAAGCGGGGCCGGGTATCGCCGCGGGCCGGGGCCATCGCCGAGCCACGAACCTGGACACAGCCCGCGGAGGCGGTTGCCGCGGCCTTTGCTTCACAGGCGAACGCCGAGGTGGCGTTGGTGGCTGCGCCGGAGACTTCGCGGACCATGCAAGCGGGTTACCGTGTGGCGGCGGCCGCCGCCTTTCATGTTCATTTGCGGACACTTTGCGGCGAAACCGGACACCGGAATCGGTTTCCATTCATACGCGAGATTCCGCAAGCGGTTTTATTTCACCGAGTTCCAGTCAGCGCGCATTGGCTCTCGAATTGCTTCACAATCTCATGTAGAACCATTGTCACCTGGAGGCCGGCCATGACCACCCTGCTACAGGACCTGCGCTTCTCACTACGCCAGTTGCGCAAATCTCCCGGATTCACCATTGCCGCCGTTCTGACGCTGGCATTGGCCATCGGCGCCAACGCCGTGGTCTTCGGCGTAATGGATGGGCTGATCCTGCGCCCGCTGAATGTGCCCCATGCCGAGAATCTGTATGGAACAGAATACGGCACCGACACCGGCTGGCAGTCGTACCCCAACTACCTCGATCTGCGCGACCGCAACCGCAGCTTCGAGGATCTGGCGGCCTTCAACTTTGTCTTCGCGGGCTTCGATCCTGGCAACGATCCCTCCAGTTCTACCGCTTTTGGCACGAGCACCAACTACTTCGATGTGCTCGGAATGAAGCCTTATCTTGGCCGCTTCTACCACACCGCCGACGAACACGGTTATGCGAGCACACCCTATGTCGTGCTCACCTACGCTTACTGGCACACCCGCTTCCAGGACGATCCCTCCGTGGTGGGCCGCACGGTACTGGTTGACAAGCATCCTTTCACCGTCATTGGCGTGGCGCAGCCCGGGTTCCATGGAACCCTGCTTTTCGTCTCCCCCGATTACTTCATACCCATCGGCAACCTGGAGCAGATCTACGGCCCTGGGACGCTGGAGGCACGCGGCAGTACCACCTCGCTCTTCGAGGTATTCGGTCATCTGAAGCCGGGAGTGACACCGGCACAGGCCGTTGCCGACGTGAACGCCGTGGGGGCCTATCTTGCGAAGACCTATCCCAAGGAGTTCGGCCAGAAGAACACGACGCTCTCCCGCCAGGGCCTGACCTCGTTTCGCGGTCCGGCAGAGGCATTTGTCGCCGGGTTGATGCTGCTTGCCGGCCTGATCCTGTTGGCTGCATGCGCCAACCTGGGCAGCCTCTTTGCCGCGCGCGCCGCCGACCGCTCCCGCGAGGTTGCGCTGCGCCTGGCGCTCGGTTCCAGCCGCGGGCGCATTCTGCGGGGACTGCTTACCGAGGCGGTGCTGGTCTCTCTTGCCGGCGGCGCCGTGGGGCTGCTGGCCAGTGTCACGCTCTTGCGCCGCCTAGCCACATGGCGGCCCATTCCCAGCGCGCCGGTCAATCTGCCCGTGACCCCGGACGCGAAGCTTTACGTGGTCGCATTGGTTCTGGCGCTGGTAAGCGGATTCCTCTTCGGCATCGTCCCGGTGCGCCAGGTGCTCGGCACCAACCCCTATGAAATTATCAAGGCGGGCTCGACCGGCAAGGCCGGGCGGCGGTTCACCGCGCGCGACGCGCTGCTGGTAATCCAGATTGCGATTTGCGGCCTTCTCGTCACCGCTTCGCTGGTAGCCGCGCGCGGAATGGCGCGCTCGCTGAGCGGCCACTACGGCTTTGAACCGCACAATGCGATGGTGGCCGGCGTGAATCTGGAGATGGCAGGCTACGACAAGGACAAAGAGCCGGCTATGCAAAGGCGAATGATCGACGCCCTTCGGGCGATTCCGGGCGTGGAGCAGGCGGGTCTGGTCACCGGCTATCCTCCCCTGGCCTACGGCAACAACCCCCGTGAGAATATCTTCCGCAACGAGACCGCCGATCTGAGGCAGTCGAATGCCGCCGCCACGCCCTTCAAATACGAGGTTTCACCCGGGTACTTCGAAGCGGCCGAAACCAGCCTGCTCGCCGGCAGAAGCTTCAACTGGGACGACGGCAAGGACGCACCGGCCGTGGCCGTGGTGAACCGGGAGTTCGCCACCAAAATCTTCGGCTCGGTGACCGGCGCCATCGGCCGGCTCTACAAGCTGAAGGATGGAACGCGCATTCAGGTGGTGGGCGTGGTCGAAGACGGAAAGTACCTGAGCCTCACGGAAGATCCGCAGCCGGCGATGTTCCTCCCCTTCCTGCAATCGCCATCGGGTCAGGCTTACCTGATCGTGCGCTCGCATCGCGACCCTGTGCAGCTGGCCGCCTCGATGCGGAGCACGCTCCAGGGCTGGAAGCGGGACTGCCCGTCAACATCCAGACTTGGAATCAAATGCTGGAGACAGTTCTCTTTCCAGCGCGGATGGCAACCATGGCGCTGGGAGTGCTGGGCCTGATGGGCGCCATGCTGGCCATCACCGGCATCTTCGGAATGGCGGCGTACTCGGTGAGCAAGCGGATGCGGGAGCTGGGCGTTCGCATGGCCCTGGGCGCGCAGCGGAGAGAGATATTGCAGGCGGCGCTGGGACGCCCGCTCAAGCTTCTGGCCTTCGGTTCGGCGTCCGGGCTGGTGCTCGGAGTTCTGGCATCCAGGCTGCTGGCCTTCATCGTCTATGGGGCCACGCCCCGCGATCCGCTTGTACTTGGCGGCGTGGTGCTGGCGATGATGATGCTGGGAGTGCTGGCTACGTGGATTCCAGCGCAGCGCGCACTCTCGGTCAGCCCCGTCATTCTGCTGCGCGACGAGTGATTCTTAACAAGCCTGCTAACCATAACCCATCCATCTGCATTCATGAGGGAGATGAAGAAAGATTGAAATGACAACTTCCGAAATCGCACTGTCGTCGCCGGCTCTCAAGGCCCGGATCGCCGGAATCATTTACCTGATCGGTGGATTTGCCTACTACTTTGCCGATGCTTTCGTCCGCGGCAAGCTAGTCGCCATTGGCGATGCGGCAGCTACGGCGAGTAACATTCTGGCGCACGAGACTCTCTTACGATGGAGTTTTGCCGCCGAACTGATCGAGACCGTGTGCTTTATCGCCGTGGCGCTCCTCTTTTACGAATTGTGGAAGCCGGTGAATAAGAGCCTCTCCCTGCTCGCGGCTTTCTTCAACCTCGTGGGAAGCGCTATTTATGCGATGAGCAGCCTCTTGCTTCTAGCTCCTTTGTACCTGCTCAGCGGCGCGCAGCACCTGAGCGTCTTCAAGGTAGAGCAGTTGCAAGCGCTGGCGCTATTCTCTCTCAATTTGCAAATGCAAGCCTCCAGCATCTTCATGGAGTTTTTCGGATGCTATAACTTCCTGCTCGGCTGCCTCATTTTGCGGTCGAGGTTCCTGCCGCGCATCATAGGCGTTTTCATGACGATTGCGGGCTTAACTTATCAATTGTTTCTATCGCCGCCACTGGCAAGCCGTCTTTTCCCCCATTTAATCGGCCCCGCCGGCGCGCTCGGCGAACTGTCGCTGGTCTTCTGGCTGATCGTCTTCGGCGTGAACTCTCAAAGATGGAAGGAGCAGGCCGTGGAAGGAGCACTATCGGCCGATCTCTCGATCCTGCTGCGCGAGGAGTGGGCCGGCTGGCTTGCAGGATTGGATGGCAGTCGCGAACTCGAACCCGCGGCCACTCTCGGCCGATGCGCCATAGCCTTCCTTAGTATGGGCATTGCGCGGCTGGCCTCCAATCCGCCAGCATCGACTTGTTGCCGAACCGGACTGCCTTGATCGGAGCATTGAGAGGCCGATGAGCGCTCCGCTCTTTTCTTCATCCGGGACTCCCGGTTACACTCGAAGAACCCGCAACATTCACTTGCCTGCGCGGAACCCGGGCCATGCTCAACCTCTCTCAGCGACTGATCCTCGGCTGCGTACTGCTTACCGGCCTCACAGTGGGCCTCGTGGCCGCGACTCACCGCGCCTTGGAGGCGGCGGGGCAGTCCGGTTTGGCTTATGGCTTCATATTGGCGGCGCTTATCGTAGAGTTGGGGACCGTCTATTTTGTGCTGCGGCCGATTCGCACGATGGCCCGCGATGCCCGCAGAATTGCGCAAGGCAACCTGGAGCACCGCGTGGAGTGGAGGAGCCGCGATCACTTCGGCATGCTTGCCGCCGAGCTGAATCGCATCGCGGTCCGGCTGCGAGAACTGAACGACTCGGCCGCCGGCCGCACGGCAGATGGAGTACCAGCTCTCCGACGCCGTTCTGCAATCCATCTTCGAGCCCATCATCGTAACCGACGGCAAGGGGCACATTCTCAAGTTGAACCAGGCCGCTTCGGACCTGCTTGGGGACGCCGCCGCCGACCGCATGGCGCTGGCCAAGGCGCCCGGCGGCGACAAGATTCTGAGCGCCATCCGGGATGCCGTCTCCATGCAAAAGGCGGTGGCTGCCGACGGCGACGCGGCCATGCTCCCCATGCGCATCGGCGATAGAGAGCGCAGCTACCGGATGCGCACCATGCCCATGCGCGACTCCGAGGGGCGGCTGCTGGGCACCGTGACCACGCTCGAAGACGTTACCAGCCTCCAGGAGATCGACCGCTTCAAGACCCAGTTCATCGGCGTGGCCAGCCGCAAGCTGCGCGATCCGCTGCTGCGATTGCGCCGCGGGCTTTATGCCCTGGGCCAGGGCTTTGGCGGGGAGTTGCGACCGCTACAGGCGGAACTGGCGGCCGAGGCCAGCCAGGAGGCAGAGAAGCTGGACGATCTGATGAGCGACCTCATCGAAGTGGCCGAACTGGACAGCGGCAAGCGGGAGCTTAAGCTGGAGCGGCTGCGCCCGTTTCCAGCCCTGGGCGAAGCGCGCGACCGATTTTGCGACGAGGCCGCCCAGAAGCGCATCCGCATAGAGATAGTTGCTTATACCGATCTGTCTGCTGTCAGCGCCGACCGGCGCGCTTTGCGCACCATCCTGGACAACCTGCTCTCGAATGCGATTCGCTACACGCCGCCCGAGGGCGAGATCCTGCTGGCCGCCGAGGAGATCAAGGAGTTTGTCCAGTTCACCGTCCGCGACACCGGCCGCGGCATCGAGGCCGAGCGCCTGAGCAACATCTTCGATCGCTTCAATCCAGTCTCCGACAGCGGCTCCGGTCTGGGTCTGGCGCTGGTGCGGCGGCTGGTCGAGTCGCAGGGCGGCCAGATCGCCGTCGAGAGCCGGCTGGGCGCTGGAACCACCTTCCGGTTCACTCTTCCCGTGGCGGCGGTGGAAACGCTTCGTCATCCCGTCGAGGTGGGCTGAGCATGGCAGAGATCGTTCTTGAGAAAAGGCCGGACCCCGCCAAGTTGCGCGTCTACATTGGGGCTGCGCCCGGAGTGGGCAAGACCTACCACATGCTCAACGACGCCTACCTGTTGAAGCACCAGCAGGGCGTGGACATAGTAATCGGCCTGGTAGAGAGCCACGGGCGCAAGGATACCGAGGACCGGATTCGCGACCTGGAGATCATCCCCCAGCGCGTGATCGCCTATCGCGGCGTCAATTTGAAAGAAATGGACGTGGACGCCATCCTGGCGCGGCATCCCAACACCGTGATCGTGGATGAGCTGGCCCACACCAACGTGCCCGGCAGCAAGAACCGCAAGCGCTACGAAGACGTACTCGAGCTGCTCGATGCCGGTATCAACGTTTTTACCGCGGTGAATATCCAGCACCTTGAGACGCTGAACGACGCCGTAAACCGCTCCGCCAATACCATCATCCGGGAGACCGTCCCCGACAACTTTCTCAAGCGCGCCAACGAGGTGGTCAACATCGACATCACGGTGGAGGAGCTTCGCTCGCGCCTGCGGCAGGGGAAGATCTACGCCCCGGAAAAGGTGGAGCAGTCGCTGGCCAACTTTTTCCGCAAGGGCAACCTGAACATGCTTCGCGAGCTCTCTCTGCGCACCACCGCCGAGCAGGTAAGCAGCCGCGCCGCGGAGTACCGCCGCACCCAGGGACTCGAGCAGGCCCCCATCCCGGACAAGGTGATGGTCTGCCTGAGCACCCGGCCCGGCACCGAACGTCTGCTGCGCGTGGGCGCCCGTGTGGCCGGCCGCCTGGCCACCAACTGGTACGCCGTCTACGTCACCCGCCCCGACGACGACAAAGGCCACGGCGATCCGGAGGCCTACCATCGCCTTGAGGAGTACCAGCGCATGGCGCGCGACCTGGGCGCCAAAGTGGTCTCTCTCACTGGCCGAAACGTCTCCGACGCCCTCATCCGCTTTGCCCAGCAGGAGAACATCTCCCACGTGATCTTTGGCCAGTCGGTCCGCTCGCGGTGGGACATCCTGTTGCGCGGCTCGGTGCTGAACCGCTTTCTCAACGAGGTTCGCGACGTCAGTGTGCAGGTGGTCCCCATGCAAAAGCCGCTGCGCCGGGGCTAGCCCGATGTTATCAGCTGGCCTGGGCAGCAAAGCCTCGAGACCCGGTATTCGAGCTACTCCACTTCCTGCTTGGCGCGGTAGCCTTCGCGGGCCAGGATGTCGTACTTGAGCGGCTTGTGCTTCTCGTCCTGAATGCGCAAGGGCTGGCCCTCGTCGTCCACCAATTCCACCTTCAGCTTGCGATAAGTGCCGTCCTGCTTGGCGTTGGTGGGGCGGTAGACCAGCTGGTACTTCGACCGTATGTTCTGGTTGATTTCCTGAAAGATATCCGGCATTTCGGCGGAGAAACGCGGGAAGTAGCTCGCTCCGCCGGTGATGCTGGCAAAGGTCCGCATCTCGTTGTCTGCCTGTAGATAATCCATGTCGCGCATGGATCCTCTCATGCCGCCGCGCCCCTCGGTGATCGCCCGCATGGCGCCGCCGGTTGAGACGGTGAAGATGGTGATGTCCTGCGAAGCCCTGACCTTCTTCAGTATCTTGTCCAGGGTGAGCTTTGAAAACGTGTCGCGCCCCGAAGCAATGAGAATGATGTACTTGCGCCCGTCGATGCGCTCGAGGCGATCGAGGCCCTCGTAGAGAGCATCGAAGAGGTTGGTCTCGCTGAAACCGGGGATAATCAACGAGTTGATGGCCTCCTGGAGCTGGCGCTTGTCCTGGGTAAAGTCCGTGACAATCTGGGTGCGCATATCGAAGGTCATCAGGGCCACGTAGTCCTGGGGCCGCAACTGGTTTGCAAAGGAGAAGGCCGCATTGCGCATGTCATAGATAAAGGTGTAGCTGTTGGAAGCAAACTCGCAGATCATCAGGGCCGTGATGGGGGCTTCGACGCGCTTGAAGCCGGAGACCTTTTGCTGGACACCGTCCTCGTAGACGCGGAAGTTCTCAGGCTTGAGGCCGGGGACGAACTGGTGAGTCTTCTCGAGCAGCACGCCCACATCCACGGTAACCTCGGGGACCTCGATGCGCAGGGAGAAGTTCCCCATCCCCTCTGGATTCTTGATCTTGGGAGCGGCCGGGGCAGGAGGCGGCACATCTTCCGGCGCCTCTCTCTTCTTGGGCAAAACGATCACCCCGGAATCGGCGCCGGGACCCCCTGCGTCGGGCGATGCCTGATCGGGCGACTGCGCCGGCTGCTGGGGCGGTGGGGCGGCTTGTGACCTGGCGAGCGGCGCGCACGCCAGAACCAGCAGAACGGCAAGCCAGCCGGCAAGCGAAAGACGTTGAAACGCGAAGCGGTGCGGGCTCTTCCTGGACATTGCGGACATGGCGACCTCTGTGTTCAACAGCATACGGGAAGACAGCATCCGGCTGCCAAGGCTGTACTCTAATAGACGTGGAAACTCGCCTGAAGGAAACCCCGGTCCGCCCCGAGGCAGCGCTTGCCGCTCTGGGCAAGGTGCTGGGCATTGCGCCTCTCGTTCGGGCCGCCGTGCTTGCCTTGCTTGTCTTGACTTGTCCCGGCATACTGGCGGCGCAGAGCACGGCTGCTCCCGAAGGGCCGCCACCCTCCAGCGGGGGATTCTTCCCGCTCAGCGAGGTGCGCCGGGGCATGACCGCGACCGCATGGACGGTCTTTACGGGCAGCAAGCCGGAGCCGATGGAGGTTGAGATTCTGGGCGTACTGCGCGGGGCGCGCGGCCCTGGCCACGACATGATCCTGGCCCAGCTCCACGGCGCCAAGCCGGAGTATACCGGCGTAGTGGCGGGGATGAGCGGCAGCCCGGTTTACATTGGCAACCGGCTGCTGGGCTCGCTCTCCTATCGCATCGGCCAATTCAGCAAGGATCCCATCGCCGGCATCACGCCCATCGAGCAGATGCTTGAGGTGCGAGATCTGCCCATCGGAGATCGGGGGTCAGGGGTCGGAGATCAGAGATCAGGGGTCAGGGATCAGGGGTCAGAGATCAGAGATCAGGGGTCAGCTCGGAAAGAGGGGCTTGTTCAACCGTCGGCCCAGGATACGATGCAGGCGATGGAAACGCCGCTGGTGATGAGCGGCTTCCGGCCCGAGGCTATTCGCCTGTGGCAAGAGCAAATGGCCGGCACGGGTCTTGAGATGGTGGCGGCCGGGGGGATGAGCGGCTCGTCCAGACCGGGTGCTGAATCCGGTACGGGGCTGGATTCGGAGCCCTCGGCGGCCTTGCTGGCCACTGTCGTGCCGGGTTCGGCGGTGAGCGCGCAACTGGTGCGCGGCGACCTGGAGATCGCGGCCACCTGCACTGTAACCTACATCGACGCCAGGCAGCTACTGGCGTGCGGCCATCCCATCATTCAGGCGGGGCCGGTTTCGCTGCCCATGACCGCGACCGAGGTGGTGGCCACGCTGGCCTCTCCGCTGAATGCCTTCAAGATCGTCAACACCGGCGAGCCGATCGGCGCCTTTACCGAGGATCGCGACGCCGCCATTCGCGGCGTACTGGGCCTCAAGGCGAGAATGATTCCGGTGCATATTGCGGTTCATTCGGCGGCAGGCCAGGAGAAGGTCAAGGACGGCGAACGAAAGATCGACGTCGAGGTGCTGGACCTTGCAGCAGTCACTCCCCAAGCGGTGATGGTTTCGCTTTACCAAGCGCTGCTGGCAACCAACGAAAGCACAGCCGAGACCAGCTATCACGTGACGGGCACCATCGATCTGGAAGGAAACGGGCCGGAGGGACGGCGGCCTTCGCCTCTTGACCTGTGGGTTTCGGCCGGCGACCAGGCGCCCGCCGCTTTGCAGACCGCGCAGTTGGTGGGCGAGCGCTTCGCGCGGCTTTACTCGAACGGCGCGCGGCTAGGCGCGGTGCGCGGGATCGATCTCGAGGTCGTGGCCATTCCCCGCCGAATCCAGGTGGAGTTGGAGACGGCGCGGCTGGTTTCAAACGACATTGTCCGCGTCGGCGATACCGTGGTGGTGGAGGCAACCATCCGTCCCTGGCAGCAACCGGCGCGCAATGTGCGCATTCCCATCAAACTGCCGGCAAGGCTGGGCGCGGGCAACTTGCGGCTGTTGATTTCAGACTCCGGTACGCTGGACCGGACTCTGGATCAACCCCGGCAATCGACCCGCTCCGTCGATCTGGAGACCGTGTTGGCGCAGGATCGCGCGCGCCATGCTCCGGATCGCATCTATGTGAGCCTGCTGATTCCCGAGACGCAGGCTGGCATGAGCGGCCAAACGCTCACAAGCCTCCCGCTTTCAGTGGCCAACGCTTTGGAGCCGCTGCGCACCGCGCAGGATGTGAACCTGAATGGCGAGTCGGCCCAGGTGGCCGGCGAGGCATCCGCTGGAGGCGTTCTCAACGGTTTTCAGATTCTTAGTCTGCGCATAGAGGCAGGCGGCGGTTTAGACTAGAGGAGCGGGAGGAATGTCTCCCAACAGATTCCGGGTTGGCGTGCTCTGGGGAGTTCGCCGGCCTGCCTGACCCCCCTCAGCGAGGACTTCGGAACGATCATGGCCCTAATTCAAGGACTTGCAGTACATGCGGCGGGAGCAGAACTTTTGCCGTATCGCTACGACCCCGGCAAGCTGGGTCCGCAGGAAGTGGAGATCGCCATTACCCACTGCGGCATCTGCCACAGCGATCTTCACCTGATATCGAACGACTGGGGCATCAGCCACTATCCGTTCATTCCTGGCCATGAGATTGTGGGCACTGTTTCGGCGGTGGGCGACGAGGTTCGGTCGCTCCAGGTGGGCGAGCGCGTTGGCCTGGGCTGGCAATCGAACTCCTGCGGCGAGTGCGAGTGGTGCACGCGAGGGATGGAAAACCTGTGCCCCAAGGCGGAGGGTACCTGCGTCCACCGTCATGGCGGTTATGCCGAGCGCGTCCGCGCCAATGCACGCTTTGTGATTCCCGTCCCCGGCGCCCTTGACAGCGAGCACGCCGCGCCCCTGCTTTGCGGCGGGATCACGGTCTATAACCCGCTGCGCACGCTTGGCGTGAACCCCTCTTCGCGGGTGGGGGTTGTGGGCATCGGCGGACTGGGGCACATGGCCATCCAGTTTGCACGGGTTTTCGGCGCGGAGGTAACGGCCTTTTCCACCTCGGCCGCCAAGGAAGATGAGGCACGGGCTTTGGGCGCGCATCGCTTCGTCAACAGCCGCGAATCCAAGGCGCTGAAGGAAGTGGCCGGAACTCTGGATTTGGTTTTAAGCACGGTGAACGCCGACCAGGACTGGGGCACCTACGTTCAAGCCCTGCGGCCCACCGGCACGCTGTGCTTTGTGGGCGTTCCACCGTCGCCGGTCTCTGTGCATGCCTTTCCGCTTATTAGCGGCCTCCGCTCCATCACCGGCAACCCCACCGGCAGCCCATACCGGCTAAGAGAGATGCTGGACGTGGCTGCGCGCCATGGCGTGAAGGCGATTACCGAGCGCTTCCCGATGGCCAAAGCCAACGAAGCCATCGAGAAGGTGAAAAAGAACAAGGTGCGCTACCGGGCGGTGCTGGCGAATTAGGCGGTTTTCAAGCTCGTGACGAACTGCAATCGGGATGCCGGAGCTTCTGCCTTGGCATCCCGATTTCAACTTCTGGCCTTGAACCCCGCGCATATCCGAGAATACAGATATGACCCCGGTCCGGATCGACAAATGGCTCTGGGCGGCGCGCTTCTTCAAGACGCGGGCGCTGGCCTCGAAGGCCTGCGACCTGGGCCGGATTCACTCGAACGGCCACCAGGCCAAGCCGGCGCGCGAGGTGCGCGTGGGCGACCTGCTGGTGGTGAGGAACGAGGGCGGCGAGTTTCAGATCGAGGTGCTGCAGTTGAGCGAGATGCGCGGGCCGGCGGCGATGGCGCAGACGCTCTATCGCGAGAGCGAGGCGAGCAAGGAGGCGCGGGCCAAACTGGCTGCCGAGCGCAAGGCGATGCAGGAGTTTGCGCCCCTGCCGGAACGCCGCCCCTCGAAGCGCGACCGGCGCCGGATCATACAGTTTCGTGGGGAGCGGTAGCTTGGACAAGGCCTCAATGCTGCCCTTCGGCCGCAGCATCGTTGTCCGCCCAGTAACTGCTTCTCGCGGTAACTCGCAGGCCGGGATAATCGCGCAGCCGCAGCTGAATGGAATGAAAGCCGGGATGCGGCGACTGCGGCTGAAAACTCAGCATGTAGCGGTTGGGCACGTGGTTGGAGATGGTAAGCAGGCCGCGCACCAGGCCGCGGGTGTCTTCAAAGTGGAAGAACTCGCCGCCAGTCAGCTGCGCCACTGTCTCGGGGACGTTGCGCTGGAGGCCGTTGGCGGCGGCGATTCCCGCCACGGTAGCCAGCCCGAGCGGAGGAGCAAGCTGCGTGAGGCAACCCCAAGCCTGGACGGCCTTGTTCCTTGGGGCGTCGGGGTCGGGGTCCTTGCCCATGCATCCGCCGGGAGGGTTGGGATGAGCATTCTCGAGTCCTGGGCCGCCCACACTGATCGGCAGGTTCCGATCGGCGAAGTACGCCGCCTCCGATTTTGCTGTGGAGAAGCCGAGGGCGTAGATGGCCGTATTGGTGTCGCCGATGGCGCGCAGCGCATCTTCCAGCGTGGCCTGGCTGCCGTGGTCAACGGTCTCTGAGATGAGCAGAATGGCGCGACGCCAGGGCGGCGGCTGGCTGCGCAGCAGGTCCACCGAGAACCTGAGGCCGTCGAGGATGGCAGCGCCCTTGTCTCCCGGCTCCAGGCCGTGGAGCGCGGCTCCGGCGGCATCCGTGTCGGAGGTAAAGCCGCGCACCAGCGTCGGAGCGCTGTCGAAGCCCACGACGGCAACCCGGTGAGGAACGCCGCCTACCACAGCGGCAATTGCCGCGTCGATGTTCCGGTAGGCGTCGAGCTTGCGCGCGCCGGCGCGGCCCGTTTCCACCACCACCACAAGTGCCAGCGGCTCGGCGCCCGTATCTTCATCCAATTTGAGCGGCTGCTCGACGCCGTCGTCGGTGACCCGGAAATCGCTGGCCTTGAGGGTGAAGACCGGTTCTCCCTGGGCGTTGCGCACCAGCGCTGGAACAAGGACGACGGTGGATTCCGCATGGAGCGGTGCGGTTTGCGGCGAGACTGCCGGGGCTTGGGCGTGCGCCGCGGGAATACCCAGCAGCGCGACTGCGGCAATCCACTTCATTGGCACGTTCCTTGTGGCTTAGTGTAGCTGCCTGGGCGAAGCGAAGTTCCAGAGCAGGCGATCCGTCTGCGGTCCGATGCGGCCCAACTTTAGTAGACTCATTGGCAACACATTTGTCTCGACACAGCATTGAACAGGCTCCGCTTTCGCGACTTGCATCGAGAATCCGTGGAAAGGTCGGGTGTGCAAAATGCCAGGAGGTGTGCTTGGCTTTTATGAGGAACTCGCCGATTACTATCACTTGATCTTCGACGATTGGGAGAGCGCAATCGAGCGTCAGGCAAGGATACTCGGCAATCTTCTGGCCTCACAGGGCATTCGCGGTCCGCTGAAGATCTTGGATTGCACCTGCGGCATTGGCACCCAGGCACTCGGCCTTGCCAGGATGGGCCATCAGGTCGTGGCATCGGACCTTAGCGGGGCAGCGGTCCGTCGCGCGGAGCGGGAGGCGCGGCAGCGAGGCCTGGCGATCCAGTTCTGCGTCTCCGACATGACATCGCTCGAGGAGATCGCGGAGAGCGGCTTCGATGTCGCCATATCCATGGACAACGCATTGCCTCATCTGAGCAACGCGCAACTTCGGCAAGCGGCGGCGGCCATCCGGCGAAAGCTCAAGCCAAATGGACAATTCGTGGCCAGTATGCGGGACTGGGACGCTCTCGTCGTTGAAAGACCCACGATCCAGAAGCCGGCGTTCTATGGAGCGGCAGGAAGCCGCCGTATTGTCCATCAAGTATGGGACTGGGCAGCAAGCACAGCCGAAGATGCGAGGTATGTGCTGCACGTGTACATTACGCTCGAGTCGGAGCAGGGATGGAAGGCGCACCATTTTGTGTCGGAGTACCGGAGCCTGCTGCGCGGCGAGCTCTCAGCGGCGTTGAGCGATGCGGGATTCGAGGATGTTCGATGGATCATGCCTCAGGAGAGCGGTTCGTATCAGCCCATCGTCCTGGCCAGATCGCCGGCGTAGGACAGGTGAGCCTCTTGCGGAGTTCCATTGAGACTGCAAAAGGCTCAGGTGGTTAGGAGCAGGGTTAGAAGTATTAGTGCTCAGCGAACGGACCGCGCGAGCCGCAGCGCTTTCCGGCCTCGGTCTGCGATCTGCCGTATGTCGAGCAGACTTTAGTAAACTTAACGGCAGCATGTTTGCCTTCTCAGATACATTTGCCCGCTTCCACTCCGCAAGGAGTCTCGCCGCCTTTGCCGCGGTCGTTGCAGCCGCCATTGCCTCTTCGCAGCTGTCCCTGGCCCAGGGCACGCACCTTTGGACCCAGTCGCGGCTGGAGGAGTTTGAGAAGGGCGCGCCGCAGGGGGTTGAGCTGACCAGCGACGGCCACCTGCGCCAGGGGCCGGGCCTGAGCGAAATGTTCACCACGCCCTCGACCTATGTGTGGTCGGTGGCCGCGGACAAGATCGGCAACGCCTACGCAGGAACCGCCTCGCCGGCGACGGTGCTGCGCGCGCCGGGCCGACCGGGCGACAAGCCGGTTACGCTCTTCGAGACCAAAGACCTAAGCGTGCAGGTAGTGCGGCTGGGACCGGACGGGGCGCTTTACGCGGCCACGCTGCCCAGCGGCAAGGTATACAGGCTGAAGACCGACGCGACAGCCAAACAGGATGACAGCAGCGCCACGGTGGTCTTCGACGCGGCACAGTTCGACGGCGCGAACGCAGCCGACGGCAGATCGACCAGCGACAAGGCGGACGCGAAGACGCATTACATTTGGGATCTGACCTTCGACAAGGCTGGGCGGCTGTATGTCGCCACGGGGGGACTGGGAGCATTGTACCGCGTCGATTTGGCGAAGCCTGCCGCCAAGCCCGAGGTTTTTTTCAGGTGCGATGAGGAGCACATTCGGTCGCTGGCCTGGGACGCGAAGGGCGATCTTATTGCCGGCTCGGACGGATCGGGGCTGGTGTACCGGATCGATGCGCAGGGCAAGGGCTACGTGCTCTTCGAGGCGCCAAAACGCGAGATCACCTCGGTTGCGGTGGCCGCCGACGGAACCATCTACGCGGCCGGCGTGGGCGACAAAAGCCACAATCCGCTGCCGCCGCTGCCTGTGCAGCAAGACCACGAGTTGAGCAGAGGACATAACGACACGTATTGCTAA
>CAWCWQ010000215.1:0-8361 GCA_963799145.1 uncultured Acidobacteriaceae bacterium | reverse complement strand
GTCGCTCGTTGAGCTCTGAAACGGATTCGGGAGCGGAAGTTGGAGCAAACGGCGTTTTTCAGGACCGATCCGAGTTCCCCTCCATAATCCACGCCGGATGAGCGCAATGGGCTGTTATCGTCAGCCCAGGATCATACCTAGTCAGATCGGCGAATGCTGGCCGACATATCGGTATTAACCCGTTTACGCTGCCGGCGCCCGAGCCCAATTTGGACTGGACGTCGCTCCTATTGACATTCGATAGGAGCGTATGCCATGCTCCTACAGACATTCAATAGGAGACTCCGGAATGGAACAGAATCAGACCAATCTCCTGCAAGGGACCCTCGATCTCTTGATTCTCAAGGCCATTGGTGAAGGAGAGGCTCACGGGCTTGGCATCTCCCGACGTATCGAGCAGATTACGCAGGGCACGTTCAAAGTCAAGCCGGGGTCACTCTTTCCCGCGCTCCACCGGATGGAAGAAGCGGGATGGCTCACTTCGTTCTGGGGTGAATCGGAGAATCGCCGGCGGGCCAAGTATTACCGGCGGACCAAGGCCGGGGCGCGCCAGCTTCAAGCAGAGAGAGAGCAATGGAGCACGATCGTCGGCGCCATGGCAAACGCGCTGAATGCTCAGGAGGTCTAGATGGTTATCGAATCGCGGCTGAAGGCGGCTGTTTTGAATCTGCTGTGCAAAGACCGCGTCGAAGCTGAGCTGGACGCGGAGATCCACGCCTACGTGCAAGGGGTTGCCGACGAGTTGATCGCTGCCGGAGTGGAACCCGGCGAAGCGCGGCGCAGGGCGTGCGCGGAGGCCGGCTGCGTCGAACCGGTCAAGCAGGCGGTTCGCGATCACCGCGCTGGAACAGCCTTCGAGCTTTTCTGGCGGGATGTGTTGTACGGCATGCGCCAGCTTCGCCGCAATCCCGCGTTAGCCGGCACGGTTATTTTCACCCTTGCACTGGCGATCGGCGCCAACACAACCATCTTCAGCGTGGTCTGGCGACCCATGCGCTATGAACAGGCGAACCGCTTGAGGATGGTGTGGGAGACACGGCCCGATGGAAGTCGAAGCAACGTCTCCGCGGGCACGTACCACGACTGGCGCGATCAGAACGACGTCTTCGAGAGTCTGGCTGCCGCTCGCATTGAGAGCGCCGTCCTCTCCGGCAACCCACCGACGCTCGCTTATGGCGCCTCCGTCACGCCGAAGTTCTTCGACACTTTCCGCTTGCAACCCGAAGTGGGCCGCTTCTTTTCCCAGGATGAATTCACACCGGGCAAAGGCGCCGTTGCCGTATTAAGTTACGAGCTTTGGAAGACGCGCTTTGCGGGAGATCGGGCGATTCTGGACAAAACTGTCGCTCTCGATGGCATGCCGTATCGCGTGATCGGCCTGGCCCCGCCCGATTTCGAGTTCATGGGGCATGAGGATATTCTGGCTGCCTCTGGCTCTTTCTCCGGGAAACTCCGACCGTCAGGAACGCAATTTGCTGGTGGTGGGCCGGCTGAAGCCGGGAGTCGAAGCCGCCCAGGCAGGGGGAGAAATGCGGGTACTGGCAGAGCGAGTCGCTCGTCAGTCACCCGCAACCAACAAGCAATGGAGCGCGCGTGTGCAGGACTTCTTCGAGTCTCTGGCCGGTCCCGGAGTTCATCTGATGCTGCTCCTGCTTTTGGTGACTGTTTCCGTTGTCATGTGCATGGCTTGCGCGAATGTGGCCAACCTTCTTCTTGCACGCGGCACGACGCGTCAGAAAGAGATCGCGGTTCGCATCGCATTGGGCGCGCGCCGCTGGCGCATCATCCGCCAGTTGCTGCTGGAGACTCTTCTGTTGTCGGTGATGAGCGGAGGATTGGGCCTGCTGCTCGCCTTCGCCGCAGTACGGTATCTGGCAACGCTCTCTGTCCTGCAGGCGCCAGGCTTGGCTCCCATCGAAATCAATCGCGCAGTTTTGGTATTTGTTGTGCTGCTCTGCTTCGCCGCAACCATGCTTGCCGGGCTCGTGCCTGCGTGGCAGACCAGTGCAGTCAATCCGCTGGAGCAGTTCAAGATCGCTGGCGGCAGCCCGATGGGTGATAGGAAACACAGCCGCCTGCGCCGTGGGCTGGTGGTTGCGAATCTGGCTCTTTCTCTGGTACTGATGGTTACAGCAGGCCTGAGCCTCCGCGGATTGATGAGGCTCGCCGAGGCAGATCCGGGATTCTACAGCGACGGACTGCTGACCGCCCATCTTTCTTTGCCTAGCCCGCGGTATGGCGACCCCGCCCGAGTCCAGGCGTTGTTTTCGGAGTTGCTTGCAAAGGTGCATGCGATCCCTGGCGTGCAGGTCGCCGCGATCTCTTCCGAGCTTCCGCCGTCGAATTTCTCCGCCGATCAGCCATTTCGCATCGAAGGACGCAATGCAGACCCTGCTTCCGCCTCCTTTGCCGCAAACTATCAGGTCATCAGTGGCAGCTACTTTCGCGTCCTTGGCCTGCCGCTTCTGAATGGGAGGGAACTCGGTGAAGACGACCGCCCGGGAACTGCCCGGGCAGTCGTTGTCAACCGGGCGTTTGTCGAGCGGTTCTTCCCTGCCGGTCACCCGCTCGGCCGTCGTCTACTCATCACGGAGCATCTCTACGGCGAAGGCGATCCCACGTCACAAGTCGCGCTCGAGATCGTCGGGATCGTCTCCGATTTGAAAAGCTCTGGAGTGATGGAACCGGCTCACCCGCAGATATACGCGTCCTGCTTGCAGGCGCCCGCCAGCGGCGAGTACCTAGCCGTTCGCAGTAGCCTCCCGGAACAGCAGATTCTGGAGTCTGTCCGCGATGCCCTGCGCACCATCGATCCGGAACTGCCGCTGACGGAGGTGAGCACAATGGAGGAACGCATGTCGCGACCCATGATGGGTGGACGCATTGTTGTGTCTCTGCTGGTGATCTTTGCTTTTGTGGCCTTGGCCATGGGCAGCGCGGGACTCTATGGCGTCATCTCTTATTCGGCAAGCCGGCGCACGGCCGAATTCGCCATGAGAATAACCTTGGGAGCCCCGCGCCGCGAAATCTTCCGTCTGGTTGCCGGCGGCGCCCTGCAACTGTTACTCATCGGCGGCGGCATCGGCGCGGTGCTCGCTTTCGGAGTTTCCCAAGTCCTCAAAAAGGCGATCTTTGGCGTCAGCTTCTATGATCCGGTTGTATTGATTGCCGTGCCTTTGGCTCTTCTTGCAGTGGTCCTGGCGGCCAGCTATTTGCCCGCGCGCCGCGCCATGAAGGTCGATCCCGTCGTTGCGTTGCGCTATGAATAGAATCTTTCGCGACCGTTGAAGCGGAACTACAAAACCGGCCCTTATCGCAAACGGAAACTGAACAAGTCCGGGCTTCTGTGTAATGGGAACTCCCAAGCGAGCAGAATTGGCCCCCGAAAACGCCGTTGTCGCCAGGATGGATTCTGGAATTATGCAAAATCGCCGATGCGCTTATTGAGCGCCGATTACCCCGGAAAGTCGCCCAGTGTTAAGCAATCCGGTGATGTCTTTGATATCAACCGTCGCCTGACTGCCTTTGCACCCTCTCAATTCCAGTCTCAACCCAACGCCGCCAGGCCTTCAGCTAATTCGCCGGGTTATCGAAGCGGGTGAATTTGCCAACCCAATTCAGATAGACAGTGTCGGTGGGGCCGTTGCGCTGCTTGGCCACGATGATCTCCGATTTCGCCTTGTCTGCCTCGCTCATCTCCTCGTCGTGCTTGTAGTAGGACTCGCGGTGGATGAAGGCCACCACGTCGGCGTCCTGCTCGATGGAGCCGGATTCGCGCAGATCGCTGAGCATGGGGCGCTTGTCGTCCTTGCGCTGCACGCCGGCGCGGGAGAGCTGCGAAAGGGCCACGACCGGCACGTTCAGCTCCTTGGCCAGCGCCTTCAGGCCGCGCGAGATGGCCGAGACCTCCTGGGTGCGATTCTCGTAGTTCCGTTTGCCGGAGGATGGCACCGTGGCCGACATCAGTTGCAGATAATCGACCACGACCAGGTCGAGGCCGCCGGCGTTCTGCCTGAGCCGGCGCGCCTTGGCGCGCATCTCGGCCAGCGAGATGGCCGCTGTGTCGTCGATGAAGATGCGCGGCTTCGACCAGTTGGCCCAGCGCATTCTGCAGCTTTTCGTGGTCTTCGCGGCCCAGGAAGCCTTTTTGCAGCCTTTGCTGGTCGACCCAGGCCTGCGAGGCCAACATGCGGCGCAGCAGCGACTCCTTGCTCATCTCCAGGCTGAAGACGGCCACAATGGCGCCGTGGTTGATGGCCGCATTCTGGGCGATGTTGATGGCCAGGGCGGTCTTGCCCATCGAGGGGCGGGCGGCGATGATGATCAGCTCGCCCTTCTGCAGGCCGCTGGTCATGCGGTCGAATTCGGTGAAGTCGGTGGCCAGGCCGGTAACCTCGCGGCTTTGCTTGTACAGATTGTCGATATTCCCGAAGGAGTGCTGGACGATCTGGTCGAGCGACTGAAAGCCGTGGGTGAGGCCCTTCTCGCTGACCTCCATCAGCTGCGCTTCGGCGGCGCCGAGGACTTCAAGCGCGGATTCGCCCTGGTCGGCGGCGCGGGCGATGGCCATGGAGCAGATGCCCATCAGCTTGCGCAGCAGGCTCTTGTCCTTGACGATGCGGATGTACTCCTCGATGACCGGGCGGCGCGGCAAACCCTCAGTGAGCGAGGCCAGATAAGCTACGCCGCCGATGGACTCGATCTCCTTGTAGCGGGCCAGCTCGTTGGCCAGGGTGACGATGTCGACGGCGCGCTGCATGTCCATCAACTCCGTCATGCGCAGGAAGATGCGGCGATGCGAGTCCAGGGAGAAGTCGTCGGCTGCCAGCTTTTCGGCGGCCTCGGCGTGGGCGGCATTGTCCAGCAGGATGGCGCCCAGGATGGTCTTTTCGGCGTCGATGTTCGCGGGCAGTCCGGCTTCCAGAGTGAGATCGGGGATGGTGGCCATATCTGACGAGTCTAGGCTGAAGGCGGGCTGTGCGGAATGCGCCCGGCATTGGAAACTGAGGAAAAGGTGTCTGGAATGCAACCTGGGATGGGCCGGGCCGGGCGGCTTGTAACGCTCTTCCATTGTGCAATCTGCGGCTTGGAGAAGGCGGCATTGGGGCTAAATCAGGGCAAACGTATCTTAATCTCCCTGATCGCTATCCACGGCCGTTTTTGTAACAAGGGCGCGACTTCAGTCTGGCCACCAAGGAAGCACTAGATAATATGGGCTTTAGCCCCTGCCAAGCTCTTCATGTCCCCTTTGCCGATTCTCGGCCGATGCCGCACACAGGGCTGAAGCCAACCGTGCTTTCTTCGTCAATGTGTGGCCCGACTAAAGTCGTGCCCTTATTACAAAGCGCATGAATTCAATATTTTGCGCGGTGTTTCCTCGTCCCGTATGGAAGCGAGTTTAGGCGCGTCTGCCCTGGGGGCTAAGGACTGTCCCCACTATCTGAAGCCCTCGAACGATACACTGGATCAAGGAAGCTTCCCACCTGGACTTGCCCCGTGCAGCCGCTCCTCGCCAACCTTAATCCCGCACAGCGCGTCGCCGTCGAGGCCACGGAGGGTCCACTGCTCATCCTGGCTGGAGCCGGCTCGGGCAAGACGCGGGTGATTACCAGCCGCATCGCCTGGCTGATCCGCGAGAAAGGCGTCGCTCCCGACTCCATCCTGGCTGTCACCTTTACCAACAAGGCCGCCAGCGAGATGGGCGAGCGCGTCGATCGCCTGCTCGGCCACAGCTCGCTGGCCAAGCCGCTTATCTCCACCTTCCACTCGCTCTGCGTGCGTATCCTGAGGCGCGACATAGAGGCCCTCAAGGTGGGCAATGACGGGCTGACGCGCTCCTTTGCCATCTACGACGAGAACGACCAGCAGGCCATCGTCAAGCAGGTGATGCGCCGCATGGGGCTCGACACCAAGCAACTGACGCCGCGCACGGTGCTGGGCCGCATCTCCTGGGCCAAGAACCACATGATCGACCCTCAGGAGTTCTACCTCGCCTCCAAGGATCCGAACAGCGAGCGGATTGCCCACATCTACCAGGGCTATCGCGCCGAGCTGCGCAAGAACAACGCCCTGGACTTCGACGACCTGCTGCTGGAGGCCGTCCGCCTGCTCAAGGTTTCCGGCGAGGCCCGGGAGCGCTACCAGCGCCGCTACCGCTATCTGCTGGTGGACGAGTACCAGGACACCAATCGCCCGCAGTACGAACTGATGAAGCTGCTGGCCGGCGAGCGGAAGAACGTCTGCGCCGTCGGCGACGAGGACCAGAGCATCTATTCCTGGCGGGGCGCCGATATCCGCAACATTCTGGAGTTCGAGAAGGATTTCCCCAACGCGCGCATCGTCAGGCTGGAGCAGAACTACCGGTCGACGCAGATCATTTTGGAGGCCGCAGGAGCTGTGGTGGCCAACAATATCCGCCGCAAGGGCAAGAAGCTATGGACCGACCGCCAGGGAGGAAACCTCATCGGTTATTACGAGGCCCCGGACGGCGAAAACGAGGCTCTCTTCATCGCCGACCGCATTCAGAAGTTCCTGCGCGAAGCCGGCGAAGGGGAGGACGCCGGTGTAGCGCGCTGCGCCGTTCTTTACCGCACCAACGCGCAGTCGCGGCTGGTGGAGGAGGCCCTGCGGCGCTACAACATCGCCTACACCATGGTCGGCGGCTTCAGCTTTTACGAGCGCGCCGAGATCAAGGACCTGCTCGCCTACCTGCGCCTCGTCCGCAACCCGCACGACTCCATGGCCTTGCAGCGCGTTATCAACGTCCCGGTCCGCGGCATTGGCAAGACCACGCTTGAAACCCTGGAGAGGCTGGCACTTGAAACAGGCGTTTCCACCTGGGAGGCCCTCGGCGCGGCGATCGCCAATCGGCTGGTCCCTAATCGCGCCTCGATGGCCATAGAGTCCTTCCGGCAGCTTATTGTCGACGCTCAGGCCATGATGGACCCAGACTTTGCGGGCAAGCTATCGGAGGACGCAGCGCCGGACGATGAGGCCGACACCGGCTTCGGGTTCGGCGCTGAGGCAGGTTCCGCCAGCCCCGATTCAGCCAGCGCGGAGTCTGCCGCCGACTTCAACTTCGGCGGCGGAGAGAACCAGATTCCGCTGCTCGACGCCAGCAGCTTCTCGCCCTTCGCGGCCCAGCCCAAGCGCCCCTTCCTGGTGATGCCCAGGCAATCAAATGATCGGGTGCCCCAGGTCCCGAGTTTGGGACCTGGGAAGCCAACCCCACCAGATTCGGACTTCGAATCGGATGCGGAAGAGGTCGCGGAAGACGAAAAGGGCCTGGGAAAGGCCTTCCGGGCTCCCGGCGATGCCGCCACGCTCCCGGAGCTGATCCGCTTCCTCATCGACCGCACCGGCTACATCAAAGCACTTGAGACCGAAGGTTCTCCCGAGTCCTTCAGCCGCATTGAGAACCTGAAGGAGCTTGCCAACGCCGCCCACGACGCGGAAGCTCGCGGCGAGACCCTGGCCGAGTTTCTGGACCACGCTGCGCTGGCCTCCGACACCGACCAGTTCGACCCCGACTCCCGCGTCACGCTCATGACGCTCCACGCCGCAAAGGGCCTGGAGTTCCCGCTCGTCTTTCTCGCCGGCCTTGAGGAGGGCCTCTTTCCCCACTCGCGCACGCTCAACAATCCCGACGAGCTGGAAGAAGAGCGCCGCCTCTGCTATGTGGGCATGACGCGCGCCATGAACTCGCTCGTCCTGACCCGCGCACACTACCGGCGTCGTTACGGCAATGACGCCCCGGAGATGAGCATCCCTTCGCGCTTCCTTGAAGAGGTGCCCAGCCAGTTAGTCGAGAACCTGGGCAGCCGGCCTCGGGCCACGTCGTGGGCCACCCCCGGCTACCCCAACACGTATGGCCGCACGCCGGGCCGCATTGGCGACTTTACTGACAAGCACTTCAACTACGAAGACGAAAGCCAGGAAACGCAGAGACCCTCGGTGCTTCAAAGCGTCAGTCCAAAGGGCAAGAGCGCGGAAGCGCCGCCGGAAGCGCCAAACTCCATCGACAACATTGCCCGCTTCTTTGGAGGAAAGGCCGGTGGCGGCAAATCGGGCATGGGCAAGCCCGGCTCCTTGCCCCGCCCAGCTTTTCCCCGGCCGATAGACGTGGAAGTTCGCGCACCAGCAGGCGCAGCCGGCCTGAAGAAAGGCCAGCGCGTCCGCCACGGCAAATATGGCGAAGGCACAGTTCTCATGCGCGAAGGCGACGGCGAAGACGCCAAGCTCACCGTCATGTTCAACCGCCACGGCATGAAGAAGCTGATGGAAAAGTTCGCCAACTTGCAGAAGATCTAGAGAAGTGTCATACGATGGAGCAATACGTAACTGAAATTAAGCACGCACAAC
>CAWCWQ010000214.1:0-46842 GCA_963799145.1 uncultured Acidobacteriaceae bacterium | reverse complement strand
ACATGCTAGAGTAGTTTGGATTAAAATCCGTAACACTCTGAGGTTACTTTGGTTCGTATCGTGGCTCACCTGAAGACTGAACTTCAGGAAGTTGAAGCGCAGCTATTGGCGCTTTATGAGAAGCGCGATGGCCTGCGGCAAGTTCTTCGCGCGACAACTGAGAGCACGTCGAACAATTCCCATGCAGGACCTCGGCTTTGTTTCACCAACCCTCTATCGGTGGCGCGCTGCCCGCGAGGGCATGCTAGCTGCGGGATATGTGAAAGGTCCGTGACCTGCGAACACAGACTGCGAGCATAACAAAGATGCCTGGGCCAACGCCCAGGCACCTTTGTCTGGTGCGCCCAGCATGGGCGCACTCTTACGGGTGCAAGTCCCGTCACAAGCAGGTCACAGCGAGTGAAGCAAAGCGCAACTGCATGAGGGCGACCGAGTGTGGGGAGGAAGCGTGGAGCGAAGCTGCGGGCCGATGAACAAGAACCGGATACAAGGCGCTACCGGGCAGGGCGAGCGAGCCAGAATTCGCAAAGCTCTGGTGACCAAGGCGCGGCGGCGTAAATCCGGCGGCCGTGCAGTGAAGGAGTGCGTTCTTACCTGGGGAGATCTCGCCTTATGCCTGAAAGGGCGGCGGCGTCGAGCCGGAGCGAGAAGTCAGCCGAGGGTGTAGTAGTCTTGCGCCGCACGGAAGCCGAACGCGGGACCGTCATTATCTTTGCCGACCGCTACCAGCGCGGCGACTTCAATCTCTTCGAGGACATGAAGAAGAAGCTCATCGCCGCCGGAGTGCCCAGAGAACAGGTTGCCATCGTTCACGACTACAAGAAGGGCAAGGAATTCTTCGGCCTTCAACAGGCCATGCGCGCGGGCCGCGTTCGCGTTTTGCTCGGCACCACGGAAAAATGCGGCATCGGCGTCAACATTCAGACCCGCCTCAAGGCGCTGATCGACCTCGACCTTCCCCAGCGGCCCGACCAGTTGGAGCAACGTCACGGACGAATACGCCGTTCCGGCAACACCTTCTCCGAAGTCGAGTTCTATCGGATGATCTCGGAGCCGCGCGACGTTGCGTCGCCCAAGGCGCACGATCTTCAACGCGCCCAGCTTCTGGAGCGCAAGCAGACCTTTCTGTCGCAGTTCAAATCTGGCGGCCGCATGGGCCGAAAGATCGAGGACATTGCCGGCGAGACGCGGTTGAGTCCTCAGATATTCGCTCTGGCCAAGGCCCAGGCTACCGGCAACCCGCTTGCGCTCGAAAAGATCAAGCTGGAGTACGAGATCAAGAACCTGACCCTGCTTGCCCGCTCCAACCGGCTCGACCACTACAACAACCGCCAGCAACTGCTCAACGTCGAGTACCGGATCGCGCATCTTCAAGACAGGCTGCCCCAACTCAAGAAGGCCAGCGAGACTTTCAAGTCGCACGAACGCCGCGACGACGAAGGCAAGCTCCTCAGTCTCCAGGTTCGCTTCAACGGGCTTGAATTCTCCAAACTCAAAGACGCCAACGAATACCTGCGAACGGTGACCCTCGACAGCACAACGCAGCTCACCGTCAACGGCCTCGACATTCCCCTCGCCGTCAGCGACGCCCTCATCAAGGATGAACTCGGCACCATCACGGACATCACGGCCGTCCGCTACAACCTGGCCGGCGAGTGGTTCGATGTGCCGCGCCCGGAAGCCCACATGGGTTTGCCTTCAGCCCAATCCCTGCTCACTTCCGTCCTGCGCCGTGGCGGCGACCTGCCGTCGAAGATCCTCGAAACGGAAGCCACCATTCAGGGAAACGAGGCAACGCTGGCCCGCCTGCACACCGCGCTTGGACTATGAAAGCCCCTACGAGGCGAAGCTCAAAGAGTACGAGCAGCGCCTCGCGGAGATCGACAAGGAACTGCTCGGCAAGACGGAAGAGGTCGAGGAGCTTGTCGATGCTGAAACCGAGGAGCTTTCGTCTTCAAAGACCCTTTCGGTCGATCAAGAAATCACGGACAACAACGAAATCATTCACGCTGAGACCATCGAAGACAAATCCCCAGCCCAGGTCGCCGTCGATGATGCCCCAGGCGAAGCCCTCGAAGTGCCCGCGAAGCAGGCTCCGCGCTTCAAGAGAAGGCAAACAGCCGAACTCGAACGTTAGGCGGACCAATTCCGATATTCGCCAGGAAGGGCTTCGGCAATACTGACCGCCCGAAGCCCGCCATACAACTCTCCATGCCGGTGATACTTTTCGCACCGGGTGAAGACTGCCCAAGTGCCCCATCGTCTCAGGGCTTTTTGAGGTTCGCGGGCGGGGCAGTCGAGATATTGTGGTCCTTCTTCCACTTGAGGAACGCTTCCCGCGCCACCATGAGCCATTCATCGTGAGGCAGGTCTGATCCGGTTTCCTCAAGGATGTACTCGCCCAAGGCCACGTATCGGCCAAAGCCGCTAGTCCAGCCGTACCAGTCGCCATACTCTTCCCCGAGTTTGTTGGCTATCGCCATCGCCCGGTTTTCGTGTTCCTGCTTTTCTTTCGCTGTCTTTCTCATGCGCCCTCCGTATCTCATTTCTTGGGCTGGTCCCTATTCCAATCGCGTGGTAACTCAATCCGATAGTGCTTATCGTTGTCAAAGAAGACTAAGCCGTCCGCTTCGGTTAGCCTCTTGTTCATGAAGTTGACAAAGGCGTGACTAATTCCAGTCTTGTCCTCCCCCGGTTCGTACTTTTCTAATTCTGCCGTTGTAGTGTTGTAGTCGGACAGTTTGTAGATCACATTAAACTTCACATTGAACGTCTGACCGGGTGGAATTATCAAGCTATTATCCCAAGAGCTGTCATCGAACCTATCGAGCGCCTTGTTTTCCGGTATGCGTCTCATTAAGGACCCCAACCCTGCTACCGGAAGCGAATACTGAAGGTTCGTGTGATTCGTCAATGCGTACTGGTAGCTCATATGAATCTCGTCCTGAGAATTCTGGACGGTCATCGTCGTGAATTTTGCCGTAATGGCTGAATCACTCCAAACTGGCGGCTTGGGGGGCCGCATTGACCACCAGGACACTACGCCCAAGACGAGCGAAGCCGCCAAAATGATTCCGAAGCCGATGGACGCTCCCCATAACGCGATTCGCTTCCAAGTATTCATGGCTGGTCATTATAGCAAACGCACCTCTGAAGGCTTCCGTGAATCGCGTGGCGATTCCGATGGCCTAGAAAGCGGCTGGCGAAATGACAAAACGATGCGCCAGACGCTTCTGGTCATTGCGTAAACTCACAAGCTGTGTAGGGTGTGCTCTATCGTATGACTTGTCAAATTTCAACGGACTCCCGAAAAGACACGCCCGCCAACATATTGGGAAGATTACGACGGTATCCGAGTGTGAGAGCAGGTCCATACTCATGGGCTCGTCTGGAACCGTCCCAATCACGATGAGGGCTTGGTCTGTAGTGCAAAACGGTTCATCTTCATTATCGGTATAGCGAAGACACCAGTTGTAATTGCCCATCCATGAGATACCCGCCGTAACGTCTTGTAGCATCCGGCTAATGGTCCAATTCCTTACCGTATTCTCGGGAAGTGGACGAGGTTCCAGCGAGTCTAATTTTACTGAGCGCCGGTCTGGGCTGACACTCGTTATCTTTGAACCTCGAAGTTTGCGAACCTCCGCCTCTTGTTGCTGCATTGCGAGAGGCGACCTTGCTCTCATCATTTGCATGAACTCAAGCAAGAAATCCTTGTGCTGTTCCCACGCCTCAAAATTGTTTGCGGCCAATTCAGCCCGCCTTTGAGGAAACTCCCTCTCCAGCCGGGCAAATACAGAGTCCGGGTGTGTGACCACAGAATAATCCGTCTCAGTGGCGTAGTCGTAAAAGCCTTTGCCGAAGGCAATTTCACTGGTACTGACGCTCTCCCACTTTTGCGTATGCCGCTGGAAGCACGAAAGCGGCTTGGGGTCATTAGCCCGTGCCGAAGAGATGAATCCGCGCAAATAGCCTTGCGGGAGCCAATGGTCTTTTCGGCCTCTTTGCTGCTTTGCTTTTTGACGTTGTGACATGGCTGAAGTACAGCGTCCCTTCATGGCGGAATCAGGCGTTACTGTCATCTATGCGGACCGTCTGTTCAGCCTTAACCGGAAACCCACGAACACGGATAGGTGAGCGGTCCTCCGCTTTCACGCTCTCTTGTAATAGCCGGACTTGCCAGACGGATTGACCGGCCTCCGAGGCTCTTTGTACTGAGAATGGGATACAGGCACAAGGAATGTGTACATCGCAGAATGTCGCGCGGCCACGAGCGCCCCACATTCGCATTGGAACGTTTTCCAATCCAGTTCCCCGTTGCGCTCGGCTTCCTCCGCATCCGCTAGGCCCTTACTCGTGAAGTGCCTATAACAGGGGTCCTTGAGCTTCGGCCCAAAAGATGAAAACGTTCCCCGCACCAGAAGCCCCTTACGTGGACGGCTTCTACGAACAGACTTCTTTCCGACCTTGACAGGCTTAATCATAATCTGATACGAGCCTACCATCGAATAATGGCGAACGCAAGGCGAATAACTCGCCACGTGTCCAGCCGCTCCCGCCAGCCCAGAAACACGGGACAGCGCGGTTTATCCTTTGCGCCCACTGGCTGGTGTTTGTACTTTGCCAGACGCCCCAGTGGAGGATTACGCCAAAGCTGGGCGCGTTCCTCGCCTTGAATCCGGTCCCGAGTTCAAAGACAGCGCCGGTCTGAACGTCCCGGACCCGGAGAGCGCCAACGCCATCGTGGATGTGTTCCACCACGTCAAGGACGCGGGCCTCGCCGTCCTTGAAGTGCTTGAAATTCAGGAGACACCCGTCCTTCACGGTGGAGCGGGGATGCCTGTACGGCGCGTCGGCCCGCGAAGGATGGCCCCTCAAACCTGACGGCCAGCCATTCAGTTTTGGGTCGGCCTGGTAACCGCCGGGATGCAGCGCGAGGCCTTAGTCGGTTAGGGCTCCAGCAGGGGAGCTGGGCCAGTGCGATTCTCCGCAAAATCAAAAATATTTTTCGGAACAGCCATCAGAACAGCCATTCGCGTGAGAAAAAGAAAACCGCCTTTTGGGGCGGTTTGTAAAGTACTTATTTTATTGATGTTATGGTGGACGCGGTAGGAATCGAACCTACAACCTGTCGGTTAAGAGCCGAATGCTCTGCCAGTTGAGCTACGCGTCCAGAGAATCGGAACCCGCCGTGAAGCAAGGGGTTATTGCACACCTCGGCATGGCTGACAATCCGTGCTGTTCCTTCTGAATATAGCACAGACACCGTGGCCGTTTCGACCTGGACTCATGGAAGCAAGTTCAGCGCCGGAAGCAGCTTTCAGGGCGCAGCGAGGTACAAGGCAGCCATCTCCGCTCGGTTGCGTTTCGCCCTGCAACTGGGTTGGCGAGGGCGCGGGATAGGGCAGATTCTAGAACGTGAAAGCCAAGCCGCCGGCGACGCCGCGCTGCTGCTGGGCAAAGACGAGCAGGGAGCCGTCGCTCAAGAGGTAAGGCCGGTAGCCCTGGGCGAGCAGATTGCGCAGATCGAGCAGGGCGTCGATGCCGCTTGCTCCATCGCGGCCGAGATGCACTGTCTGGCGAAGGTGAAGGTTGAAGTACGGTTCGACCGCATCCGCTGCAAACGGAGCAACGCCGGTAACCGTGTCTTCAGGCTGCCAGCGGTAGCTGGCCCGCCAGCGCGTTCCCGTGCCATCGAGGGTGCCTGAGAGCGAGATCGAGTAGCTTTGGGCGCGCCTCGGGCGGGCTGCGGCAATCGCCTCGGGCAGCCCTATGGCTGCGAACGAGGGAGGCATCGCCAGCGCGTCACCGTTGGCATAGCTGAGGCGGATCTGGTTGGCGCCGGGAAGCTGGCGCTCCACTGCCGCCACCATGCCGGCGGTGGAGTAATCCGGACCGGCGCCGTGAAGCAGGCCGCTGGCGCGGTCGAAAAGCACCGGGAGGGAAACCCCATCGGGGCCGGAATCGCCCGCCGCAAAGCGGCCTATGGCCTCGATGACCGGGTTGTCGATGCGGTCGGCGAAGACCAGAACGGCCACGTTGGAACGATCGGCGCGGCGTTCCCAGGCAATCTCCTGGTGCAGGCCATGTTCGATGGCTAGATTTCCATTGCGAGCGGAAAGCTGAGGAAGCCAGGTGCCGGCCCCGGTTTCATCTCCTTGCCGTGAAGAGGGCAGGGAAGTAGCCAACCGGTAGCGAATGGCAGAGTCGCCATAGCGCCAGCCCACCGACGCGAACGGCAGCGCCGCCGCCACCATGCTCGTGGGAAGGCCGCCAGCGGAACGATCGGCAAGGCGGGCAAGCATCTGCGTAGAACCCGCTTCGGCTTCGATTTCGTCGCCTAGGCGCAAAGTTTCCCAGGAGCGGACCGCGGCCTCGTCAAGCCCGGCGCCCCCGGCGGCGTCGATCTCGGGATGAATGGCGACGGCAGCCACGGATTGAACCGAGCCGGCAAAGCCCAGATCCTGGCGAAAGCCGAGCATCGATTCCATGCCGGCATCTGTGTCCGGAGCAAAATCCACGCGAGCCAGCAGCTCGCGGCTGTTGGACGGCGTCTCCTCGACCGTGGCGGAGAAGCGCTCGCCGCTCTCGCCGAAGGTCCCCTCCTGGCCGGTAGCCATCAGGCGGGCCTTCAGCTTGGGCGCGGCGCCGGAGCCGTCGGAGACGACCACCAGCGGCCCGTCTTCAAGCCAGCGCAGCAGCGGGCGGTTGGCGGCCGAGCGCAGCGTCCAGGCCCAGTCGTCCTGTTGAGCATCGCCGGCGCGCGGCTCAGAAGGAAGCCACTGCATCGCCTCGTAGAGCGTACTCAGGGTGAGATTGACCACGGTGCTGGCGCGGACGCGGACGTTCTCGCGCAACGAAGGCAGGAAAAGCGTGCCCATGGCCTTGACCGCGTAACGGCCGGGAAGCACCGATGGAATGGTAAAGCGGCCCATCGCCGCCGGTGTAGACGCTGGCTACCACGGTCAGATCGGGACGCAGCAACTGCACGACGGCGCCGATCTGCGGCACACCGGCGGAGTCGCGCACCGTGCCCGAAACCGAGCCGGTGGCGGCTCGCGCGGCCAGGAATGCTTCCCACGGCAATCAGCGCTGCGAAAACAACGAGATGGACCCTGCTCATCATCACGATCGGTGACCTGGCGGCGTCCCTGGCAATGCACTTGCGAATCGAATCCGTTCCGGCTTCCGAATCTTGCGCCCGGTAGCAGCCTCGCGCTCGGATACATTCTATTCCACGACAAAAGGCGCCGATTGCGCAATCTCTTGTTTTGAAATTGAGTCGTTTATTCTGATCGTCACCTTGTACTTCCCTGGCTGAAGGCCGGCCATGGGGAGTGACTTCTCCACGGTCAACTGGTCGCTGTGGGCCCCCAAGTCCTTGGATTCCAATTCCTTTTCGAGAATTACCGCGCCGGTTGCGGTCTGCGTGATCTGGTAGGTCACCGTGGCCTGGTTGCTCTTGGTGGCGTCGTCGATGCCCAGGTTGTAAACCTGCATCCAGAAGCTCAGCTGCTGCCCGCGCTTGAAGCTGACCGGGGTGGCCGGATTTGGCGTGACGCGCGGACAGATATGGGTATTGCCGATGACGCAGCTTCCCGCGCCGATCTCGCGCGAGGAGACGGTATTCATCTCGTCGGCCAGAATCAGCGAAGATGTCGCCAGCTTCTCATCGTGGAAGGTGGGCACTTCGATGCCGCGGCCGTAGATTCCGATGTGGTCGGGGTTGTTCACGTCCTTGATCGCAATATCCAGCCGGTAGAGGCCGGGAAGCAGGGGAATGGCCTTCCAGTATACCGATTTCCGGTCCAGTGTCTTCTCCAGCAACTCGGCCGGCTGCTCCACCTGCACCGTATCCTCGAAGGTCTGCACCGTCTTGTGGGTCAGCGTTGTCACCTTGCCAAGGATGTTCACAAAGCCCTTCGCCACACCGTCCTTGGTCACGAACGTGATGTCGCGGTTTCTCAACTGCAAGGTTATCGGCACCAGAACGGTGTTCTCGGTAACCTTAACGAAGTCGGTGCGGACGTCGAAGGGGAAGATCGGTCCGTTGATCACCTTGTGCTCGGAGATGAAGGTTTCAAGATCCGCGAACTTGATTGGCGGTGGAGCGAAGATCTTGGCGGCCAGCTCAATGCGGTCGAACTGCTTCGATTGCTGCCCCGCCCCCATGGGACCGAGGCCAAGTGTCTCCAAGTTGCCGGAGAAGCGGTCCGCCTTCTTGGCCATCTTCATGTCTTCCCACTGGGTCAAGCCGGCGTTGGGCACGTGACTCAGCGCGTCCTTTTCGCCGCGATCGATGGTGAAGTGGTAGTCGCCGCACTGGCAGGTATCCACAAACTCCAGGTCGATGTTTTCGCCAATGCCCTCGATATAGCGGTAGTGCCAGGTTTCGAAAGGGAAGGTCGCGGTTTCGCCGCCTCCCTCATCCTGGGGCCGCTGGTAGCTGCCGCCGGAGGGGTGGGAGTCAATCGAGTCGGGCTTCCCGAAGGAGATATAAATATGTCCGCGGTCGGTCTTCCAGCCGGGCTTGCCGGCCGCGAAGTGCTCATTGGCGTATGTGATGCGCCGGTAGTGCTCCTCGCGAAACTCGTTATCGGGCGAGTCCGGATCGGGATTGCGCCGCAGCCAGAACTGCTCGATGAAGGCATCGCGCTCCTCATCGTTGCTCAGGCTCCTGAAGGCCTTGGACTCTTCGTCCGAGATGATATAGGGCACATCCTGCTCAAGCCAGGTTCTTGTAAGCGCCCTTCAGTTCCTTCCGGACTTCCCGTTGGGCATTGAACTTCTCCTTGTCGGTCCGTTCGCGCTTGAGGGGATCCGGTTCCTGGCCCACTCCCTGGTTCTGGCCGGCGGCAGGTTGCGATTGTGCGGACGGGATGGACGCCGTCTGGGTAAAAGCTCCAGAAGCGGGGGTGAGAACCATGCCGCAGACCCAAGCGGAGACGACAAAAGTACGGCGGTTAAGCGTCATTGCCTTCAAAACTCCTGCGAATCTCTATTCTACGGGTCCCGGTGGGGCTGGGCAACATTCCGTATGGAGTTGGCTGGCGGTTGGACGCGAATCCACATCAAAGGTAACCAGAAGCCCCGGCTGGCAAGCGTGGAATTGGCGTCCCTGGCTGGGAATCGCTAGATTCCCGGCTGAAGTCGGGCACCCCGTCGGAGCGAATGTCCATCACGGGTTCCGCTTCAAGAAAGCCACGCGCACCGCCGGTGACAAACGAAAGCTGGTCTGTTCCAGTTTGCTCAGTGCCCGGCGAAAGTCGGTCTTCCCCAACCTCGCTCCGCGCTCAAGGATGCCAAGTGTCCCTCGCACTTCCAGGTGAAACCTCTCCGCCAATTGCCGTCCGTCGGCTTCATCGATCAGAAGTGTGCTTATGCCCAGTTCCAGCGCCAACTGGATAGCCTCGCGTTCTCCGATATCCAATTCCATCAGCGCCGCGTGCGCCACTGATGCCACCTTGCGGACCTCAAGCCATTGCGGAAGCCGGGTTGCCCATTCGCGCACCTTCAAAGAGGTTTTGGGGTGCTGTAATTCCTGAAGAACTGCCTGCGGGAGCAATACCCGGCCAAAGAGCGCAGGCAAGAGGTCAGCCTCATCGATCAAAACGAGATAGTTCAACGGCGAAGTATCGGCGACGACGATCATGCCTGCCGTTCAAACCCCGCTCGATCGCTTTCCAGATCTTCGATGCTGTAAGCGTGATCCCAGACCTCATGCCGCTTGAGGAAGCCATCCAGTTCTGCGCGAGTCTCGAACCCAAGCAGTTGGCGGGTCCGAAATGCAGAGAACGCGCCGGACCGATATCCTTCGATGGCAAATGCTTCCAGCGCCGCACGCGCGGGATCGGGCTGCCGGGCCAAGTCGTCGGGGAGTTGGACGGTTATTTGCATGGCTTGAGCGTAGCAAAACGGGGACCAGAATGCCACTCTCTTTTGAAGACGGACGGCGAAGAGCGCTCCGAAAGGAGCATGGTGGAGTTGATCAAGGAATAGGATTTGCGACCTTGCGGGCCGTTCGACCGTCCAAGAAAGGAGCCTGTTCCGTGGTTCGCATTCTTGAATGGCTCTTGCACGGCTTCGGCGCTCCTAGAGCCTGTCGCGCCGAGGGCTTTCAGTGGTGGATCGCTCGTTCGGTTTACCCGGCCAGCCAACCGCTGTCCCGGCATGCGCCGGAGGCAGGGAACCGTACCCAACGCGATTGCGTACACTGAAATGGGAGAGGCTTGGAGTTCGAAAGTCATATGAAAAAGATCCTCTTAGTTGTTCTAGCCGTAGTGGTGGCCGCCGCGCTGGTTGGCTTCATGGTCTACAAGCAGCAGTCCGGTTACACCAAGGTTTTGACTGCCAAGGTCGTGCGCCAGGATCTGGCCACGGTGGTCAGCGGCACAGGCCAGATCAAGGCCAAGACCTACGTCAACCTCGGCGCCACCGCCATGGGCCGCGTCACCCACCTCTACGTGAAAGAGGGAGACGCGGTGAAGAAGGGTGAAACGGTAGCCACCATCGAGCACGTGCAGCAGCAGGCCAATGTCGCTGGCCAGCAGGCTGCCATCGCCGCCGCCAAGACCGACATTGCCTCCTACGTCGCGGCGGAGAAGACGGCCGAGGCCAACGTCGAGCACGCCAAGGCCGATCTGGAGCAGAAGCGGCTCGACTGGGAGCGCGCCCAGGCCCTTTACAAAGATGGAATCCTGGCCAAGCAGGACTTCGACGCCAAGAAGGCCGCCTTCGACACCGATATGGCTTCGGTTGCGCAGGCTGTGGCGCAGCTCAACCAGGCCAAGGCGCAGACCGACTCGGCGCGCGGTCACCTGGGTACCCAGGTTGCCAGCCTCACATTCAATCAGGATCTGCTGGACAGAACCATCGCCATCGCCCCGTTCGACGGCATCGTTACCAACGAGCCGGTCCGCGAGGGCGAGACCGTGGTGGAAGGCATCCAGAATACCGAAGGCTCCACGCTGATGACGCTGGCGGACATGAGCATCGTGACCGCCGAGGTCAAGGTGGACGAGACCGACATCGTGAACATTCAGCTCGGTCAGTCCTCCGAGGTCACTGTGGATGCATTGCCCGGCAAGGTCTTCAAGGGGCATGTCACCCTGGTGGGCGACCAGGCGCTGCTGCGCTCCACCGGCATCGCCACTTCGCAGTCCACCACCGGTACCGAAGAGGCCAAGGACTTCAAGGTCGTGGTTACGCTGGACAACCCAACCAGCGATCTGCGTCCCGGTCTCTCCACCACCGCCAAGATCACCACTGCGCACAAGTCCAACGTCCTTTCGCTGCCTATCCAGGCGCTGACCATGCACAACCCGGACGACGACAAGCCCAAGGCGCAGGGCGGCGTGCAGGCCGCGTCAAATTCGAGTACTGCCGCGGCCAAGAGTTCACCGGTGCAGGGCGTCTATGTGTTGGACAAGGACAAGAGCGGCAAGCTGCGGGCCAAGTTCGTCCCCGTAACCACCGGCATCACTGGCGCCACCGACATGGAAGTGCTCTCCGGCCTGACGGAAGGACAGGAGATTGTCATTGGGCCGTTCAAGACGCTACGCGCCTTGAAGAACAACGCCCTGCTTAAGCGGGACACCGCCAAGCCGGTTGCGCCGGGATCGGGCGGCAACTCGTAGCGGCTGCATTTGCTTCCTGTTTGAGAGAGGGCGAGGGTTTCGCCGGGTCCATTCCAACAGCCCGTGGTGAAAGTCGGGTTTTGAAAGGGCGCGACCTTAGTCGTGCCGCAAATGGTTGATATCGAACGATGGGCTTTAGCCCCTGAGGGATGTTTTCCGGCAATTTGGACTTCTGCCACAGGCTGCTAGTACGGCGTCGGTTCGTCAAGGCGAATGCAACAGGCAAAGAATGAGGTTGGAATGGTTCTGGAGAGCACAAGCAGCGAAGAACGCGCGCAGACGGTCTCCGGTCCGAACGGCGACATGATTGTCGTCGAGGACCTGTGGCGCACCTACGATATGGGCTCCGAGCAGCAGGTGCAGGCGCTGCGCGGCGTCTCCATGCGCATCAAGCACAACGAGTATGTGGCCATCATGGGCCCCTCGGGCTCCGGCAAGTCGACGCTGATGAACCTCATCGGCTGCCTCGATACGCCCTCCAAGGGCCGCTATTGGCTGAACGGCCAGTTGGTCAGCGACCTTGACGACGACCAGTTGGCGCGCATCCGCAACAAGGAGATCGGCTTCGTCTTTCAGACCTTCAACCTGCTGGCCAGGGCCACCGCTCTCCATAATGTCGAGTTGCCGCTGATCTATAACGGCACGCCGGCGGCGGCTCGCCTGGCGCGCGCCAAGGAGGCCTTGACGGATGTCGGCCTCGAATCGCGCATGAATCACAGGCCCAACGAACTCTCCGGCGGCCAGCGTCAGCGTGTGGCCGTTGCCCGGGCGCTCGTCAACAGGCCCTCCATCATCCTGGCCGACGAGCCCACCGGCAACCTGGACTCCAAGACCGGCCTGGAGATCATGGCGCTCTTCGATACCTTGCACGCCAATGGCAACACCATCGTGCTGGTTACCCACGAGCCGGATATTGCCGAGTACGCCCATCGCGTCGTCCATATCCGCGACGGAGAAATCTTCTCCGACGAACCCTCCAAGCGCTTTCGCTAACTGCCGATCCGTCCCGGAACATTGCGATTGTTTGCGGTCGTCTTCATGCAATGAAGCTTCGAGGTGGTCGCCTCGACCGGCCGGCGCGTGGAGCGGCTGCGCGTCTTTCCGCCGACGGGAGAAAATCCCCCGCTCGACAGTGCCGGCTTCGCAGTTGTCTTGCTGTGGAAAATGTTTTCCCTTGTCCTGCGCAAACAAATGCATATTACTGCGAGAAATACCGGCAGATTGCCGGGAATAGGGGGTTTTTCCGCAGTTCATCTCTGGAACTTGGATTGCTATTATAAGTTCAGCATTGCGCACAAGTTGCTTCAATTCTTTGCGCTTCTTGTTGTTGCGGAAGGTTTCAAGGAGACCCCATGCACGTTCGGTCTACTGTCTTGCTTCTGGCTTTTTGCGTTCCTCTGCCTGTGGTGGCAGAAACAACCTATACCTACACCGGGAACGACTTTTCGGTTATTGGAACCACCGCAGAGTATGAAAGCGGTAGCAACTACGCCCCAGGTGCCTCGCTTTACACCACAAGCGATTCCGTCACTGGGTGGTTCACAGTTGCCACACCGCTGGCCCCTGATCTTACCGGTGGTTCTTTCACGCCCGACTCTTTCAGCTTCAGCGATGGGATACAAATACTCACCGACACAAATTCATGGGGCGCCGGTCAGCTTTCGACTGACGCAAGCGGAAACATAGTGGGTTGGGAAATACAGGTCCTAACGGGGTATGAGGATTCCGCCACTGGCGAGATCGTTATGTTTGGCGGGCCCGGTTTCGGAAATGGGGACGGCCCATTAGCCCATGACGCGGGGGATATAGGCCTCAATGCTATCCCTGACACTGCCCACAACTACGGTTTCGGAGAAAGTGTCTCTTCAGGTACATGGACCGAGTCGGCGACCCCCGAACCCTCCAGCATCGTCCTGCTCTTGACGGGCCTGGTGGGAATGGCTGGCGTGGCGCGCCGCAAGCTCTCGCGATGATCCATGCAATCTTGAACAAGAGCCTCCAGCCTGCGGGCCGGGGGCTTTTTCGTTGCGCGCCTGGTTTCAGGCGCCCCTTTCCCCTCGCGCACTTTGCGAATGGATGGGACACCGCGAATCCCAACCCGCAATCCGGCAATGCCGTAGACTTGATCAGGAGCATTACCTCTTTGAAATCTGGATTTGTCGCCATCCTTGGCCGGCCCAACGCCGGCAAGAGCACGCTCCTCAACGCCCTTACCGGCGAAAAGGTAGCCATCGTCTCCACCAAGCCGCAGACCACCCGCAACCGTATCACCGGGGTGGTCGAGGTTCCTGCGCGCAAGGGTGTGCATCCGGCGGCGCAGATCGTCTTTGTGGATACCCCCGGCGTACACAAGCCCGGCTCCCACCTCGACCGCCGCATGTTGCAGGAGGTCTACGAAGCTCTGGAGACGCGCGACCTGGTTCTGGTGCTGATGGACGCCACGCGCAAGGTGCAACTGGAAGCGGCGATAGAACCCGGCGCCTCACTCACAGATGACTGTCATCCTGAGCGGAGCGCAGCGGAGTCGAAGGACCTGCCGGTGCCCCAGGTCGCGACTATGGGATCCGGGAATCCGGAGGTCCTGGCCCCCAGGCACGAGCGCACCAACTGGGCCAGCGAGGACGAATTCTTATTCGGTCTCATCCGCAAGCTCGACTGCCCTGTCTTTCTCGTGCTCACCAAGATCGACCTCGTTCCCAAGGACCATCTGCTTCCCCTGATCGACGCGCTCACCCGACAATTCAACTTCGCCCAGATCATTCCAGTCAGCGCCCGCAAGCGCGACGGCCTCGATCTGCTGGTCCGCAAGATCGTCGAGGCGCTGCCCACCGGCGAGCGCTTCTACCCCAAGGATCAGTACACCGACCAGCCGCAGCGCTTCATGGTGGCCGAGCTGATTCGCGAGAGCATTCTGGCGGAGACGGGCGAGGAGGTTCCCTACGCCTCGGCTGTGGTGATCGAGCAATTCGAGGAGCCGCCGCCGTTTGTTCCACGGAAGAAGGGCGCAGTTCCGGCGCGCCTGCCGCTCACCCGCATCGCCGCCGCCATCTACTGCGAGCGCGACGGGCAAAAGGCGATTCTGATCGGCAAGGGCGGCGCAAAGCTGAAAGAGATCGGCACCGGCGCGCGCCGCCAGATCGAGTCGCTGCTCGGCACCCGCGTCTATCTTGAACTGCATGTGATCGTCGAGCCCAACTGGCGCGAGTCGAAGAGCTTTGTCGAGTTGCTCGACTGGCGCAACCAGTTGGAACGCCTCGCCGGGGAGGGAGGCAGCAAGGAGGAATCTCCCCGCGGCGCGGACGAGGCGGGTCCGCTCCGGTAAGTACCGCAGCGACGCCTAACGAGGCGGTTGAACTGTGGCTTGTTCCCCGTCGGGCACGCCACCCTTGCGCCTCTTTCTAGCGCAAGGACCGGAAGCAACACAGTTCATGTGAGCTAATACCGAGCGTCTGCCCCATCGAAGGAGTCTACCAGCCGCGGGTCTGTAGCTGGTCCTTTTCTTCGATGGCGGCGGCGGCGAGGCCCTTCATGGTTCCCGTGACCTGCTCGCTGACCTCGGCCAGAATCTTGGGGTCGTTGAAGTGGGTGGTGGCGGCCACGATGGCCCTGGCGCGGCTGACGGCCTCCTCGCGCTCTTCGGGGTTGCGGGGCGTACCGACATCGTCCTTTCCGCAAAGGCCTACCTCGGCTTCCGTCTCCGTCCAGTTCTCGACCTCGAGCGGCGTGGCGCGCTCCTTCATGAAGATTCCCGAGCCGACAAAGACGGCCTCCGCGCCCAGTTGCATCATCAGCGCGGCGTCGGCCGGGGTGGCGATGCCGCCGGCGGAGAAGTTGGGCACGGGCAGCTTGCCGGTGCGGGCGACCATGCGGATCAGCTCGTAGGGTGCCTGATGGTCCTTCGCGGCAGCGTAAAGCTCCTGCTCGGAGAGGACGGTGAGGGCGCGCATCTCGCGCGTAATCTGGCGCATGTGGCGGACGGCGTGGACCACGTCGCCGGTGCCCGCCTCGCCCTTGGTGCGGATCATGGCCGCGCCCTCGGCGATGCGCCGGAGAGCCTCGCCCAGGTTGCGCGCGCCGCAGACGAAGGGCGTGGTGAAGGCGTGCTTGTCGATGTGGTGGGCCTCGTCGGCGGGGGTCAGCACCTCGCTCTCGTCGATGAAGTCGACGCCCAGCTCCTGGAGGATCTGGGCCTCGGCGAAGTGGCCGATGCGCGCCTTGGCCATCACCGGAATGGAGACGGCCTGGATGATCTGCCTGATGAGGCTGGGCCGGGCCATGCGGGCCACGCCGCCCTCGGCGCGGATCATGGCCGGCACGCGCTCCAGAGCCATGACCGAGGTGGCGCCGGCCTCCTCGGCGATGCAGCGCCTGCTCCACGTTCATCACGTCCATGATGACGCCGCCCTTGAGCATCTCCGCCAGGCCCACCTTCAGGCGCAGGCTGGTTCCTGCAAAGTTCCTGTTTCCCTTCTCTTCCGCCATAGTCTCCGACCTCGATTCGAGACGGCATCCGGGCTCGCGGCGAGCCGGTAATTCGCGCATTGCTGTTGCTTTCAGTGTAGCAGCGATGGGCATTGCCAGTTTCGCCGCGGCGCGACCGAGTTGAGCGCCTTTCTGAGTCCTTTCCAATCCTTCTGTCCCGCTTCTGGTCACTTTTCTGCTTGCTTACCAGGTGCATGGCCACTGCACAACCACCGCCGGCGCCTGTGGGCAAGCTCCCGCAGGAGACTGAGAAGCCGGCAGCTGCCCAGATTGCCGCCGAATTGGCGCTGGTGCCGCAGTCTCAGCCCGGCGACGAGGGCGGCCTCATCGGCCGCGGCGGTCCGGTCGCGCGGCTGCCGGTGGAGCTGGATGTGGCCGTCCCGGTGCGTGAGTTTCGGGTGCGCAACCTGCTGGCTCTCGAGCCGGGCCAGGTGATCGAGACGCAGTGGATTCAGGGCGCGGATATGCCGCTGGCCGCCGGCGATGTGCAACTGGCCTGGAGCGAGTTCGAGGTGGTCGATTCGCAGTTGGCGGTGCGGGTGACCCGGCTGGCCTGAAAAAGCAGGGACTAGGGAATAGGGAGCAGGGGAGAGGCTGGCCGATGAAGCAGAGCGGAAACGGGGAGAGCGGGAGGGTTGACGGGCTGGCCGGGTGGCTGTTCGAGAGGTTGCGCGGATCGCGCCGCCCGCGCCCGCGGCTCGAGCTTCTGGAGCGCATCGCGCTGGCTCCGCGGCAGTCGCTGGCCCTGGTCGAGGCGGAGGGCAGACGGTTTCTGGTGGCCACCTCTCCGGAGGGCGCGCCGGCCTTCTATGCGCTCGACGGCGAGTTGCGGGCGGAACTTCGGGGACGTTTGGCAGGGCGAACGAGCCCGGTGCCCTATCCGGCTGCCCGTCCGCCCGCGGACAGGTCCGCCGCGTCCGCGAGGGTCTCATGGTAGTCCTTTGGGCCGCCGCGCCCGCGCCCCTGCTGCCCGATCTGAGTCAGCGCCTTCACCCCTCGGATTCGACGCCCTGGACGATTCTCTTCGTCCTGACGCTGATCACGCTGCTGCCCGCGATTCTGATGGCCATGACGCCGATGGTGCGGCTGCTGGTGGTCTTCCACTTTCTGCGCCAGGCGCTGGGCACGCAGACCGCGCCCTCCAACCCCACGCTGATGGGGCTGGCCCTGATGATGACCTGGTTCCTGATGACCCCGGTGCTCAACCAGGTGGACCAGCAGGCTGTCGAGCCCTACCGCGCCGGGCAGATCACGGGCTGGGAGGCCATCGACCGGGGAGCCCAGCCGGTGAAGCACTTCCTGCTGCGCTACGCGCGCGAGAAAGACCTGGCCCTGTTTACCGCCGCCGGCCAGATTCCCCGCCCCAACAAGCCCGACGACCTGCCCATGCGGGTGGTGGTTCCGGCCTACATTCTCTCCGAGCTGAAGGCCGGATTCGCGATCGGCGCGGTGCTGTTTCTTCCCTTTCTGCTGATCGACATGGTGACCGCCTCGATCACCACCTCGATCGGCATGTTCCAACTGCCGCCGGTGGTGGTCTCGACGCCGCTGAAGATTCTGCTGTTTGTGATGGTGGATGGCTGGAACCTGCTGGCCAACTCGTTGCTGAAGAGCTTTTGAGGAGACCGAATGACGCCCGACCTGGTTGCCGAGCTGCTGCGCCAGCTGATGAAGGAGGCCATGATCCTGGCCGCGCCGCTGCTGATCGCCACGGTTGTGCTGAGCTTCGTTCTCAGCCTGGTTCAGACCCTGACCAGCCTCCAGGAGCAGTCGCTGACCAGCGTTCCGCGGCTGGCGGCGATCGCCGTGATTCTGCTGGCCGGGATGCCGTGGTTCCTGGCTCGGATGGCGGCTTATACCCGCCTGCTGCTGGCGGATTTGCACCGCTACCTGGGCTAGAAGGCAGCTTCTAGCTATTAGCTCTTAGCTTTCGGCTTCTAGCTGAAGCAAGGGGAGGCGGATGACGTTGGGGGCTTGAACGTGGGCTTCTAGGCGCGAACAGGTTCTTGATCCTTGGCCCGGGATTCCGCAGGCAAAGGATCAAAAGCTAAAAGCTAAAAGCTAAAAGCTAAAAGCTAAAAGCTAAAAGCTAAAAGCTAAAAGCTAAAAGCTAAAAGCTAAAAGCTAAAAGCTAAAAGCAAAGGCTGAAAGGAAACGATGCCCGAGTGGACGAGCTTTCTGAGCGCGATGACGCTGGCGCTGGTGCGGGTGAGCGGGATGGTGGCCTTTGCTCCCTTCTTCTCCTCGACCGCGCTCCCCCTCCGCACCAAGGCGGTCTTTGCGGGGGCGGTGGCCTATCTGCTGGCTCCGCTGGTGGCCGCGCTGCCCCGCGCCCGGATCGATCTCGGCTTCTCGGCCCTCCTGGGCGAACTGGCCGTGGGGCTGGTCTATGGGCTGACGCTGGCGCTGCTCAACGAGATGCTGCTGTTTGCCGGCCAGATTGCCGGCGTGCAGTTCAGCTTCTCGCTGGTCAATCTGCTCGACCCGACCTCACCCATCCAGACGCCGCTGCTGGGCGATCTCTTTCAATTGATGGGCACGCTGGTGGTGATCGCCGCCGGACTGGACCGGATCCTGCTGGCCTCCATGGTGCGCAGCTTCCGCGTGGCGCCGCTGGGCTGCTACGCGCTTGCTCCCGCGACCGCGCTGGGCATTGTGCGCGCCGCCGGCGGCATCTTTCTGGCCGCCGTCGAGCTGGCCGCGCCGGTGCTGGCGGCGACCATGCTGGTCGAGGTAGCGGTGGCCCTGCTGGGCAAGCTCAGCCCGCAGTTGCCGGTGATGAACCTGACCGTGCCCCTGAAGACCCTGACCGGCTTTGCCCTGCTGACCGGCTCGCTGGCCCTGTGGCCGCGCTTCATCGAGGCGCGCTTCGCCGGGCTGCTCGACCTGGCCGAGCGGCTGATCGCCGCGCCCGGCGCCGGAGCGGCGCTGGGGCTGGGAGGCTAGCCGATGCCCGGAGAGCGCACCGAACAGGCAACGCAGCACCGCCGCGAAAAGGCGCGCAAGGAAGGCGATATGCTGCACAGCCGCGAGCTGTCGGCCGCGGCCGGAACCCTGGCCGGGGTGATGGTGCTGGGAATGCTGGGCGGCCGGGTTCTGGCCGCCTGGCGCGCGGCCTTTGCCGGCTTTCTCGATCTGGGAGCGCCCGCCCGCTGGGAGCCGGCCGAGATCGAGCCCACGCTCTGCGCCCTGCGCCGGCTGACGCTCGCCGTCCTGGCGCCCGCCGGGCGCGGTGATGGCGGCGGTGGCCGCTGGCCGCGCTCGGCGGTGGGAGTCCTGCAGACCGGCGGCGTCAACTTCCATGCCGAGGCGATCGGCTTCAAGCCGGACCGCATCAACCCGGTCTCGAACCTCAAGAACCTGTTTTCGCTGCGCGCCGCTGCCCGGCTGGCCAAGTCGCTGCTTCCCGGCCGCTCTGCTGGCCGTCTTTGCCGTGCAGCGCATCGGCCGGCAGTTGACATTGCCGCCCTTTTCGACCGCGCGCCTGGAGATGCTGGGCTCCGATGTCTACGGACTTCTGCTGGCCGCCGCCTGGCTGCTCTTCGGCTGGTCGGCGATCGACTACCTGGTCGAGTGGCAGAGCCGCGAGTCGCGCCTGAAGATGAGCCGCCAGGACATGCGCGACGAGATGAAGGAGACCGAGGGCAATCCCGCAGATTCGCAGCCGCATTCGCAACCTGCAGCGCCAGATGCGCCGCCGCCGGGTGAAGGCCGACGTCTCCAAGGCCGCCGTGGTGCTGACCAACCCCACCCACTATGCCGTGGCTCTGGGCTTCGACTTCGCCACCATGGAGGCGCCCAAGGTGGTGGCCAAGGGCCGCAACCTGCTGGCCGAGGAGATCAAGGCCGAGGCGCGCTGGGCGGGCGTGCCGATCATCGAGAACCCGCCGCTGGCCCGCTCGCTCTACCGCTCGGTCGAGGTGGGCCAGCCGATTCCGGTCGATCTCTATGCGGCGGTGGCCGCCATTCTGGCCTATCTCTACCGCCAGCGCGTGGAGGCCGAGTTGCGCGAGCGCCGCGCCCGCGAGACAGCCGCGCGGGCCCGGGCGCAGGGCCAGGCCGGCACCGGATTCTCTGCCGCTCCACCCACTCAGAGGAGGTCTCCGATGAGCACCGCCGCCCTGGCCGCGGGCACTCTGCCCGCATCCGTCGATCCTGGCAGCGGCTGCGCGAGTACGTGCTGCCGCTGGCCGCCATCAGCGTGATCTTCGTCATGCTGGTGCCGCTGCCGGCCGCGGGCGCTCGACTTCCTGCTGGCGCTCTCGATGGCCGCCTCGATCATCGTCTTCCTCTCCGCGGTGCAGATTCGCCGCGCCGTCGAGCTGAGCGTCTTTCCCACCCTGCTGCTGCTGCTGACCCTCTTCCGGCTGGCGCTGAACATCGCCTCCAGCCGCCGCATCCTGCTGCACGGCTCGGAGGGCACGGCGGCCGCCGGCAAGGTCATCGAGGCCTTCGGGCAGTTTGTGGTGGGCGGCAACTACGTGGTCGGCTTCGTGCTGTTTCTGGCCCTGATCGCCATTCAGTTCCTGGTGGTCTCGCATGGCGCGGTGCGCACCGCCGAGGTGACCGCCCGCTTTACCCTCGATGCCCTGCCGGGCAAGCAGATGGCCATCGACGCCGACATGAACGCCGGGCTGATCGACGAGGCCGAGGCGCGCCGCCGCCGCCAGGCGATTGCCCGCGAGGCCGAGTTCTACGGCGCCATGGACGGCGCGGCGCGCTTCAACCAGCGCGACTCGCTGGCCACCATTCTGATTACCGCCATCAACATCGTCGCCGGCCTGCTGATCGGCACCCTGCAGCAGGGCATCGAGCTGGGCGAGGCGGCGCGCACCTACACCGTGCTGACGGTGGGCGACGGGCTGGTCACGCTGATTCCCTCGCTGCTGGTCTCGGTGGCCGGCGGCATCACGCTGACCCGCGCCAACTCGGCCGGGCATGCTGGGCGGCGAGATCCGCCAGCAGTTGCTGGCCAAGCCGGCCACGCTCTACCTGGCCAGCCTGGTCTCGGCGGCCATGTGCCTGATTCCGGGACTGCCCAAGCTGGCCTTTCTGGCCGTGGCCGGCGGCGCTCTTCTGGGCGCGGCCGGCGTGTTTCCGCCCGATCCGCTCGCGGCCCCGCCGGCCGAGTTGGGCAACGGGCGAGAAGAAGAAGGCCGAGCAGGCGCAGGGCTCCGACCTGGCCGCGCTGCTGCGCCTGGAGGAGCTGACGCTGGAGATCGGCTTTCAGCTGATTCCGCTGGTGGACGAGAAGCAGGGCGGGCAGCTGCTGAGCCGGGTCCGCGTCGCTGCGCCGCCATCTTTCCGCGGAGATGGGCTTCCTGGTGCCCCCGGTGCATATCTCGGACAACCTGCGCCTGCAGGCCGCGCGAGTACCTCTTCTCGCTGCGCGGCATGGAGATCGGCCGCTGGCAGACCGAGGGGACGCAGTTGCTGGCCGTCTCCGGCGACCCCGGCCGCCGTCCGCTGGCCGGCAAGGAGGCGCGCGAGCCGGCCTTCGGGGTTCCCGCCATCTGGATCGCGCCGGCGCTCGAAGACCAGGCCATCGCCGCCGGCTACTCGGTGGTGGACGCGGTCACGGTGATCACCACCCATCTGGGCGAGCTGATCCGCCGCCACGCCTGGGAGCTGCTGGGCCGGGCCGAGACCAAGCGGCTGATGGACGCGCTCAACGAGAGCCATCCCAAGCTGCTCGAGGAGCTGGTGCCCAAGCTGCTCACCCTGGGCGAGGTGGGCCGGGTGCTGGAACAGCTGCTGCGCGAGCGGGTCTCGATCCGCGACCTGGGCGCGATTCTCGAGGCGCTGCTCGAGACCGCGCCGGTGAACAAGAGTGTCGTCGCGCTGGTCGAGGCCGCGCGCCAGGCGCTGGGACGGCGGCTGATCCGGCCGCTGCTCGACGGCGAGGGCCAGTTGCCGGTGCTGCTGCTCGACCCGGCGCTCGAAGAGGAGATTCTGGCCACGCTGGCGCCGGAGACCGGCCAGCGCCTGCTGGCCGCCGCGGCAACGCCGGCGACTCCCGTGGTCCGCCGGCTGGCCGATTCTGTGAGGCAGCTTATCGGCGCCGCCTCCGCCGCGGCCCTTCCCGTGCTCCTTTGCTCCAAGTCCGGCGCGCTATCACGTCAAGCGCTGGCTGGAGCCGGTCTTGCCCCGCCTGGCGGTGGTTGCCGCCGGGGAGATTCCTCCCGAGATCCGCCTGCGCCCGGTGGGGACGGTGCGCTGAGGGTTTGGTGGCAAAGGCGACGCAGGATGGACGGTTTTTGCGTTTGGCGAAGGGGACGGAGATGGGAATGGAAGCGGCGGTCGCGGCGGGAAACCAGAGCGCCATGCGCCGCAGCGCGGCGGGAGGCGGCTATCCGCCGGGCGCCGCCGCGGTCTCCGGTGCTCGACCGGCGAGCAGGAGCGGGTGCTGCTCGAGCACCTGCCGATCGTGCGCTTTCTGGCCCGGCGCATTCACGAGCGGCTGCCCCAGCATGTGGACATCGAGGATCTGGTCTCGGCCGGGGTGGTGGGGCTGATGGACGCCTTCGCCAAGTTCGATCCGGACAAGAAGGTGCAGTTTCGCAGCTATGCGCAGTTCCGCATCCGGGGAGCGATTCTGGACAGCCTGCGCACGCTGGACTGGAGCCCGCGCGAGCTGCGCCGCAAGGGCCGCGCGGTCGAGGAGGCGATCCGGGTGCTGACGGCCCGGCTGGGCCACGCGCCGGGCGAGGCCGAGGTGGCCGCGGAGATGGGGCTGGACCTGGAGGAGTACCAGCAGTTGCTGGGCGATCTGAAGGGCCTGGAGATCGGCACCCTGCACATGGAGCGCAACGAGGATTCGGGCGAGGAGGAGCTGGCCTACGTTCCCGGCCGTCCCGAGGAGGACCCGCTCTTCCGCTGCCTGCGGGGCGAGCTCGAAGAGCGGCTGGCCGAGGCCATCGCCAATCTGCCCGACCGGGAGCGGCTGGTGATGACCCTCTACTACTACGAGGAGATGACCATGCGCGAGATCGGCCTGGCGCTGGGGGTGGTCGAGTCGCGGGTCTCGCAGGTTCATGCCTCGGCGGTGGTGCACCTGCGGGCCGCGCTCAAGGATCTGGCGGCGCGCGGGGCCTTCGACCGTACGGCTGCCCGCAAGCCGCCCGGCGCAGGCGCCGATCGGCCCAGGCCGCGGCCGGGATGAGCACCGGACAAGCCGGGCGAGGCAGAAGTCGGCGAGCAGGAAAGAAAAGTGAGAGAAACACCGAAGGGGAGTAAGGATTGATGGAAAAGACGCTCAAGCAGGATGAGATCGACGCCCTTTTCGAGGCCGCGCGCAGCTCGACGCCGGAGGCTCCGCGGGCCGAGGTGCGGGCCCGGGTCGTGCCCTACAACTTCTCCTCGGCCGGGCAGATCTCGAACGAGCAGTTGCGCGCCATCAGCATGTTGAACGATCTGTTTGCCCGCAACCTGACCCACAATCTGGCCGCCTGGCTGCGCACCCGCTTTCAGGTCAACCTGGTCTCGGCCGAGCAGATCCAGTTCAACGAGTTTCTGCTGCGCATTCCCGAGATCAGCTATGTGGCCTCGGTGCGCCTGGAGCCGCTGGGCGCGCTTTCGGTGCTGCAACTGGACCTGGCGCTGGCGCCTCCGATGATCGATCTGTTGCTGGGCGGCGAGGGCAGGGACGGCCCGCTGCGCGAGCTGACCGACATCGAGGAGTCGATTCTGGGCAGCGTGGTGGAGATCATCTGCCGCGAGCTGACCGCGGCCTGGCAGCCGGTGGGGCTGAGCTTCAACTTCGAGCGCCGCCAGATGCAGACCCAGGTGGCGCGCATCATGTCGGTGACGGAAAAGACGCTCTGCCTGAGCTTCGAGATCCGCATGCCGCACAGCTCGGGGCTGCTCAACCTGGCCTTTCCGGCGGTGGTGGCCAACACCATTCTGCGCCGGCTGACCTCGGACTGGGGCCGGAGCCGCCGCCACGCCGGGGAGACGCGGGCGCGGATGGAGGCCGCGGCGCGCCGCATCCGCTTTGGCGGCTCGCTGCAACTGCCCACCGTGCGCCTGGCGGCCAGCGCGATCGAAGAATCTGGAGCCGGGCACGGTTCTGCGCCTGGATCTGGCCGCCAACACCCTGCCCGAGTGGCGGGTGGGCGGCCAGACGCTTGCCGAGGCCCAGGCCATCCGCCAGGGAGCGCACCGCGCCGCGCGCATCGAGCGCCGAATCGGGGAGGCCGAGCAATGAAGACCTATCTCGATTGCTGGACCGGCGTGGCCGCTGCCCTGTTCTCCCAGGCCCTGGCCGGGGAGCCGGAGCTGGTCGAGTCGCTGCCCAAGCCGCTGGCGGCGGGCTCCTTCGGCTTTGCCGCCACCCTCGCCGGAGACGAGCAGGGGCGCTTCGCGGTGGTTCTCGACGGCTCGATTCTGGAGTCGCCGCTGGTGGGCGAGGGCGATGGACCAGAAGGCCGGCTGGGGCGAGCTGCTGCGCGAGGTGGCCGACGCCGCGGCCGGGGAACTGCTGGCCAAAACCGGCAAGAAGTGCCGCGTCGAGAAGTTCGAGCAGACCTCCGGGGAGAGCAAGGTCTCCCGCGCCTTCCAACTGAAGTCCGGCGACCGCTCCTGGACGATTCTGGTGCGCGACGAGGTGCGCGCTTTGCAGCCCGCTCCAGCTCCCGAGGCAAACTTGCCGGCCGCGCCCGCCCGAAAAGCCCGCTGTCAGCCCCGGCCCCGCCCTGAGCCCGGGCATCGAACTGCTTCTTCGATGTCGAGCTCGAGGCCTCGCTGCGCTTCGGCTGCCGGGAGATGCCGCTGGGCGAGATTCTCGACCTGGGGCCGGGGGATGTGGTGCAGCTGGATCGCCATGTGGCCGACCCGGTGGACCTGATCGTGGGCGACAAGATCGTGGCGCGCGGCGAGGTGGTGCTGGTGAACGGCAACTTCGGCCTGCGGGTGACCGAGGTGGCCGCGCCCAAGAAGCGGCTGGAGAGCATTCGATGCCTCTTCTGAACGGAGTGCCCTTGGCGGGAGACGCGGGCTTCGCCCCGCCTGCGGCCGGCTGAGAAGAGCAAGGGCGAAGAATACGCGGTACGCGAGACCGGGCCGGGCGATCATGGGCGCCTTCTCAGGGCAGCGCGGCCGGGCCTCTTTCAGACCTGCGCCAATCCCGGCTGCGCCTCGGGCTGGCTGCACCTCTGGCGCAGCCGCGCGGCGCCGGTCTTCGAGGGCGGCTGGAGCTGTTCGGCCGCTGCACCGCGGCGCGGATCGACGCGGCGGTGCGCCGCGAGATGGACGGCACGGGGCAGCGCCGAGGAGAGCCACCGCCATCGCATTCCGCTGGGCCTGGCTGATGCTGGAACAGGGCTGGATCACGTCCGGCTCAGCTGCGCCAGGCGCTGGATGCGCAGAAGGCGGCTGGCGGCGGCCGGCTGGGCCACTGGCTGGTGCGCCAGCAGGGGGTGAGCGAGCAGCTGGTGACCCGGGCGCTGGGCCTGCAGTGGAGCTGTCCGGTGCTGCCGCTGGAGTTTCACGACGCCGAGGCGCTCACGCGCTCTTGTGCCGCGGCTCTTCGTGGATGCCTTTGGCGCGCTGCCCCTGCGCGTGGCGGCGGGCAAGCTCCTCTATCTGGGCTTCGAGGACCGGCTCGACCCGGTGCTGGCCCTGGCCATCGAGCGGATGACCGGGCTGCGCGTGGAGAGCGGGCTGGTGCAGGGTTCGCTCTTCCGCCTGGCGCATGCGCGCATGCTGAACGCGCAGCTTTCCGCCAGGTGGAGCTGATCGAGGCCGGTCTCGGAGCCGGCGCTGGCCCAGGCGCTGCTCCAAGGCCATCGAGCGGGCGCGGCCGGTCGAGTCCCGCCTGGTCAGGGTGCACGACTGCCTGTGGCTCAGAATGTGGCCGCGCCCGCAGACAGGATCCGCTGCCGGAGGCCGATGCCGTTCAGGACCTGATCTGCTCGATCGGCGCGCACTAGGGCCGAGGCCGGGCGAAGAAAAGCCTCGACCGGCTCATGGATTCACGCGAGCCGCCGATAGGCAATTCAGCAGAGGAGTCTGGCATGAGTGAAATTCGAACCCTGATCGTTGACGATTCCTCGGTGATGCGCAAGATTGTGGAGCGTTCGCTGCGCCAGGCGGGGCTGGATCCGCTGGTGGTGCTACGAGGCCGGCAGCGGCACCGAGGGGCTGGACCTGCTGAAGTCCAAGCAGGTGGACCTGATTCTCTCCGACATCAACATGCCCTCGATGGATGGGCTGGAGTTTCTGCGCCAGATCCGGGCGCAGAACCTGGCTCCCGGCGTTCCGGTGGTGATGATCACCACCGAGTCGAGCGAGGAGCATGTCAAGCAGGCCATTCAGGCCGGAGCGCAGGGATATATCCGCAAGCCGTTTACGGCCGAGCAGGTGAAGGAGCGGGTGCTGCCGCTGTTGCATGCAGCGTGGCATGAGCCGGGAGGGGATCGATATGCTGTTGAACGGTGTGCGCGAACGGCCGCTCTCGTGCGAGCGCGCGAGAATGCGGCAGCAACGAAATGGAGCATACGATGGCGGTTTCGTTGCGGGAATCCGTGCATCTGGTCTCCGATCCCCGGAACCTGGATGCGAGTGTGGAAGAGGTCTTTCAGCTGATGCTGGGAGTCAACTGCCGGCGCGATCCGGGACCGGTCGTCCAGGAGCAGGAGTCGGTGACCGCGGTGGTGGGCTTTGGCGGGCTGCTGAGCGGGGCCTGCGTCTTCCGCACCGGCAGCTCGGCGGCCATCAAGATCGCCGCGCACATGACCGGGCATGGAGTTCGACGAGATCGACGACACGGTCAAGGACGGGATCGGCGAGATCTGCAACATGCTGGCCGGAGCCTGGAAGGGCAAGGTGCCGGATCTGGCCGCCAACTGCGGCCTCTCGGTTCCCGCCGTCATCACCGGCCGGGATTACAACCTCCACGTGCAGGCGCCCGAGTTCAAGCTGCACCACACCTACCGTTTCGACGACGCCAGCTTTGAGGTCACCATCGTCTGCGACGGCCTGCAGTAGGCCCGTCCGCCCAGCGGCAGCTTGCCGACGGCCAGCGTCGACAATTCGGCATGGCGGCGGAGTCGAAAGCTCGGCCCGGTGCTGCAGACGGGCATCGGGTGCGCGATTGCTCTCTCGTCGCGCCTTGCACGCACCTCGCTTCCGGTCGTGCCTATTCCTAAGATCGCCTTCTAATCCTTCTCTAATTCCTTCGGTCCTCCAGCGGTCATGCATTGCAGCTCTCCGTGAGCAGCGGGAGGCGGTGCTCGATGGACAGCGGATATTATGCGGCGATGACCGGGCTGGTGGCGCGCACCCAGGCCCTGGACACGGCGGCCGCCAATCTGGCCAATGCGCAGACCCCCGGCTACCGGGCCGAGCGGGAGTACTTCCGCTCCGTGCTGCTGGGGCCCGACGCCGCTGGACTCGCAACTGGGCCAGACGGTGAACAACTATCGGCCTGCTGGGCGGCGACCGGCTGAGCATGGCGCCAGGGCGCGTTGCAGCAGACCGGCAATCCGCTGGATCTGGCCATCGAAGGGCGAGGGATTCTTTCAGGTGCAGACCGCCAACGGCATCGCGCTACACCCGCGACGGCGGCTTTCACCGCGCCCAGAACGGGCAACTGGTGACCTCGGCGGGCGAGCCGGTGCTCTCGGCCGCCGGCCAGCCGATTCCGGTTCCGCCGGGCGAGGTGACGGTGGGCGCGGACGGCGTGCTCTCGGTGGCCGGGCGGCGTGGTGGCCACGGTGGGGGTCTTCACCTTTCCCGCCGGCACCGCAGCTGACGCCCGAGGGCGCCAACCGCTATCGTCGCGCCGGAGGGCGTCGCGCCGGTGCTGTCAAAGGATGCCGCGGTCCATCAGGGAGCCATCGAGAGCGCCAACCAGGATGTGATTCAGGGGTCGCTGGACCTGATCGTGATGCAGCGCCAGGCGGAGATGATGCAGAAGGCGCTGACCGTCTTCCACACCGAGTTCAACAAGATCGCCAGCGAGGATCTGCCGCAGAGTGTGAGTGAAAGCGATCGGTTGTCAGTGTTCAGTGGTCAGTTATCGGGAATCAACAGGAAGGTCAGGGATAGGAACAGGGTGATGGAAAACGGGAGTACTGAGAACTGACCACTGACAACCGACAACTGGACGACCGGAGGGAGTCGAAATGATTCGAGCCTTGTATACCGCAGCCAGCGGCATGAGCGCGCAGCAGTTGAACCTGGACACCATCGCCAACAACCTGGCCAACTCCTCGACCACCGGCTTTCGCCAGTTGCGCCTGGAGTTTCAGGACATGGTCTACCAGAACCTGGTGACGCCGGGGGCGGCGCAGAGCCAGTCCACGGTCTCGGCCGGGCTTGCAGATCGGGCTGGGCACCAAATCGGCGGCCACCGAGGTGATCATGACCCAGGGCTCGCTGAACCAGACCTCGAATCCGCTGGATGTGGCCATCGAGGGCACCGGCTTCTTTCAGGTGCAGCGGCCCGACGGCACCATCGCCTACACCCGCGCCGGGCAGTTTCAGCTGAACAACCAGGGAACCATCGTGACCACCGACGGCGATCCGGTGATTCCCACCATCACCATTCCGTCCAATGCCACGGCGGTCACCATCACCCAGTACGGGGTGGTGAACGCGACCCTGCCGGGCCAGCAGAATCCCTCGCAACTGGGGCAGTTGCAACTGGCCACCTTTCCCAACCCCGGGGGCTTGGAGAGCATGGGATCGAACCTGCTTGCAGGCCACGCTCAGCTCCGGCGACCCGGTGCTGGGCAACCCCGGCGGAACCGAGGGGCTGGGCACGCTGCAGCAGGGGTACCTGGAGAACTCGAATGTGGACGTGGTCACCGATGTTTGTGCAGATGGTGCTGGCGCAGCGGGCCTACGAATCGAACTCCAAGGTCATCAAGGCAGCCGACGATATGTACTCGCAAGTCAATAACATGACGCAGGTAGAGATAGAGGCAGTACATGAAGCATGAGCGCGCCGGAGTCGGGATGAGGCACGGGACGGACAATGCGGTGGGGCGCGGCGGCGATAGTACTGGCAGCGGCATACTGCGGCCTGCGGCGCAGACGGCTACCCGCAACCGGCCCCGGCATGCGGGTCTACGATCTCGGCGCCGGGGCTGGCCCAGGCGCAAGCCGGCGGGCGAAATTGTCCGCGAGATCGACGACCCGCACAGCGGAGCCCGCTGGCTGCTGGTGCGGAATGCCGAACATCCGGGCGGCCCGGGACGGCTGGTTCGCTGTTGGAAAGCGCCCGCAATCTGCTGCAGGCAAAACCAGCCGGTCGGGGCGTCGCGGACAAAAGCCAGGCCGGTGATTCGCGCCGGGGACCGGCTGATCGTCGAGGAGAACACGGCGGTGGTCGAGGCGCGCCTGGAGGCGGTTGCGCTGGGCCCGGCGGTCGCCGGCTCGCATCTTCGATGCGCGGCTGAGGATCGGCGGCAGGGTGGTGCGGGCGATGGCCCTGGGGCCAGGCCGGGCGGCGCTTCAGCCCGAGAGGAGGCGCGGCCATGATGCCAAGAGTCCTTTGCGCCACGATGCTTTCCATCTCCGTCGCACTCGCGTCGGGAGCTCCCGGTTATGCCATGGACAAAAAGAAGATTCGTTTCATGCCGGCCAGCCAAACCGACCCCGCCCGAGGCGGCCCTGCACGCCTATATGGAGCGGGTGCGGGCGCAGCAGGCGGCGGAGGTGAAGACGCCGGGCTCGATCTGGAGCCCGGAGGGCCGGCTGGTGCGGCTGGGCACCGACGCCAAGGCGGTTCGGCTGCACGACGTGGTCTCGATCGTGGTGACCGAGAGCCTGGCGGCCTCGACCGACGGCCAGGTCAAAGAACTCCCGGGCCTCGAACGCCAACTCCGGCTCTGACCTCGCTCTTCGGCAAGCTGAAGGCCTCGAACGCGCTGCAGAACCTGGTGGGCATGACCGCCGCCTCGGGGCTGACGGCGCAGGGGCAGAGCACGACCAACTCCAGCCTTGCCACCACCTTCGGCGCCGAGGTGGTGGACGTGCTGCCCAACGGAATGCTGGTGGTGCAGGCCACGCGGCAGTTGACCTTCTCGCAGCAGACGCAGCTGATCAAGCTGCGCGGCCTGGTGCGCCCCGAGGACGTGAGCGCGCAGAATCAGGTGCAGTCGACGGCCATGACCGACCTTGAACTGGAAGTGACCGGCAAGGGCATTGTCAACGACTCCACTTACCGGCAGAACCCGCTGGTGCGCTTCCTGGAGAGGCTGGTGGTCTTTTAGTCGTCCACCGGCTTCGCCGGCCTGCGGAAGGATGAGACTTTGGGTGCCCCACCCTCGCGGCGTTTTTGTTTTTGCCGCTAGGGTGGGCTAGCACAGGTTCGGATGCCCTTTCTGTTTTTCAACAACTTGCGTTGTCGTTTCTTTGTGGGGGTTAGGGATTATGGGTTGGCAGCCCGCGGAAAATCAGGGCTTTGAAAGGGCACGACTTTAGTCGTGCCGCAAATGATTGATAACAAACGATGGGCTTTAGCCCCCGAGGAATGTCTTTCAGCAAGCCGGACTTCTTCCACAGGCTCTTGGGGATTAGGGGCCAGAAAAGCCATTTGGAAGCGGCGATGCGGGCGAGAGGGTCAATGCGGAAAGCGAATCAGAGTTCGGCAGAAGGTCGGCCGGTGGGATCGGTCTGGTGTGCGATTGCGCTGGCCGCGGCTCTCGCGCTGGCGGCGGCAGCCTCTGCCGAGTCCGCGCCGCAGTTGGCGCGGATCAAGGATGTGGCCACCATCGAAGGAATTCGCGACAACCAACTGGTGGGCTACGGGCTGGTGGTGGGGCTGCGCGGCACCGGGGACAGTTCGCAGACGGTCTTTCCGGCGCAGACGCTGATCTCCGCTCTGGAGCGGATGGGCATCACCGTGCCCCAGACCGGCTCCAACAGCGCCAGCAACATGCAGGTCAAGAACATGGCCGGGGTCTTTGTGGTGGCCACGCTGCCGCCTTTCAGCCGGCCAGGCTACAAGATGGACATCACCGTCTCCTCGGCCGGCGATGCGCGGTCGCTCGAGGGCGGCATCCTGCTGATGACGCCGCTCTACGGACCGGACGGGCAGATCTACGCCGCAGGCTCAGGGCGCGCTGGTGCTGGGCGGCTACATGGCCACGGCGGGCGGCAACACGAAGCAGCTCAACCATCCCGACCACGGCGCGGATTCCCGGCGGGGCGCTGGTGGAGCGGGCGGTGTCCCTTCGATCTGAAGCAGATGCACACGGTCAGCGTGGTGCTGAACGACGCCGACTTCCACACCGCCGAGCGGATGGCCGCGGCCATCGATCGCGCGCTGGGTTCGGCGCGCGCCCACGCCATCGACAGCCGCCGGGTCGAGATCTGCCGCCGCGCCGGACGAGGACATGGCGGCGCTGCTGGACCGGGTGGAGGCCGTCGAGGTCGAGGTCTTTCCCCGGGCGCGCGTGGTGGTGAACGAGCGCACCGGCACGGTGGTGATCGGGGGCACGGTGCGCCTGCAGCCGGTCTCGATCCTGCACGGCGGCCTTTCGGTGAATGTGATCTCCGAGACCATGGTCTCGCAGCCCGAACGCCTCTCAGTACGGGAACGACGCAGGTGGTGCAGCAGACCACCGTGCAGGCCCAGGACAAGCCGGTCAACCGCATCGACCTGAAAGAAGGCGCGACGGTGGAGGATTTGGTCCAGGAATTGCAACGAACCGGGGCAGGCGCGCGGGATGTGATCTCGATCCTGCAGGCGATGAAGGAGGCCGGCGCTCTGGAGGCCGACCTGGAGGTTCTGTGATGAATTCGATGACGGCGGCAACCTCGGCAGTGGGCGCTGGAAATGCGGCAGCGCCGCAGCCCCGGCTAGCGCGGGCGGCGCACGAGTTCGAGGCGCAGATGATGAAGGAGTTGATGAAGCCGATGACGCTCGGCAACTCGCTGACGGCGAGACGAGGACTCGGAGAGCGGCTCCGGGAGCGGCGGCGCGCTGGGGGAGTTTGCCTCCGAGGCGCTGGGCAGGGCGCTGAGCGAGCGGGGAGGCTTCGGAATCGCGACCAGGATCGTCAAGGATCTCTCCCATTCCGGTAACCGGAACAGCAACTGGGAAAGTAACCGGAAGATCTGCACGGCAATACCGTGATGAGAGCTCTCTGAATGACTAGAGTGATTAGCAAGCGCGCCGATAGACCCGGTAAGGAGCAAAGAATATGGACATTCGCAACAGTCTCGATGGATTGAAATCGCTTTTGGGAGTGATGCAGCCAGCTCCGTCCGCGCCCCAAGCCAAGAGCAACACCGGCGCCAGTGGAAGCGCGCTGGGCAAGCGATCGGGCGACCTTCAGCAGCGCGGGCAGCGAAGTCTCCCTTACACGCCGCCGAGCCGGGCGTGCGCACGGACAAGGTGGCCGGCGTTCAGGCAGCGCTAGCGGCGGGAACCTACAATGTGCCCGCATCGGCGGTCGCGTCCAAGGTCGTGGACTCCATGCTGGGCCTGGGCCAGTGATACGGCGCGCGCGATGGCGCCGAGCTGGGGGCGGGTGCTCCTGCGCGGCGCTGGATGAAGCGCGAAATGGGCTGGCAGGCAGGGCGCGATAGAGCTGGCGATGGGAAGCATCCCGGAGTCAGCGAAAGGAAAGCGTGCGATGCGGGAGTTTGTGGAGCCTCGGGAGCATACGAGAGCTGAAGGAGCTGGTGATCGAGGCCTCGCGCGCGCTGGCCCGCCTGGATGCGGACCGGCTGGAGGAGCTGGCGCTCTCCTGCCAGGCGCTCAACCGGGATCTGCCGCTGCCCGCCTCGCCGGAGCGCGCGGCGCTTGCCGTTGAGGCCCGCGCGGCCGCCGGTGAGATGGCGGCATTTGCGCGCGTGATTGAGGCCACGCGCGCCAATCTAAGGTGATGAACCGCTTGCGGGACTTACGCGCGGGCCGGTTGGAGTACCGGGAACCGCAAGCGCGGGGATGGGCGGGGATGGAGAGCGGGCATGGGGACAATTAACTCCGCATTCGGCCTGATCTCGGGGGCGCTGGACGCCGATCAGTCGGCGCTCAGCATCTTGGCCAACAATGTGGCCAACGCCAACACTCCCGGTTATACCGAGGAGATCCCCAACTGGCAGCGAGAACCAGCCCGCTGAGATCAATGGAGCCTCCTACGGCTCTGGAGTGACGGAGACGGGCGCCACGTCGCTGCGGGACCGGGTGCTGGAGGAGCGGCTGAACCAGCAGCAGCAGTTGGCATCCGCCTCGAGCGCGCGGCTGACGGCGCTGAACACCGTGCAGGCGCTGTTCACGCCGGATTCAGGCTCGGCCAGCTCGACCGCGGGCGACATCGGCAGCGACATTACCGGCTTCTTCAACTCCTTTTCATCGCTGGAGGCCAATCCCACCAACAATGCGCTGCGCCAGCAGGTGCTTTCCTCGGCGAGTACTCTGGCCGGAGATGTCTCCAATGCGGCTGCCAGCCTGAATGCGCAGCGCGCGGCTCTCGACCAGGACGCCGGCGGCATCACTAGCCAGGTCAACTCGCTCACCAGCGCCATCGCCCAGCTCAACCAGCAGATTCAGTCCACCTCGCCGGACGCCGACGCGGGCACGCTGGAGGATCAGCGCCAGCAGGATCTGAGCCAGCTATCGAAGCTGATTGGAATCAACCAGATCGCGACCGAGAACAATGGCCTTTCGATTACCACAACCTCCGGCCAGTTGCTGGTCTCCGAGGGGACCAGCTTTCAGTTGACCACCGGCTCGGAGGGCGGCGTCACCCACTTTTTCGTGGGCGCCACGGATGTGACGGCGCAACTGGCCGACGGGGGCGGTCAGTTGGGCGGCTTCCTGACGGCGCGCGACCAGGATATTCCCGGCGTGATGGCGTCCCTCGATCAACTGGCCTACGGTGTCTCCACGCACGTGAATGCGCTGAACAACACCGGAACCGATCTGGATGGAACCACCGGCACCGCGGCAGATCCTCTCTACATCTTCAATGAGCCCGCCGCGGTTGCCGGCAGCGCGGCCGAAATGAGCGTGGTCATGACCGACCCCAACCAGATCGCCGCCGCTGGATTGGGGCAGGGAACAGGCGACAATTCGAATGCAACGGCAATGGCCAATCTGGCGAACCAGTCGATCATCAACGGACAAATTCCCACCAATTTCTACTCGAACTTCGTTTCGACGCTGGGCTCCCTGGTCTCAAGCGTGCAGACCGAGAACACGGCGCAGAACGCCTCCGTGACGCAGCTACAGACTCAGAACGATGCGCTATCGACCGTGAATCTGAACGACGAAGCATCTCAAATGTCTACGCTGGAGCGCAGCTATCAGGCGGCTTCGCAGGTCTTCGCAATACTGAATACCATCATGGCCTCGGCCCTGAACCTGGGCGAGCAGGCAACGGTTTCCTAGCAACCGGCGGTGAAGGCCGGTTCTTGAAAGGGCACGACTCTAGTCGTGCCGCAAATGATTGATAACAAACGATGGGCTTTAGCCCATGAGGGATGTTTTTCAGCAATTTGGACTTCTACCTAAGGATGCTAAGGCTTGCTATCGCGCCCTAGCCGCCAAGACAAAGACGCGGTGCCCAGAGGGCTCCCAGGTGGGGCACCCATGACATGGCATAACGAGCGGAGGGATCGAATGCGGGTGGATCCGACTTATGTTTCGAATCTTGTGGATTCGCTCGATCGGAGCCAGGCGAACGAGCAGCAGTTGACCTCCGAGCTGTCAAGCGGCGTCAGCATCACATCTCTCAGCCAGAATCCAACGGCCTCCGGGCAGAATGTGCTGCTTCTCAATCAGATTCAGCAGGACGATTCCTTCACTCGCAGCTCAAACCTGGTCACCGGCCAGTTGCAGGTGGCCGATTCGACCCTGGGCAGCGTGGTTTCAGAGCTAACGCAGGCCATCTCGCTGGCCACCGCCGCCAATAACGGCACCATGAACGCGAGCGACGTCAAGTCCATCGGGAATCAGATATCCGGCATTCTCAACGAGGTGCAGTCGCTGGCCAATACCAACTATCAGGGCCAGTACGTCTTCTCCGGCGGGCAGACCTCCACAAGTCCTTTCAGCACCTCGACCGGCGCGTCTCCAGCCACCACCACCTACAGCGGCGACAACGACATCAACTACCTCGATACGCCCAACGGCCAGAAGATTCAGTTGAATGTGCCGGGCAGCCAGATATTCCTGGGCACCGGCGCGAACAGCGTCTTTGGCGCACTGAACAACTTGGTGGCCGACTACTCCAGCGGCGCGGTCAATACGCTCCAGGCCGTGAGCGATACTGAGGCGCTGGGCACGGCAATGAACTACGTCTCGCAGCAGCGTGTGACCGTCGACAACTCCATTACCCAGCTCACCGCCGCCTCCGAGGCGGTAACCGGCGATCAGACCCAGCTGACTACTGCGCAGACCAATCTGATGCAGGCCGATATAGCGCAGGTCTCCACGCAGCTATCCCTCTCCGAGACGCAGCAGACGGCGCTCGAGGACGTGATCGCGCAACTCGATTCGCAATCGAACAGCCTCTTCAGCAAGCTCCAGTAAGTATCGTCCTACAGTGGGGCGCCAAAGGAGGGCCTGAGGCCTTTGTGGTAGGCGGCCCCTCAAAGGGGTCTGAGGTGCAGCGCTCCATCCTGACAGCAGCCAGCCACACGCGCCGCAGGAGCAGTGTTTGCTAACGCAGTTTTCTGAATTGCCGGTAAATGTGGGGAGACCGCAAATTGGTTCCTGGTCGCGGCCGGTGGGCACGGTCTCGAAGATACCCGCTGCGCCCACATCGATTCCTGCGGCCCTGGGCTTGATCGCGGGCAGGCTAACAGCCTTGGTGCGCTGCTTGGACATGACGACTCCGCTTCTTCCCCGCCGCGCCGGCCTGAGCCATGCAAGAGGGTAGTCGCCCAAACGAGATTGTCAACCCCAACGCCCGAGGCTGCTCCGCATCGCTCTATTGAGCACGGGTTCCAGAACCACACTGCCGGACGGGCTTGCGAAAGCATCGGCGAGTCATCGGCCTTGACTGCCAACGCCCGGGACTTCTCCCGCTTGAACGTAACTCTTGACCCGTGTTCCTTGCCTCATTCTCCCGACCTTCGGTATGGTACCCCACTGCCGAAGGATACTTACCACAAGGCCGGCCAGAAGATTCCCTGCATCCTTCTACCGAATCGAACAGCATTGCCGCCAGGTGAATGGCACACTGGCGCCAATTCCCTGAGCGGAGCTTCTGGGGGTAGCAAATGCTAAGTGCGCCAGCAACACTCTTCGTTGTCGGCGATGAGCCCGCGATTCGAATGTCCATTTCGCACGCGCTCACTGAGATCGGGCACGGTGCGAGATCCGCTTCCCAATCCGGCAAACCCTGCCACTCCGACGGTGCCAGGATGCGCCTCTACCCGACCAGGGCGATCCCCGTCGAGGTGGCGATCTCAGCCCGGCTATTCACGGCCTGCGGGCGAAGGGGACGCAACCAGCCAGCGGAAAGCCAATCCCGCGGGATCGAGAACTCCGACCAGCCGCAGTCCAGGCAGACGCGCACATCGGGAGAAGGTGTCAAAGGTGGATGGCTGAGAGTTCGAGGACTATTGCGATAAAGCCGGATCTCCGCCGGAATCGTAGCGAAAGAACTGGATTTGCACTTCGGACACACCATGGCTTCACCTCAGCAAATACTTAACCAAGGAAAGCGGCACTCCAGCAGAAGCAAGAACGGCAATTGACCGGAAAGTTCCACTTTACTCGCATCGGGTACATTTGAACAACAGGTACCGGCCAAACAGATGCAAGAATCATGAATTCTACTTGAGATTTGAAGTCCATTTCGATCTCATCAATATCAATTTCAATTCCCCCCCCCGAATGCCTCCCTCCGGTGCGTTCATGGCCTTCGATCCTGCGCGCTCGCGTGTGCCGAGGAACTCCTGCCATCTCCAAGTTGCGTCAGTTCCTCACCGGGGTTGCCGGTCCCGCGCCATTCACCTGTTCAGGTTCGTTGAGGCCGCAGGCGATCGGCGCATTTACAATGGCAACTGTGCAGCTCGAACAGTCTTTGCCCATCATTCTCGCCGAGAAACTGACCAAGGTTTACTCGGCTGGCCGAATCCAGGTCACCGCCGTGCGCGGGGTATCGCTTGCCGTCGAGCGCGGGGAGTTCGTGGCCATTGTCGGTCCCTCCGGATCGGGCAAGTCCACGCTCTTTTATCTGCTGGGGGGGCCGCTGGTAAAGGTGAGGGAACCGAGCGGGTTGGCGTATTCGAAGCGGACATACTCAAAAGCGTCGAACTCGCCGCCGAGCTTGATGGAGTGGCGGCCCTTCTGCCACGCAAAGACGTCCCAAATCTGATAGACGTTGTCGCGGGACTGCGCGATGCCGCCCTGGCCTGTGGCGTTGGAGGGGCCGGCACGCCGAAATTCAATTGGCCCTCCAGAAAATTCGGCAGTTGCGAATTCTGGCCGTTGACCGCGAAATTCAGCTCGGGAAGCCCGTACAGAAAATTGAGGCGGCTGAAGCCCAGCCGGACGTCGTTCACTTTGTTGGAAGAAATCACCTGCGTCAAGCCGGCGGCGACGTTGCGCGGCACGGCATTATCCAGGTTCGCCCGGCCGGGAAGCACCACCGGAATCGAGGCATCCTCAGTGGCTCTGAATAGCGCGTGAAGAGATGCAGCTTGTCGCTGATCTGGTAGTCCACGCGGCCGGAGTAATTGTCGTTGGTCTGAACCAGCACCTCCGTCGAGTTGGCGTAGAGACCGCCGGCCTGGTAGGGAAGCGGAAGGACCTGCATGGCCGCCGATACCGACGGGTTGATGCGCGTGGCCGGGATGATGTTCCCCGGAAAAGGGCGGCGTGCCGCGCCCGCGGCCACGGTGGGATCGTAGATCGCGGTAGTGGCGATTTCTTCGGAGAAGTTGCCGGTGCGCTGCAAGGCGTCCGGCACCGAAATGGTGGTCAGGTTGGCCGCGGCCTGGCGCGTGCGCAATCCTTCGTAGCTGAAGAAGCCGAATAGCCGGTTCTTGAGGATAGGGCCGCCGACCAGCGCTCCGAACTGGTTGCGCCGGTACTCCGGCACGTCGCTCTGCGTAGTGAGGTTGAAGGGACGGGCATCCAGCCGGTTGTTGCGCAGAAACTCCCAGGCGGAGGCGTGCCACTGGTTGCCGCCGGATTGCGTGAGCACGTTGATCTGTCCGCCCGACGCGCGCCCGTACTCCGCGTTGTACTGCGCCACCTGCACCTGAAACTCGGCGATGGCATCCACAATCGGGACGTAGTTCAGCGCGTTGTAATCGGAATCGGTGTCGATCACGCCGTCCAGCAGATACGCCAATCGTTGGTGCGGTGCCGGCGACGCTCAGTCCGCCCACTTCGCCCTGCCGCAGCGCGTTCTGCTGCACCGCGATGCCGCCCGAGTTCACCGCCGGCGAAAGCAGCGCCAACTGCAGAAACTGGCGCCCGTTCAAGGGCAGCGCCTGTACTTTCTCCTGGCTGATGACGGTGCCCTGCGTCACTGTCCCGGTCTCCAACGGAGAGACTTCGGATTCCACCTTAACCGTATCGCTGGTGGCTCCCACCGTCAGGGGGATATCGAATTCCGAGACCTGGGCCACTTGAAGGTGGATCTTGGAATCCTCGAATTTCTTGAACCCCGGAACGGTCACCAGAATGGAATAGTTGCCCGGATCGAGGAGGTCGATGCGGTACTCTCCCTGGCTCTACGATGGTTTTTCGTAGTGGCCCCCGTGGACTGGCGCGTCAGGCGGATGCGCGCGTTGGGCACGCCCAGCCCGGAGGGATCGGTGACGCGTCCCGCCAGAACCGCCGTTTCATTTTGCGCCAACAGAGTGCAGGCGGACACGAGTAGAACTAGGGATACACAGGTAGTGCGAGTCATGAACGGTAGTTACGAGCCTACCAAGAGTCTGTTTACGGCGAATGAACAGACGATGACGAAACGGTTTCAAACCGCGCCGTCAGCTCTTAGCGGCGGCCGTACCCACCCTCAGGCCGACCTCGTCGAGGTGCGCCAGCAGGTTGGCGGGGTCCTGATAGACGCGATAGGCGCCGGCGCGCTCCAGTTCCTCCTGGCCGTAACCGCCGGCGAGCAGTCCTACGCCGATGGCGCGAGCGCGTCGCGCAGCCAGCAGATCCCAGACGCTGTCGCCGACCACCACCGAGTCGTGAATCGACACGCCCAGCGCTTCGGCCGCGGCCAGGAACAGGTCCGATCGGGCTTGGCATAACGGACCATGTCGCGGGTGATCACCACCAGATCGTCGCGCACTCCCAGCATTTCGAGCGAGTGAGCGGCGCTTTGGCGCAATCCGCTGGTGGCGATGGCGTGCGGCACACCGGCGCGGTAGAGGAAGTCCAGCAGTTCCACGGCCCCCGGAGCGGACGGACCTGTTCCCGGTACTTGAGGAAGGCCTCGCCGTGGCCCTCAATCAGCCGCTCCGCGTCGGCGGCGTCGAGGTTCCTTCCGGTCTCGCGCGCCAGGGCGTTCACCAGCAGTCCGCCGCTCATGCCGATGTGGCGATGAATCTGCCAAACGGCGAGCCGTATGCCGGCGTGCTCCAGGATTCACGCCAGGCGAGGACGTGCTGGTACACGCTGTCGATCAGCGTGCCGTCGAGGTCGAAAAGAAACGCCGGGGAACCGGCTTGATTGGCCATTCAGAATACCTTTCGGAAAGTGAGATCGATGCGGAGCGGGCGCGTCTCCTACATTCGATTGTACGGCTCGCCGGGCGGACCGGGTTCGGTGGGACACGATCGCATTTTGTCGTCTGTCGGGTTCCTCGCGCCTGGGCGAGACGCGACAGACCACAAAAGGCGATGGTCTGTCCCACTTAGGCTTGCGGCCCTGCCGCTATGTGGGCAGGATGCGAACCGCCCGGCGGCTAATCGCACCGCAACGCACTCATCGGATCGATCCCCGTAGCTCGCCGCGCCGGAACGTAGCCTGCCAGCGTGGCCACGGCTGCGATTCCCAGCGAAGCGGCCGCCATGGTCAGCCAGTCGGTGGGCTCCACGCCGAATAACTGCGCTTGTATCAGCCGGGTTACGGCGTAAGGCCGGTGCGTCCGATGGCCACCCCGGCTCGCGCAGCGTCGGCGTTTCGCGCAACACCATCAACACCACGAAGCCTTGCCTCGCGCGAGCGCCATGCGGATGCCGACGTTATACTCTGCGGCGGAGAAAAGGTCATAACTGGGGATCTGCGTTGGGCGCGGCGAATCGGCCGCCAGGTGCAAGCGGCGGCCGGCCGTTGATGGCGCTGGACTTTCGGGGCAGGAGCGATGGTGCGTCTGCGTCAGGCGTTGAGGTTGGCGGCGAACTCCCAGTTCGCCAGCTTCCAGAAGGCCTCCAGGTACTTGGGCCGCGCGTTGCGGTGGTCGATGTAGTAGGCATGCTCCCAGACGTCGCATGTCAGCAGGGCTTGTCCTGGGTGGTCAGCGGGGTGCCGGCGTTGCTGGTCGCCCGCAGTTCGAGAGTTTCGTCCGGCGTCTGAACCAGCCATGCCCATCCGGAGCCGAACAGGCCGACGGCGGTTTCGGTGAACTGCTTCTGGAACTGTTCGAAAGACCCGAAACGTTTCTCGATGCGTTGCAGCAACGCGCCGGCCGGTTTGTCCGCGGCATTCGGGCTGAGGCAGTTCCAGTAGAAGGTGTGGTTCCAGACCTGGGCGGCGTTGTTGAAGATTTTGCCCTCGGAGGCGCGTACGATGTCCTCAAGCGGAAGGTTCTCGTACTTGGTGCCGGGTATGAGTTGGTTCAGGTTGTTCACATACGCTTGATGGTGCTTTCCGTAGTGGTATTCGAGCGTTTCGGCGGAGATGTGCGGACCCAGCGCGTCCTTGGCGAATGGTAGTGGAGTAAGTTGAATCACGGCGGTGCTCCTTTCCAGTGTTTTCGACCTAGAAGTCAGAATAACGCGGTTCAGCGGGTGGAATGCCGCTGAGCGTCGGGTGGCCCGCCGCCGATCCGCGCTCTTCCTCTAGAATGGAGTTTCCGATGAACATCCGCCTCTCCCCATATGGCCGGGCGTCGGCCCAGCCCTCTCCCGTCAACCGAATGATGGAAGACTTCGCCAGCGATTTCCGCGATGGCGTGGACATCAATCTGGGCGTCGGATACGTGAACGAGAAGACCATCCCGGTGGCCTTCCTCACCGAGGCCGCACAGGCTGTCGCCAGCGACCCGGTGAAATACAGGCAGGCGTTCAATTACGGCGGCCCGGCTGGCTCGGCGAACCTGGTGAACTCCTTGCGCGGGTTCCTGACCGGCGCACCGAACGGATGCCTGGATGAGGCTGCCGTGGCGCGCCTGCGGCTGATCGTCGGGCCATGCGGCGCCACCAGCATCCTCGACGGACTGGCGGACGTGATGGCGCCGGGGCTCGTGATCACGTCCGATCCGATGTATTACATCTACTGCGACGCGCTCGAACGCAGGGGCTTCGAGGTGCTGGCCGTTCCCGAAGATGAAGAGGGAATCGCGATGGCCGCGCTGGAGCGTAAACTGCAGGCGCTGGGCCGCGGCATCGAGCGGATCGCATTCTTCTACGTGGTGACCGTCAATAACCCTACGTGCACCATCCTGTCGAACAGGCGGCGCGGGGCGCTGCTGCAAGTGGCGGCACGGCTCTCGCGCGAACAGGGGCGGCGGATACCGATCTTCTACGACCTGGCTTACGAGTTGCTTCTGCACGATCCGCTGGCTGAACCTTTTGTTTCGGTGCTACCCGACGACGATCTGGGGATCGCTTACGAGATCGGAACTCTTTCGAAGGTGTTGGCGCCCGGCCTGCGCATCGGATACCTGCTCGGTCCCGATGGTCCGCTGATGAATTCCATGGTGCAAAGAACCAGCGATACGGGATTCAGCGCGCCGCTGTTCGTCCAGGAAATGGCCAGCTATCTGCTGGATCGGCACATCACCGGGCAAATCCGCGCCGTGAACGCCGGATACCGCAAGAAGGCGCTGGCGGTGCGGGAAGGCATTGAGCGGAGCCTGGGAGATCTCTTGGACGAGTGCCGCGGCGGCGCTGCGGGCTTCTATTACTACCTGACGTTTCGGGACGTGGAAACCCACCCGTCGTTGCCCTTCTTCAGGTTTCTGACGCGCACCACGGGCGACACGGCGGTGGACGGCCCGTCGGGAAAGCGGGGCCCGCGCGTGATGTACATTCCGGGCGAATACTGCGTACACCCGCGCGGCGATCTGGTGGCGCAGGGCAAGCGGCAGCTCCGCTTGTCGTACGGTTTCGAGGATGTTCCGGCGATTCTGCGCGCTCTCGAATGGATGAGAGAGGCGGCGGAATACGCTCGGGGGCGAGATCCGGTCTGCCGGTAGCTGTCGCGGAGCCGCTTCGCACCGCCAATCACCCGGAAGACCGGTTCCCACTGGTCCCCCACGGGGTTCCGGGGTTGTCCCCGGAATGATAACATGGCCGCTTACATGAAGAGGTCCAAAACCAGGCAGCGCCGGCTCGATCAGCGTCTTCCCAATGACCCGGCGCCGGCGCCTCAGCCGGCTCCAGTCGATCTGCCCGACGGCCCCAAACCCGAAGATCATGTCCCGCCCGTGGGACGTACTAAGTTCGCCCGCCGCGATCTTTTCCTCTTCGGTCTGGCGGTTCCGATTCTCTTTCTCGCAACGTTTTGGAACGTGTTTCACACCTGCGAGCGGGTCTGGTTTTCGACTTTTATGCGCGGCGACGACAACCTGGTGATCGACTCCATGGTTCGGCATCGGGCGACGTCGCGGATCCCCGCGCCAGTAGGATTGGGCACCTATGGCCACCGCTTTGCAACCGATAATCCGCGACTGGCCGCCGAGTTTAAAGCCTCGAAGGAACCGCCCGAAGAGTTTCACGTCTATCGGTCGCAGACAGGTGCGCAAGCCTACCTGTTTGTCCTGTTGGACGTGCTGTTTCATCCCGACGGCGTGGGCGTGTTTCACGTGCTGAATTCGCTGTTGGCGGCGGCGATGCTTGGGCTGCTCGTGGTTTGGGCGCGGGCGGAGTTCGGGTGGGTTGCGGCCGTGAGTTTGCTGGTCGCCATGGTGCTATCGCCATGGCTGATGGTCTTTAGCCGCAATCTGAACTGGATGAGCTGGATGTGGTGGCTGCCGATGTTCGCTGCCGGCGTTGTGTTCAACCGCTTCCGGCATGGGACGCGGCGCTTTTACGCGATCCTGTTCCTGGCGACGGGGCTGCTGGTCTGCGCAAAGTGCTCGGCCGGATATGAGTTCACCCCTACGATTATGATCGCCGCGGCAACGCCGGCTGTCTACTACGGCCTCAAGGTCGGCAGAAGGTGGAAGTCGATTGCCGGCGACGTTCTGGGGATCGGGTGCGCCGGCACGGCGGGCTTTCTGGCCGCGGTCCTTCTGCAGGCGCTGCTTCTGGGACCTTCGCTCTCGGGTGGACTCGCCTCGATCTGGTCCGACGCGCGAAGAAGAACCTACGGTTCTCCCAGCGACTTCGGGCCTGAGTATCGGGAAAGCCTGCAGGTATCGCCGCTGGCGGTGGTGAACAAATATATGTGGTGGGATACGTATATTAATGCGCCCTTCGGGTTCGTCCCCCCGCGGCCGGCCGGCCATCCCCATGTATCTTCCTTCGTCAGCTATCAACGCCGCATCGAATTCACTTTGGAGGACTTTAGTTATGGTCGTTTCCTGCTGCTCTTCGTGGCTTCCGGATTGGTGGCTCTTTGTCTCTGGCGAACCACCATTTGGGATAGATCGCTAGGGGCTTTGCTGGCTGCGTCGGCGTTCAGTGTCGCCGCGCCCATCTCCTGGTTTGTTCTTGGGAAAGGACACTCCTGGATCCACACTCAAATCGATTGGGTTGTCTGGCATATCCCATTCGTGAATCTTGCGGTTGTGTTCATGGCTGCTCTGCTGAGCCGCACGGTCTCCAGAGTGGCTGGGGGAATATGGGCGGCTACCATTGGCGGCGCGCGTACCGGTCCATGACGGTGGACGACAAGGATTCCAGCGCCACGAACGCGCGAGCTAGGCGAAAACGTTGATGTCGAACAGACGTTTGGAGAGTTCGGCAGCCACTCCCTCACCGTCGTGGCTCCGATCGGAGCCGTGAGCGTCAGCGAGCGGTTTCGCACTCGCACCGAATCTGGCGGTCACGGCACTCGTGTCGCGCTCTTGCCGCTTGCTTTGCCTGACATTGGAGATGCTGCAGGATTTGTGGGGCAGGTTGGCAACCTGCGGCCGAGCGGCACTCGGCCTACCGACCACTATGCAAATGCCGACCAGGCCGAGTGCCACTCGGCCGCAGGATACCATCCTGCCCCACAACGGAATCTTGCGGGCCTCAATAAATGCCGAGGTTCGAGTGCGTGCAAAGCTAGCGACATTGGGCTACGGAGGTTGCCCGCCCGGCCGATCGCTTATCTGGGCGGCTTCGCCAGCACCGCGCCCCAATTCAATCCGGCGCCGAAGGCGGCCAGTACAATGGGGTCGCGCAGCGTGGGACCGGCGCCGCGCCACCACTCCGTAGCGGCGATCAGCAGCGAGGCCGACGACGTGTTGCCGTAGCGCGCAATGTTGCGGAAGAAACGCTCGTCCGGCGCGCCCAGGGTCTGCGCCACGCGCGTGATCAGGTTCAGGTTCGCCTGGTGCAACAGGTACGTCCCCACGTCGGTGGGCTTCACCTGGTTGCGCTCCAGCACCCCCGAGATCACGCGCGGCAATTTGCGCGAGGCTTGCAGGATGATGCTGCGGCCGTCCATGTAGAGCGGAGCGTCGAAGTCCAGGCGCAGGGCCTCGGCGAAATCGCCGTCGCTCGCCAGTACGGCGTCGATTATCTTGGCGAATCCCGTATCTGGGCTCACCAGGCAGGCGCCGGCGCCATCGCCGAACAGGATCGCGGTATCGCGGCCGGTGTTGTCCATGCGCACCACCCGCGACATGATCTCGGAGGCCACCACCAGCACGTGGCCGTAGGCGCGCGTGAGTTCGGCTGCCAGGGCGATCCCGAAAAGACTGCCCGCGCTGGCCATCGGCAGGTCGATGGCGGGCTTGCCGGCGATACCGGCGGCCGCGGCGATGGTGGAAGCGGGACCGGGGAAGCGCTGCTCGGCGGAACCGCTGGCGACGATCACCATGCCGACGTCGGAGGCGGCAATTCCAGCGGCCGCCAGGCACTCCTTGGCAGCCGCGATGCCCAGCGTGGCGACGGTCTCTCCGGGACCGGCAAAGCGGCGTTCTTCAATGCCTGTCGCGTGCAGCAGCCAGGCGGGATCGACGCCCACCCGGGGAGCCAGCTCCGCGTTGTCCACCACGCGGGAGGGCACATACGATCCCAACGCGCGAAGGTAAGCCATGCTAGGACCGGCTCTGGAGGTAGGCCTCGATGCGCACCACGGAATCGAATTTCCGCGGCGTAAGATCGGCATCGGGAATCTTTATGGAGAACTCCTTTTCGAGCGCCGTGACCAGGTTGGCGAGGGTGAAGGAGTCGAGCGCGCCCGACTCGAAGAGCGATTCGTCCGGCGCCGGGTCGATCGGTTTCGCCGGCGACCCGTTTGACGATTTCAACGATTCTTGTCTGCTTGTCCATGATCTGTCTGCCCGCCAGGGGCCTGTTCTCCAATTTCGGATCGCGTCTTTTGATAGGCGTCGAACTGCCGCATCATGTCGCCGAACAGGACGGCGGCCAGCCGGCGGTAACCGGGTACGGTGAAGTGAACGTAGTCCCACTGGGCCATGCCGGCGTACACCCAATCGCGCATGGCGCCCGCGCCGCCCATGCGTTCGCGGGTGTTCCAGAAGGCGCAGCCATGCTCCCGGCAGGCGGCCTGCTGGGCGGCGATGATGTTGTCGATGCCAGTAACGATCTGCCACTTCCCGTGCGAATAGCGCCAGCGGTCGCCGGGGCCGACCACCAGGATGGAGGCGGCGGGCGCGGCGCGGCGCAGGCGGTCCAACAGATCGCCGAACATCCGCTGGTAGCCGTCCCCGCTCCAACTTGAGTCGGTAGCCTCGTTAGTCCCGTAGGCCAGCACGATCATTCCCGGGTTTCGATGTTGCAGGTAAGTGGCCGTCATGGCCTCGTTCCAATGTTCGATCACCGCGGCCTCGGCGCCGTTGATGCCGAGCGCTTCGTAGGTGACGCCGGGCCCTTATTGGCCGCCCACCCGAAGAGCCGGACGGGGCGCGATCCAGAGTGACCAGCTTGAAACGGTGCGGGCCCGGCGAAATCTGGTAAGCGCGAAGCCCGGACCCACCTCGCCCTCGGTGGAGATTTCGTCGGCGCGCCGGTCGTTGTCGTACAGCTCCATGGACCCGCCGCCGGGCTGCAGCAGGTAGTCGATTTCGAGCCGGTCGCACTCCGCGTCGAGATACACGGATTGTCCGGCGCGCGCGGTGGAGATGCTGACGCCGCCCAGTCCGAAGTAGCCGTCGCCCTTGCCCGTGTGGCCGCCGTAGGAGTGCCAGAGCAGTGGTGGCGCCGCCGGGTGCGTCGAAGCGGCGATAGCCGGGGAAGGGATGTCCGGCCATGGAGAAGCCCGACGCCGCCGTCGCCGAATCGCGCCTTGAAGAGGTCGCGCAGCCCGCCGGTCCATTCGTCGGCCGCCGTGTGGGAGTCGCCGAAGTGGATCATGTGAACGGTTTTGGGCTCCTGGCCGGCGCTCATGCGGGCGAGTTGTTCGAAAACCGGGACCAGCGCGCCCGGCTGCACCAGAGCCGTGCCGGCGGATTCTTCCAGGTATTGCTCCACCTTCGCGGCAGCGGCGCTACGGGTGGCGGCGGTGGTTTTG